>CAZAQY010000100.1:0-26037 GCA_964486845.1 uncultured Pirellulaceae bacterium
TTGCTCGCCGCGCGGTCCTGGGCGCGTGAATATGGGCAGCGGCAGTCTGGTGGCCAAGATCAAGACGCCTCGCGGCGATGGGTTCGACCCTCGGCCCATTCTTACGTACAACAGCCGTTTGGAGGGGGAGAGCGTCTTTGGCCATCGCTGGCAAGGGATTTACGATCGGCGGGTGGACGAAATAAGCGGCACCAGTGCCGAGGTGCGCACCGGGGACGGCTCGGTTTTGCTGTATACCAACCGGGACGCCAGCGGCACTTACACGCCGCCGCCGGGTGGGCGCAACTCGCTGGTCAAGCACCTTGTCGAGGGCACGTGGACGGAAACGCAGCCGGACGGTCTGAAGTTCGATTATGACATCGGCGGGCGTCTGCACAGCCTCCAGAGCAAGGCCAGCGATGTCTGGACGCTCACCTATGACGGCGGGAATCGCGTGTCGAGCATCGTGGACCCCTTCGACCGCCGCACCACCTACAACTACGACGGGGCGGGTAAGATCAGCCAGATCCAGGACAGTGCCGGTCGGATCACACGGTTCACCGTGGACGGCCAAGGTGACTTGGTCCAGATCACGACCCCCGAATTGTGCGTCACTTCGCTGGCTTATGACGCGCAACATCGGCTGACGAGTTGGACCAATGCGGAGCAAGATCGCACGACGTTCGCCTACGACGGGCAGGGGCGTGTGCTCGGCGTGGAATCGCCCGATGGCGGGCGGACGACCTACGCGTACCAGTCGGGCGTCACGGCGGTGACCGATGCGCGGGGATACACGACGACGCATACGTTCGCTGACGGCGACAGCAGCACCGGCTCAGTGGTGGACCCGCTGGGCCGTCGTACGACCTACAGTTGGGATGACAACCGACTGACCGGCATTGAAGATGCGTCGGGCAACCGGGCGACGTTTGGTTACCACACCACTGCCGAGGGAAGGCAAACGTTGAGAGATATCGAGTGGATGGACGGGAGCCGTTTCACGTTTGTCTACGATGGGCAGGACCGAGTCAGTTCGTTGATCAATCAGAACGGGGAACGCTCGACTCTCGTGTGGAATGAGCAGGGCCGCCGGACGGGATTGATCGACGCGCAGGGGCACCGATTGACGTACGCCTACGACAGCCATGGCCAGATGGAGTCGCTGACGGACGCGTTGGGGAATACCGTGACGCGCGTGTACGATGCACAGGGTCGTCATGTGGCCAACGTGAATCCGCTGGGGGAGCGAAGCACTCGCACGTTCGACGCGGGGGGGAACATCATCGCCCGGACGAATCCGCTGGGCCACACGACGACGCTGATCCGGGATGACATGAACCGTGTGGTGGCGCGGGTGAATCCGCTGGGTTATCGGACGACGTTGACGTACAACCTGAACGGTCGCCTGGTGAGCCGGGAAAACCCGCTGGGGCAGATCGAGACGCAGGTGTACGAGTCGGGGCAGCTTCGGGCTCACGTGGATCCGTTGGGCCATCGCACGACGTATAGCTACGACATGGCCGGCAATCGAATTGCGACGACCAATGCGTTGGGCGCGACGACCAGCAGCGTGTACGACGCGGCCAACCGGCTGGTGGCGGTGGTGGACGCGCTGGGTCACCGGACGACCTACGGTTACGACGCCTCCGGCAATCGCATCGCGGTCCAGAACCCGCTCGGAGCGGTGGCGACCAATGTGTTCGATGAGCGGAACCGCAAGGTCGCCAGTGTCGACGCGCTGGGGCAGCGCACGAGTTACGTCTACGATCCGGTGGGACAGTTGCTGGCGGAGATCGATCCGCTGGGGCAGCGCACGAGTTACACGTACGAATATGGGCGGCAGGTGGCGGTTCAGAACGCGTTGGGGAATGTCACCACCACGGTTCACGATGCGACGGGCCGTCGTGTGGCGACCGTCAATCCCTTGGGCGCGCGGACGAGTGTGACGTACGACGGGGCCGGGCGGGTGGTGGCCGAGATCGACCCGCTGGGCCACCGAACGACCAGAGTGTACAACGCCATAGGCCAGCCCGTCGCCAATGTCAATCCGTTGGGCCATCGGACAAGCTACACCTACAACGCGCGAGGTAAGCGGATCGAGGCGATCGATCCGCTGGGCAATGTTTCGACGGCTGCGTACGACGCGACGGGACGGCAGGTGGCGTCGGTCAATCCGCTCGGCGAGCGGATCACGAGCGTATATGACAACGGTGGACGGGTGATCGCCCAGATCAACCCGCTCGGCGAGCGGACGACGATAGTGCTGGATGCCGAAGGCCGGGGGATCGCCGTGGTGGATCCGCTGGACCACCGCGCGACGAATGTCTTCGATGCCGTGGGCAACCAGGTGGCCCAAGTGAATCCGCTGGGGTACCGGACAACCAACGTCTTTGACGCAGCCGATCGGCAGGTGGCCGTCATCGATCCCCTCGGCCACGCCACGACCACGGTCTACGATTCGGCCGGCCGCGCGACGGCTACCGTCGACGCGCTGGGCAACCGGCACACGACCGTGTTCGACGAAACCAGCCGAGCCGTGGCCAGTGTGAATCCGCTGGGGCATCGGACCACGATAGTCCATGATGCCGCGGACCGGAACGTCGCCACGGTCGATCCGCTCGGCAACCGGGCGACATCGGTTTATGATGAAGCTGACCGGCAGATCGCCATGATCGATCCCTTGGGGCAGCGGACCACAATGGTCCTCGACGGGACCGGCCGCAAGGCAGCCACAATCGACGCCTTGGGGCAGCGCACGACCTACACGCGCGACGCCGCCGGACGGCAGACGGTCGTGATGAACGCCCGCGGCGCCGTCACGACGACGGTCTACGATCCAGCCGGTCGGTGGCAAGCCATTATCGACGCTCTGGGAAAACGGACCACGCTGGGCTACGACGCCGCGGGCCGTCGGGTGTCCGTGACCAATGCCCTTGGCTACACTTCGACGACGGTGTACGACGCGGCTGGTCGAACGGCCGCGGGTGTCGATCCGCTCGGCCATCGAACAAGCTTCGGCTACGACGCCGCGGGGCGGCTGATCGCTCGGATCAATCCCCTGGGGTACCGCACGACGACCGTCCACGATGCGGCTGGGAGGACCATGGCGACGGTTAACCCGCTGCGCTACCGCACCACGCTGAGCTACGACGCGACTGGTCGGCAGATCGCCACTATCGACGCCTGCGGAAACATTTCGACAAGGGTCTTTGACGAAGTGGGGCGGCCCGCCACTGAGGTTAATGCGCTGGGCCATCGCACGACCAGCGTGTACAATGCAGTTGGGTGGCGAACGGCGGTCCTGGACGCCAACGGCGGTCGCAACACGTACACGCACGACGCGACCGGGCGGATTGTCGAACACGCCGATCCGCTGGGGCGGATAACGACGTTTTCGTACGATGCGGCAGGCCGGCAAACGACCATTCTGGATGCTCGCGGTGTTTGGGCTACATTCCAGTATGACGCGGCCAACCGGCTCACAACACGCACAACCACCAATGATCTGCCGGTCACGTTCGGCTACGACGCAGTCGGCAACCACACCGACGCAATTGACGGGACCGGGCGCTCGACGTTCAGCTACGATTTGCTGAACCGCCGCTTGACCGCCGTCGATCCGGTGGGAAATGCGATCACGTACACGTACGACGCCATCGGCCGGCGGGCGACGATGGACTCGCCCGGCGGTCGATTCAGTTACAGCTATGGCGCACGAGGCCAGATTTCCCATGTTGTCAACCCGCATGGCGAGCGGACGACGTTCACCTACGATGCCGCCGGACGCCGGACATTGAAGGAATTGGCCAACGCCACGCGAGCCAGCCACACGTTCGATGCAGCCTCGCACGTGACGCAGGTGTACAATCTGAAGAGTGACGGCAGCGTAATTTCCGGCTTCGCCTATGACTACGATGCCGTGGGCAACCGCACGGGAGTCCTGGAATCGGGAGGTGATCGCGTGACGTGGATGTATGACCCAACCGACCGATTGATCCGCGAGCAGCGAAGCGGTGCCTTTGGCTATGACACGACGTACACGTATGACGCCTCCGGCAACCGTTTGGTGAAGGACGCCCGAGGCGTGCGCACCACCTGGACCTACGACTTGGCGAACCAGCTCGTGACCAGTCGGGATCGCGATGGGGTCACGACGTACACGTATGACATTGCCGGGAACCTGAACGTCGTCGAATCGCTCAGCGGCCAGCGCACAACCAGGACATGGGACGACCAGAACCGGCAGACGCAAGTGGCACAACCCGATGACGCCGTCACAACGTTTACGTATCGCTTTGACGGACTCCGCGACTCGAAAGCAGACGCAGAAGGTACGACCAGATTCCTGTGGGACTTCGAGAACTACCTCTCCGAAACCGACGAGAGCAACGATCTCCAGGCACTCTACACCAACGAACCGCAACAGTACGGCAACCTGATCAGCCAGTATCGCAAAGCCTCGATGATCTGGTGTCCCAGCCATTACCACTACGACGCGCTCGGCTCGACGCGGGCGCTGACGGATGACGGCGGCGATGCGACGGATAACTATGTTTACGATGCATGGGGGAACGAGGTTGATGTCGTTGGCTCAACGGTGAATCCATTCCGCTGGGTTGGGCGAGTCGGATACTACTGGGACGAGGCGTCGCGCACGATTTACATCCGTCGGAGAGTCTACGAGCCGGTGTCCGGTAGATGGATGTCGCAGGATCCAGTATCATACCCGATCGGAATTGCGGTCGCAATCCTCGCAGTCGGTCGCAGGCAATATGAGTACGCGGGGGCAAATCCACTCAGGCGGCTCGATCCTGCCGGGACGTTAGACTTCGAGGCTGTGAATGGTGAGACGCAGCTAGATTGTACTGGCGGCGTCTATGCGGCCGTGTGGCTGCGTCCATCATCATCCGAGGAGGCCATGCTGGCTGCCGCGGGAGGGGGCTTTGTGATCGAATACAACCGAACCAAGATCAAGATCAGAGACTGTTGCACAAGGGAGATGTTGGTAAATGATTCCATTGAGTTGCAGTACCTGCTACGCCTTCAGCTTCATAACGGACAGATCCTCCCGGTGGAAACGGATGGCGGCAACCCGGGATGGCAGTATAAGCAGCTTGCCAATTTTCACTGGAAAGACACGTGTGAGGGAACGGCAGGTCGCCTTGAGGTTACGTCCGTCTTCAAGCTGTTCGGAGGAGAGGTGCCGCACGACGTTGCATCGTACTTCCATGATCCTTACGAGAAGATCAATGTTTGCGTGGAGGCAGATCCCCAAACCGGGGAGTGTCTGAAGTGGGAGTACTACTTCGCCTTTACCGAATATGCGCTTCCTGGACAGACGATTGATGATATTGGCGATGTCGCTGTGGGATGGCCGATTGGTGGCAAACCCCTAGCCAGGACGACTATCCGCGTTGTTCACGCATGGGACTGCGAATGCAAGGTGACAAAAAAGGTGTTTACGGCGTCAAACGACGCGACCGGCACTACGATCGACATCAAGCCTGGACCGGATCGCGGTGAGGAAAGAGGGATCACGCCATCGAAGTATCCCTGACGCGCAGTCTCCGCCGCGCTAGCCGTGGATGTCAAGAGTCTTCCACTCCGGATAGTCTAGCAGCTACCTGCGGTCGTCTGACCGAGATGACGCCGCTCACAGAAGCTGGACTCCCACGACGAGACAGCACTGGGAAGGCCCCTTTTGGGATGCCCCGGCGTCCAGGTAGACAATTGGCTTCGTCATACTTCTTGTGAGAACGTAACGAATGATGATGGACCGGCCCAAATGCACAGTTGTGCTCTTCATTGGCGTGACCTGTTTGGCTGCCTCGTCCTGTGGACGGAAGGAAACTCGCCCTTCGATACCCGGCGTCGTACGGATAGACGACGAAGCTATTACCGTGGATCCCGTGTTCATGGAGATCGCAGCTAGAGGCGGAACGCTTTATGTCCGCGAGAGTACAGTGTCAATCACTTTCAGCCGTATGATGCCGCCGTCCATCGAGGGAGAGGAACTGACCGTTGTGGATTCGACGGGAGGGTGTCCAGAGGCATTTCAGGATGCCGACGTAGCATTGCTTTGCCTCGTCGGACACCTAACCTACTTGGATTTGTGGAATATCCAGATCTCAGAAAGCCAATTGGGACGTATCCGCAAATGCCATCCTATATGTCGAATCGTTCAAGCAGGTGATTCTGTCCAACGCCGAGGTACAGGAAAGAAAGAAGGTCATAATCATAACCGCTGACACCGCTGACGCGAGAGAACTCGGCTGAATCGCTGGAGACGTTGACACCCATTGGCGTGATGCGCGAACTCCCCGCACAACGTGCCAAATTGGCCCCAGTCCACGACACAGCCGTCGATGCACTAGAACGACGTGCCTCATGTTGTGGCGAGATGGCGACGGACAGCGGGGGTGGGAATTCCGCGCCGGAACCGGCGACTGGTCGTATACTGTGTCGGCGGCGAGGAGTCATACCAGTTTGGGAGCAGCGGCAGGGTGTTCCTGCTCCCTGGGTAGTCCTGCGTCGGGAAACACCCCGCGGCCTCCTCCAGAACTTGAGGACGCCGGTAGACTAGGCACCTGCAACTGACCGGCGGTAGTGTCTCCAGGTCAGTCCTCCAGTATGCCACCCTCTCGCACAAGAAAATTCGCGAGGTCTTTCCTTCGAGTCAGTACAGTGGTCGCGGGCTGCGGAGGATTCAGGTTGAAAATCACAATAGCCACGTCTGCACCGACCACCATCTCCTGATACTGCAGTTTTCGAAACACGGTTCCTTGGCTGTCGTGCATCATGACCGTGTCGGAACGGGTCAATGCGTCTAAGACAACGACGTGTCGGTTGATCCCGTCAACGAAGACGAGATCGAATCCCTCCGTCAGACCCCGAATATAAGTCAAGCCAGCATCGTTGCCAAGAAGAAGTAATGGCAGGAATTCCGGGGACTTCGGTTTCGTAGCGACCACCTGGTCATACCAGCACTTGTCCTGCATCTCGATGGAAACTAAAGAGGACCCGTAAGCCAGGATCATCGGGGTGCTGAACAATCCCATCCCCGTACTCAAGCGTCTTTCTGGGCTGCAAGAACTCCAGAACGCCCCGCAGCACAGGTACATGGCTTCCGTATCCCGCCGCCGTCCTCAGATCATCCGCGATTCGTTTCACGGGGGCTTTCGCGAAGATCGCTGCTTCACAATCGGCGTCCCAATCCTGGTCGTTGTCCCACTCGGTGAACCATTCCGCGTCCAAAGCGACCAGGGGCGCGTCTGGAAAAGCCGTTCTGCCTGCAAGAGCCACGGACGCCCTGTCCAAAGCCAGGGCCCTTTGAATAGAAGCGGTTAGCATGTCTTTATCGCTGAAGGGGTCACACTGGATTCGCCGGTTCAGGGGCCTGACCACCGCTCCGATTCCGAGACCCTCGACGTCCACTGCGCACGGTTCTGGGAGGATCACGGGACACCCGCAGAGAACGACTTTCTGGAAATCCCTCATCTGATGAGTCTGCCGGAGAGTTGACCCGAAAAGGCAGAAGGAGGAACGGCTTGCCTTGTAAAACAACTCATCCTCCAGAAATCTCTCCTGTCGCAGAGCGCAGAGACGTGGGTGCTCCGCGCGGGCGTCACAGTGGTCGACGGGGATATCCCCCAAATAGAGCAAAACCGACCATCGTTCACCCATAGCCATGCTCCCGGTCGGATTGAACCCACTCCGCGTCTTTTCGCGCTACGTAATCAAAAGCCTGAAAGCACCAAACCCAAGGGAACGGCGTGGGCTTGGTTCGGTGCTCAGGGATCTCGCCATACAATGCGGACTTCCACTGGTCCCGGAGCAAATCCGGATCGGCGAAATCCAACGATGCCCTCCGGACATCCTTCCTATCCCAGGACAGGACCTCTTTCGACGCGGCGTCGAGTTCTTCAAGGTCCGAGCCCATAAGGTGACGATGAGTAGCGTTGCGCAGGTACAATCCCTGCCGGCCCTCATCGAAGTTCCCAGGAAGAGTACCCGGATTGCAGACGAGAACAGGGCACCCCTGCGCGGCTATCTCATGCATGGCTATCCCATAAGTATCCCAAGCCGATCCGAGGAGACAGAACCGAGACCTCCGAGCCTTGTACCGGAGCTCCTCATATGTGTAGTATCCATTCTGGATGTACGTGAAATTCGGGAAGAGCTTCAGCACATTGTTCCAGTGGAAATCCATGCTCTTCAGGTACAGAAGAACGTCCCACTTCTGCGGACCTGCGTAGAAAGGGTCTCGATAGATGGACGGACGGAGAAAATGTCGCACCCGAGAGATTGCTCCCCTAAACGCCGGTGTCGTGTACTGCCAAGCGGCGTTGAGGTCCTCATCGTTCAAGAACAGGAAGCTGTACACGAATGACGACCGGAAAAAGAAGGCCGCTTCCCACCTTCTCGCGCTATTCCCGAATGCGGAATTGGGCAGGAGAGAAAGGGGCCACTCGATTCTCTCGGCTTCCTCTACGACGTTCGTGGCGGCTCCTTCCAGACAAGGGATAACGCCTTCCTCCTTGCACTTCAGCAACGGGCAGAACTGGTCCACGACCTCGAACCAGTCGCACCCCTTCAAAAAGTACGTCCAACTAAACTTGGACACCCCAGGTCCAAACCACCCATTCACGAGTCCCCTCATCTCGGGAAGGATGTACCTGAACTTCCGCTTCTTAAGGAACTCGCTGTCGTCCATCTTCCCTCCCAACAAAGCATCAACGCATCAACTTCTGCCGCCAGCTACCCTGCTTGTTAAACCTTCGCAGGATACGGACGGGAAGCTCGATTCTCGACGACGGGTGTGAGCATAGCAGTGAAATCGGGGGGAAACAAGGGACACATCCACGTTCTCGCAGAGGGGCCCGGGTGCAGAACCGCTTTACCCCCTGACAAACGGCTGCGGTTACGCTGGGCCGCGCGGAACTCACTGTGAGTCCACCGGACCGTCGGCGATTTGACCCGGATTATACCGTGACAGTATCCTGTCCACCATCTCTTCGGTTATCACCGACAGTGTTCCGCCGTGGCTCGTGGGGTGCGGATTGATGTCAAAGATGTACATCCTCCGGTCCTTGAAGCACCCTTCAAAGTGGCAATAGTCTACCCCCAGGCAGGCGAAGGCCGGGATGATCTGGCGCGCGTATCTGTGCGGCAGTTGCAGGGGGACTTGATGCTTACAGGATCCGCTCTTTTGTACCGTCTGCTCTGCCGTACTGCAGTACATCCAGCCTGAAGTCACGCCGCCCACCGCGTAGCCGAGGCGGAAGAAACTGCGCACACCCGACGCCTCGTTGTCGATGTAGTCGGCGACGATTGACTCGATGTTTCTGCGTTCGGGATAGTCGCCGCGATTGTTGTTAGTTGCCCCGGAGTGGACGTACTTCTTGTCAGAACTGATGCTCGCACAGTACGTGGATGGCCCCCACTGGACATCCTGGTACCTGATCTCCGGATGGACGGCGGGGCCGAGCCCTTTCTCGTGCAGGAGCTTCAAGTACTTCCACTTCGTAAAGTCCGCAAGCCTGCTGGCGTCGTTCAGGACGGGCTTGCCATGGTAATCGATGTGCAACTCGTGGAGGATCGCTAAGACTTCCGGCTGCGTCGGGTCCTTGAACATGTGGATGAACAGATCGTACGCTGCAGCATCAACTTCGGCGTAGCTCTTCATCCGAACGCCGGATCGCATCAACGGTAGGTTCTTGTGCTTCGAATCGGGGAAGAAGTTCACAACATCGACGACGTGCCCGGCTTCGATCAGCAACTTGATCATCTCGTCCGTGGGCAGAACAATGGCGTTCCCGGTGCTATTGAGGTGCAGGTCCCCGCGAGCCCAGACCGGATACGCCATACACATGATTCTCATAAGCACCCCGTCAACCGCCGCAAAACAGCGCGGTCCACACCGCCTCGCCTCTGGCCCGAATTGGGATCCGCGGATTCACGATCTGTTCGTTGTCGTCAGATTCGCATCGAATCGATCTCACACGCCGCTGCTGGCACCCGAGATTCGGCGGAGGTCCGTCATTCGCCGGATTGTCAGATCCAGCGAGGGCCGGTCCGGGCGGGCCGCTAACCAAACCTCCGCAGCCTTCTTCGGCCGCCTTGGTCTCGGGCCGCATTCTAGCGGTGACAGGTATCTTCAATCAAGGTGGTCACTGGGACCGTGGGACCGGGGACCGTCGCATAATCCTTACGGCTCGTCCAGGCCTTGGACATTCTCCGGGGATCTTCTTCACAGGCGCCCCGCGATCCCCTATACTCTCCATTCCGAGAGTGTGTGTGGGCGACATGTGCAGCCTCAGCGGCCGGTCAGCCGTGCCATTTCGGAGGCGTCCAACGGACTCGGGCGCAAGTCATCCGTCCGCGCTTAATCACGCAATTGAACCCCGCCAAGGAGTTGCCCGTGGCTAATCTATCGAGTGCCGATTCCCGGAATTCCCGCGATTCGCGTCCCCATTGGACGCCCGATCCGGAACTCGAAGATTGTGCCTCATCCAACGGATCGGGTTCACAAGCGTCGGAGAACACTGGGTCGGTTCGGGACCCATGCACATGTCGTGATCGAACGGCCCGCCCGGCCCTGGAACACGAATCCAATTGTCCTATTCGTCTGACGTTCTTGCCAGAACCAGCGGCGGACTTCGATGCGGATTCCGATTAGCGGTTTTTGCGACCTCAATTCTGCAGATCCTTCGGAAGTCTCCCGACCATATGCATGCCAAGCGACACTGCCAGTAAACGGATCTGCGGAAGGGGCCGCGCCCCTTCTAGATCGCGGCCATACGCCATACCAGCCGCTACTGATCAATGTCGGCCGCAGTCGCCGCAGTCCCGTGTAATCCGTCGGCCGATCCCACTCCACGTAGGCGTTCACCTTCGCCGATGTTCGGCCAGGGGCTGGATGTCGCCGTCCAGGTTCCTTGCCCCGCGACTGGGACTGTCATCTTTTCACTTTCCGCCGACGGCGTGAAGGCGGAGAAGGGGTGGCGGCACCGCCGGAACCTGCTACACTATCCTCGGCTGCGCCAGCGGCTTCCCTGAACCATTGGAAGAGTCGCTGTGGCCAGTTCATGGAATGCCGATTCCCGAAACACGGGAATAGTCGTGACCGCCCTGACCGTTGCTGGCCTCTTACTGCCGAGACAGCCTCAGATGGAAAACAAACCAGGACTGGCGAACGACTTGATGGCACACGCGAACGGTTCGAGCTACCCCAGCACCCTAGCTGTCTCCGGACCGAACAAGGCGACGCTTCAGTTTCTTGGCACGACTGAGTGCAGGGCGATCGCCGAGATCGGCGTTTATGTAGGGGAAACCTCGGAGGGCCTCGCACGCTTCTTAAACGGCCTGGGAATGCTGCACCTGTTGGACTACGAAGATCAAGTTCTGAACGTACAGAGACGGTTACGGAAACTGGGCTACGACAACGTTATCGCGCACGGCAACTCCCGCAAGCTACTTGATTCCTACAACTGGAGCCTAATGAAACTGCTCCAACAGCATACTGGCCCGATTTTCGACTACGTATTCATCGACGGGGCCCACACCTGGAATGTCGATGGCTTAACCTTCTTCCTGGTCGATCGGTTACTCCGCCCCGGTGGGTACGTCGATTTCGACGATTACTCGTGGAGTCTGGCGAACTCCCCCTCCTTGCGCCCTTGCGTATTTCCATTGACGGCGGAACTTTACACCTCTGAGCAGATCAGCGTTGCACAGGTAGCGCTGATTGTCGATTTGCTGGTCAAGCCGAACCCAAGGTATCAGGAGGTCGTCCCTAACAAGATCTACCGCAAGCTCAGGTCGGATGAATAAGAACGATGCACCCAGTGCGGAGATTCCTCCATCGCGCGACGTTGCTGTGAGCGCATGGTAACGGACGTTGCTCAGCCCGACGCCGACCGTCCGAGATCCTGCGCGAGCGAAGCTCCGATCCGCTGGTGGATCTTGAGCGGCAGAGCCCGCAACAAATCCGCGGAACTGGTCTAGTCACGGGGAAGGGGAGGGCAGAACCGATCGCCACTGCGTCCTTGGTGAGGGCCGCTGATCGTGCTTCAGCACGTGGGTTCAGCGCCCGGGGATCTGCGAGCATCGCGCTGCCGGTGCCGGTCCACGATTCGGAAGCGAGTCCGAACGCCTTGGTCCACAGCGTCGCGGGCAGTGCATCTGCATCTCGATGGCGGGCGTTCGTCTGGACGCGGCTTGGCTTTACCGGCTGTTGGTGCGCGGCTACGAGATCTATTTTGGTTTCGATGCTGACCAGTCTGGCGGGACAGCCATCCACCAAATGGTCGCGTGCCCTTCCAGTCTGCGGCACCCACGGCACGACTGGGACGACGCGCCAACCCCCTATTATGCCACCTAGGAGTCTGTCCAAGATTGCTCTCAACGCGGAGGGGGAAGTCAGGGATACTTTACGCCACGGGGGTGGTTCAGCAAAGACGCTAGCAGCACGTGGAGGCGGTCATGGACGATCGAGCGAAGCGGTTTCGAGCGTCGGATGCGCTGGAGGGGCGGCAGGAAATCGTGTCGCCGGAGACCGTGTTGCCGGAAGACGATTTGGTGTTCTTTCTGTTGGACACCATTCCGCAGCTCGACCTGTCGGCGTTCTATGCGTACTACTCGACGGACGGCCGGGGCCAGCCGCCGTTCAGCGTCGAGATGATGGTGACGCTGTTGGTCTACTCGTATTCGGTCGGGGTGTTTTCCAGCCGCAAGATCGCTGCGGCCTGCGAACGGAACTTGGCGTTTTTGGCGATTGTCGGCCCCGACCGGCCGGACTTTCGCACGATCAGCGAATTCCGCAAGCATCATGCGGCGGCGATGCGGCCGCTGTTCATCGAGGTGCTGCGGGTGGCTGGCGAGTTGGGGATGGTGAAGCTCGGCAACTTGTCGACCGACGGTACGAAGATCGAGGCCAACGCTTCGCGGCACAAGGCGATGAGCTACGGCTACATGTTGAAGGAGTTGGCAAGGCTGGAAAAGGAAATCGAGCAGTTGCTGGCGCAGGCCGACCGCGTGGACGGCGAGCAGGACGCGGCGTTGGGCAGCCGCCGGGGCGACGAATTGCCGGAGGAACTGAAACGCCGCGAGGACCGGCTGGCGAAAGTCCGGGAAGCAAAGGCCCGGCTGGAAGCGGAAGCGCGCGCTCGGGCCGCGGAAGAGCAGCGCGAACGGGACGCGGCGGAAGCCGAGCGACAAGCCGCCGGGAAGAAGCGTCGAGGCAAAGCACCGGCCCCGGTCGGTCCGACTCCCGGCGACAAAGCGCAAACGAACTTTACCGACTCCGATGCGAGAATCAAGGGCTTCGACTACTGCTACAACGGGCAGGCCGCGGTGGACAGCGCGAACCAGATTATCGTCGCCGCCGAAACGACCACCGACGCGAATGGCAAGCGTCAGGCGGTGCCGCTCGCCCAAGCGGCGATGGCCAACTTGGCCGCTGCCGGTATCGAACGTCCGCGCGACGAGCAGGGCCAGCCCCTGCCGATCCCCAACACGGCCGACACCGGGTACTACAGCGCCGAGAACGTGCAGGGCGTCGCCGCGGCAGGACTCGATCCGTACTTTGCCGTGGGCCGGGACAAGCACCACGCATCGACGTTGTTCGGATTCTGCTGATTATGCCGCTTTCACCTTGCCCACGGTTAGCTGCTCGGGGACGGCGGTCTGGAGACTACGCTGCTTTCGGAAGAAGGACTGCTCCGCGACGGCGGACAGCTGGGGGAAGACGGTCTGGAGATTTCGCTGCTCTCGGAAGAAAGACTGCTCGGCGACGGCGGACCGCTGGGGGACGACGGTCTGGAGACTTCGCTGCTCTCGGAAGAAGGACTGCTCCGCGACGGCGAACTCTTGGAGCTGTCCAGGAAACAACTGCTGCTCAAGGATACATCCGCCATGTCTAAAGCCTGCCAAAGGCGAAGAAGCTGCTTCCGGCTGCGTACGGTTGGAGCCAACCGCCAAGTTTAGCAGGTCTCCTGACGCATTCAAGGGAAAGTCGCGGAAATCCGCACGTTGGCAGGTGCGCTAAGCCGCGCGCGGTACAATCGGTCGGATGAGTTTCTTGACCACACACCATGCACTCGCAACACGGAGCCACACCGTCTCCTTGGTCTTTCCTCGTGACCTCTAACACCGTGCGAAATCCCGCAGAAAATGAAGCCACGACCTGCGGAAGTTACGCCTGCAGTGTAGTCGAGTGTAGTTAATTCCCGTGACTTGGCCTGAATCTGCGGGGATTGTCAGTGATTCGCAGTCATAACGGAAAGTCCCAGAATTGCCGCGTTTTCTGCGAGATTCCAGGGCTTCCCGTGAGCCTGATGCTACTTATCGTCACAGAGGATGTACACGAGATTGGGCCGAGCCGGCGAGTCGGCCGCGGGTGCCGAATCGGAGGCGACGGCCAGCACGAGGATGAAGGGAATCAAGGCGGGAACAATGCGGTACATGGCTGCACTCCGTGGTCCGACTGAGGGCAATTCAAAACTCAAGAAGAAAATCCCGGTTTCTGCGAACGAATCAGCTTCGGACCCAAAGTGCCATGAACGTGCCTTGGCTGCAACGTCTTGCATCGTGACGTGGTTTTGACAAGACTCATGGCGCGGCCTTCCGAGAAATGACCCAATCCAAGCGCAGGCGGCATTGACGCTCAGGGGGAGCTTACCACTGGGCCGGTACGACCGCAACCTGGGCAATTTCGTGTGAGACGGATTGGTAATCCGTCCTACGGCCAGTTGTTCAACTTATTCCTGCGCGGACGCTAAGAAGGTACACAGCGGAGAAGACGCCCGACGTTCGGAATCGAGCAACGTTCTTTCAAGTTCGTTCTTTCAGGCTCGGCAACATGTCCCAGACCGACGCAACAGAATCCGGCGGGGCCGAAGACGGTCCGACCAGCGAGGAATTCTTACCCCGGCGGGATTCCGCCGCGGCGGCGACCGGCTGGGGATTGTTGGCCATAGCGCTGTGGAGCACCACGATCGCTTGCTCGCGCAGCGTCGCTGAACAAGTCGGCGTGTTCACCGGCGCGGCGACGGTGTATCTGGCGGCTGGAATGCTCGGTTGCGGAGTCCTGATGGGGCGCAGGCGACTGGGCTCCGTGCTGCGGCATGCCGGTGGACGTTATCTGTTCGGCTGCGGCTCGTTGATGGTGGCCTATACCGTGCTGCTGTACGCCGCCGTCGGTTTTGCACAGACGCGAGCCCAGGTGATCACCGTGACGGTGGCCAATTATCTGTGGCCCAGCCTGACGTTGCTGTTCGCGGTGCCGATCCTGGGCTGGCGAGCGCGGCCGCTGGCGCTGGCAATCGGAACGCTGCTGGGTGTGACGGGCGTAGCGCTGGCCGTGGGCGCGGACAGCCTGACCACCGATACTGCCGTGTCGTGGACCGCTCATGGCAACTCAACGCTGCCAGCCTTGTTGGCCGCCGTGGCCTGGGGGCTGTACTCGAACCTCAGCCGCCGCTGGGGAGGCCCTCAAGCCGAAAACGCCATGCCCGTGTTTCTGTTGGCCAGCGGTCTGGTGTTGGTGCTGATGCGGGCGTTGCGAGCCGAGCATTCGGTCTGGACGGCGCGCGTGGCCGGCGAGGTGGCCTACCTGGCCTTGTTCCCGACGCTGCTGGCCTATGTCTGCTGGGACACGGCCGCCCGCCGTGGCAATCTGTCCCTGGTCGCCGCCCTCAGCTACCTGATACCTCTGCTGTCCGTTCTGGTCAGCAGCGTTTATCTGGATTTGCCCGTGCGACCACAACAGTGGCTCGCCAGCGTACTGGTCGTGACGGCGGCCGTGTTGTGCAAGAGTTCGGTGCGGACAGGGCAAGGCGGGCAGGGCGGGCAAGGCTCGCAAAACTCTTGACGCGGCGACGGGCCGACAAGACTGGAACACCATCTGTCCGTGCGGCGTCATGTCAAGTCCAAAGCGGCGACAAGGCGCCGCACTCCAAATGCCCGCCTCCAAATGCCCGCCTCTGCGCCGCACCTCGATTGCCGGACGCTCGCACGGCGACTATATTCGGATCTGTTGACGTTCCTGACGCCACCGCGCGGACCGTGAAACAGAGCTGGTCCGCCCAACTTGAAGATAAACGTGGCCGAGACAGTCCCCACCAACGATCGCAGCACCGCTCCATCGCCCGGCCCACGGCCGTGGCGGCGGTGGGCGGTGCGATTTGCCTGTCTGGCCGTGGCCTGCGCGCTACTGGTCCCGGCTTGGCCTTGGGATGTGGCCAGGCTGGCCATACCGGCGCTCAGTCCCTATGTCGCGATCGCTGCGACGGTTGCCACTCGGTCGCTCAGCTTGGCCGCGTTGTTCGCCCTGCCCGTGCTGCTGCTGGTCCTCGTGCGGCGGCGGTGGCTGTGCCGGTACGTGTGTCCCACGGGTCTGCTGGCCGATCTTGCGGGACGGCTGCGCGGGCGCGGCAATTCGTACGGGGCCCGCTTGCCGCCGATCGGCCAATGGCTGGCGCTGCTGACGGTGGGCGGAGCCGTGCTCGGCTGGCCGCTCTTTCTGTGGCTGGACCCGCTGGCGATCTTCGCCGCCTTTGTCCACGTCTGGGGGCGCGAAGTCGGCGGCACCGCGTGGCTGTGTGCCGCCGGCCTGCCGCTGGTCCTGGCGATCAGCCTGATCGTTCCCGGCGTGTGGTGCGCGAAACTCTGCCCGTTGGGCGGGACGCAAGAGTTGCTGGCTTGGCCGTTGCGGAAATTCCGCCGTCGCGAGGCCGACGAAGGGCCGCCACCGCGAGCCTGGCCGCTGGCGCGGCGCGTGGTGCTGTCGGGAGGATTGGGCGCCCTGGGCGCGGTTGGCGCCGTACGTTGGATTCGGCGGCGCCCGTCCCCGCCGTTGCGCCCGCCGGGAGCGGCGGCCGGCGAGCAATTCACCGGCCTGTGCGTCCGCTGCGGCAGTTGCGCCCGCGTCTGCCCTTCGCAGATCCTGCATCCCGACCTGGGCGAGTTCGGCGCCGATTCGTTCCTGACGCCGCTGGTCCGTTACGAGAACGAGTACTGCCTGGAGACCTGCCAGCGGTGTACGCACGTGTGTCCCAGCGGCGCGCTGCGGCGGCTGACCGCGGAGGAGAAACCGCGTGCGGTGATGGGCCTGCCGCGAGTCGATATGGACGTGTGCCTGTTGGGCGACGACCGCGAATGCGCCATCTGCCGCAACGCTTGCCCGTACGAAGCGATTCGGATCGTGTTCTCGGAGGAGACGTACCTGTCGACGCCGGCGGTCGATCCGCATCGCTGCAACGGCTGCGGCGCCTGCCAGGTCCGCTGTCCGACCGAACCCGTCAAGGCCATCGTGGTCTACCCGCCGATTTGAAACATGGCCCGCTGAGGCCGCAAGAATCCCGGCTCGTCAAGGCCGTGTCCGGGCTTCTTCGCGCCGACGCAGGCCCGGATGACGGCGGCCAGATCGTCGTCGCTGCCGTCGCCGCGCAGGATGGCCCGCGCGTCCCATTCCACGGTCGAGAACAGGCAGTTGCGGACTTGGCCCTCGGCGGTGATCCGCAGCCGGTTGCAGTCGCTGCAGAACGGTTCCGAGACCGGATTGATGAACCCGATCAGGCTGCCGTCAGGAAATCGGTAGTCAAGGGCCGGCTGGCTGGGATCGGGTCGTTCGGCGGGCGTCAGCGGCCCGAATTCGGCCTCCAGTCGAGCGCGGATTTCCTCGCCGGGCAACACCAGGTCGTTTTGCCAGCGCCGTTCGGCGTCCAGGGGCATGAATTCGATGAACCGCAGTTCCAGGTCGTGTTGGCGAGCGAATTCCGCCAGCGGCACAATTTCATCTTCGGTAATGCCCCGAATGGCGACCGCGTTCAAGCGGATGCGGCGGAAGCCCTGGACTTGAGCCTCGGCGATCCCGGCCAGCACCTGATCCAAACCGCGGCGGCGAGCGATCCGCTCGAACGTCTCCTCGCGCATCGTGTCCAGGCTGATGTTCAACCGCTGCAGGCCGGCCTGCTTGAGCGCCGCCGCCTGCTGCGCCAGCAGCATCCCGTTGGTCGTCATCGCCAGATCGTCGATGCCCGGCACGGCCGCCAGTTTGGCCACCAACTTCGGCAATTCGTGACGCACCAGCGGCTCGCCGCCCGTGATCCGCAGCTTGCGGACGCCCAGCGCAGCCGCCACGCGCACGAACCGTTCGATCTCCTCGAACGTCAACAATTCGCGGCGCGGCTTGAATGGGGCGTCCTCGTGCGGCATGCAGTAGAAGCAGCGGATGTTGCAGCGGTCCGTCACGCTGATCCGCAGGTTCGTGTGTACGCGGCCGAAGGAATCGACCAGAATTTGGGAGGTAGTCATCTTCTGTAGCCTGGCTCTCCGAGCCGTGCCTCATTTGTAGCCTGGCTCTCCGAGCCGTGCGGACGTGTTCGAAATCGCGGCCGGATCGTACGGCTCGGAGAGCCATGCGGCGGGGGATCGCCCGTTCCGTGTGCCTACGACGGTTCCGTTTTCAGCCCCGGATGCACCCAGTGGCTGCTGCCATCAGCGTAATTCTCTTTTTTCCAAATGGGGACGAACTGTTTCAAGGTATCGATCAGCCACTTCCCCGCCGCGAAGGCGTCTTCGCGGTGCGGGCTGCTGACGGCAATCGCGACGCTCGCTTCGCCCACGGCCACTCGCGCGACGCGATGTACGATCGCGCAACCGACGAGCGGCCAGCGCCGGCGGGCCTCGGCCTCCAGTTCCGCCATTTTCTTCTCCGCCATGTCGCCGTAGCATTCATAGTCCAGCGATTCCGTGCGCCGCTCGCCGGTGATCTCGCGCGTGGTGCCCAGGAACAACACGGTCGCGCCGGCCAGCGGCGATTGGACGCTCTGCAGGACCTGGGCGACGTCGATCGGGTCCGTCGTGATGGAGATCATGGACAGCCTTTCTACCACGCAGGACGGATTGGCAATCCGTCCTACTGTCCCACATCGGCTTGCGTCCAGCAGCCGTCGATCCATCGCCACATCGTGCCGTTGGGATTCCTGTCCTGCAAGCACGGTGGCAGGCGGTGCGGGCGAACGTTGTCGTAGGAGTGCAGCGCGGCGAAACGACGCAGGGACGCCGGGATGCCGACGGCCGTAAAGCCGGGATGACCGGTCGCCGGATAAGGTCCGCCGTGGTTCATGGCCGGACTGACGGCTACGCCCGTGGGCATCTTGTCGTTCAACAATCGGCCAACTCGCTGCCTCAGGTGCGCCACGATTCGGTCGTAAACCGCGTCGTCTGACCCCGCGGTGTCCGTGTACACGCAGCCGGTCAAGTTGCCTTCCAGCCGATCGAGGGCCAGGCACAATTGGTCGATGTCCTCCGCGATCACCAGCAGCGAACAGTTGCCGAACGCTTCGGTCTGCAGGGCTTCCGCTTGGCGGACGAATTGTTCGCCCGACACGGACAGCAGCGTGTTGGCGTGGCAGTAGCCCTGACCGCCGCCGGGCGTGCCGCCGACGATCACCTGGGCGCCCGCCGCCCGCAACGTCTGCAGACCGGATCGCAACGAGTTCTCGACCGCTCGCGACAACAGCGTGCCGACCGGCGCCGCCTGGAAGCGGCCGGCGATCTGGCGGACAAAGGCATCGGTCGCGTCGCCTTGGACCAACAGCACGAGTCCCGGATTCGTGCAGAATTGGCCCGTGCCCATCAGGCAGCTGGTCGTGAACTCCTCCGCCAGCTGCGCACCGCGTTCGCGCAGCGCACCGGGCAGGACCACGACCGGATTGACGCTGGACAATTCCAGGTAGATCGGCTTGCCGGCCGCATCGGCGGCGGCCTTGAGCTTCAGGCCTGCCGCTCGGCTGCCGGTGTAGCCCGTGGCTCCCGTGCGCGGATCGGACACCGCACGCTCGCCGTCCGTGTGACTGGTGCGGAATATCAGTTGCACGGTGCCGCTCGGCAGGCCGGCGGCCTGCCGAGCGGCTTCCGCTTCTTCGGCAAAGATCCGCGTGGTGCCGGGATGGGACGAATTGGCCTTGGCGATCACCGGATTGCCGGCCGCGATCGCCGCTGCAAAGTCGCCTCCGGAGATGCTGCCGAAGGCGAACGGGAAATTGTTCGGCCCGAACACCCACACCGGTCCGATCGGGGCCAGGCAGGAACGGATGTTCGCGCGCGTGTCGATGGTGGGCAGAGCCCAGGAGCCTTCGCGAGCCGCGACCGCCGCTTGCCGCAGTTGATTTGTCGTCCGCGGCAGTTCCACGGCGGCCAGTCGCGGCGAGCGAGGCAAGGCCGTCTCGGCGTGGGCCGTCTCCACTAATTCGTCCCGCCGTGCCTCGATGCGCGTCGCGTACAGTTCGAGAAACTCGGCCAACCGTTCGCCCGGCAGCGACCGCAGTACGGCCAACGCCCGAGCCGACGCCGCCAGGGCGTCGTCGCAATCTTGCCAGCTGCTGACCGGGTATTCGTCAGGCAGCGACTGACGCGTTGCCGGATTCTCCGCTTGGAACGTGGCGCTGGTCCGTGCGGCCCGCCACTGGCCGTCGATCAAAATCGGTTGTACGGTCATGATTTCATCCTTGCACAATCGGATTCGACAAGGTCCCGATGCCGTCGATCGAGACGGCCACCAAGTCGCCTGGCTGCAGCGTAAAGTCGCGTTCCGGGACGATGCCGGTGCCGGTCAACAAGAATGCCCCGTTGGGAAACGAGTTGTCGCGGCCCAGCCATTGAATCAGATCTTCAAACGAACGGGCCATCTTGGCCACGCTCGTCGTGCCCGCAAACACCACCTCGCCGGCGCGGCGGATGACCAGGCGGATGTGGACAGTGTCGAGCGGCGGCATCGCCCCAGCCAACGTGATGCACGGTCCCAGGCCGCAGCAGGCGTTGTACACCTTGGCTTGCGGCAGATACAGCGGGTTCTCGCCCTCGATATCCCGCGAACTCATATCGTTGCCGGCGGTGAAGCCGGCCAGTTGCAGCCGCGAATTCAGCACCAGCGTGATCTCCGGCTCCGGCACGTTCCACGCCGAATCGGCCCGAATCCGCAGCGGCTGCCCCGGCCCGGCCACGCGGTGCGGGTTGGCTTTGAAAAACAGCTCCGGACGGGGCGACGAGTAAACGCGGTCGTAGCAGGACGCCGCCGTTGCGGATTCCTCCATCCGCGCCGCCTGGCTGCGCTGGTACGTCACCCCCGCCGCCCAGACTTCCTGCTGGTCGATCGGGGCCAACAGCCCCACGTCGGTGGCCGGCGTCTCGCGACCGGCATCCAGCAGCGACCGCGCCGCCTGCTGCGGATCCTCCGCCTCCAAAATGTCCGCCAGCGTCTGAAAGGAACTCCGAGACAGATCCAACGGCACGACCTGGTCGCCGTCCCATTGTCCGACACGCGGTTCCCCTGAATGCGAAAGGTATTTGATCAGTTTCATGGCTAAGTCTCGACTTTGTGGCCAACATGCGGAGGGCGCGATGTGGGCGGGCTCAGTAGGTTTCGATCTCCTCCGGCACGAAATGCGTGGCTCGCAACATAAGCGAAGCTTCCTTCAAGCGGGAGTACAGGCTTTCTTCAGAAGGGCCGAAGAGGCGGACAGAAAAATGAGGTGACAGAAAAATCGGGAACGAGAGCAGGCGGCTGCCGGCAGGAAGACACGAAGGTCCTTTCCCAGCACCCTCGTAGGTCCTTTTTCTGTCACCCCATCTTTCTGTCAGCTTCTTCTCTTTCTTCCGACTTTCCGTGTTCTCGCAGTCCGTCGCATGGCCATCTGTGACCTCGCCACCGTCTGTTCGCACTGTCGACCGTTTCGCGCCGGTCGCCTGCTCGTGAGGCGTCTACTGCCGCGGCTCCGACATCCGCTTCTGGATTTCCTCCGAGTACATCCGGCCGGCGAGCGATTTTTCGGGGATCACCTTGTACAACTCGGGCCGGCGGCCGGCGATCAGGACCGAACGCAGATCCTCACGCCGCTCCGGGATGGTCTGGGGGTAGTAACCGGCCAGGTAGCCCGGTTTGCCGGCCCGCCCTGGCTTGTCGGAACGTGCAAACCAGATCGGGCCGGCATCCAAGTCGATCTCGGCCGTACACACGCTGTCGGTCCAATATCGCGACGCGGCTTGGATGTAGCCGTAGGGGTCCAGCACATAGCTGCGCTGGCTGATCTCGGACATCGGCAAATGGGCGGCCGCGATCCAGACGCCGTTGTCGATCGCGCGGGCTTGCTGCATCCACAAATTGAACTGCCCGGACGCGCCCCACGACTGTGACGGGCAGAAGATGATCTCGGCCCCCTGCAGAGCCAGCGAACGGGCGATCTCCTGCGAGTAGATGTCGCCGCAGAGTTGGATGCCGATCGCGCCAAAGTCGGTTTGGAACACCGGCAGCTCGACGCTGTCCCCGTATTGGGAAATGCGGTACTTGCCGATCACGGCGCCGCCACGGTCCCAAAGATAAGCCCACGACGCGCGGCCGCCGTGGGAATAGGGTATCTGCGGATCTCGCAGGCCGCCGATGATCACATAGGTATTGTACCGCTTGGCCTTCTCGGCGACCAGCGCCAGCGTCTGCCGGCCGTTCTCGTCGTCGGTGTTCAGGCCGAATTCGGTCATCAGGATCACGTCCGAGCCGAGTTTTCCCGCTTCGTCCAGGATCTTGGCAAACTCCGAATCGGGCCGGGGGTTGGGTCCGTGCTCGAAGCCGACCGTGGCGATGCTGACGCGGATCTTCCGCCGCTCGCCCTTGAACACCTTCGGCTTCACACCGGGATCGGCCAGGTATCGGAACAGGCTGCGGTCTTCTTTGAACGTCAGGTGATAGACATCCTTGGGACGGGCCAGATCGACGGGCGCGACCGCGACGCCGGGGCGAATGCCGGTGTCGGCGAGCACGATCCCGGAACGGTCGATCACACAGCCGCGGCCCAGCGGCTGGCCGGTGTACGATGGATGGTTGCTGCACAGGTACGGCAGCTCGCCCGCGTAGCTCGCCGCCACCACCGTTACGTGATCGTCAAAGGCCTGGGTGCGGAGCGTCACTTCCAGCGGAAACTGCTGCGGCACTGGTTCGACGCCCAGCGACATCAGGATCAGCTCGGCGCCCTCGAGCGCCATGACCAGCGGGATTTCGGGCCAGTAATGGTCCGAGCCGATCATCAGGCCGATCGTGCCCAGCGGCGTGTCGAACACGGGCAGTTCGTTGCCCAGCGCGAGGTTCTCGTCCGGCAGCCGATGCGACTTGCGGTACTTGCCCACGACGCCGCCATCGGGGCCGACCAGGTACGAGGTGGAATAGAGTTGGCCGCCGTCCTGCTCGCGGAGATTGGCGGCGACGTACATCTTGCCCTTGGCAGCCGCCCCGGCAATGGCGTCCAGGGCCGCTTTGGCCGCCGGCCCGCCGTCGGTTGGCACGCAATCCTCCGGCAGGCAGACGATTTGCGCCTGCTGAGCGGCCGCCTGGTCCAGCATCTGCAGGACATGATCCAGCGTGCGGTCTTTCGCCTCCCACGATTGGGACGCGGCGCAAAGACGCGTGGTCTTCGCCATCTCGGCACGCGCCGGCAGCAGCGCGGCCAAGAGCAAAACTGCAGCAACACACGGTACGATCATCTTCGTTTTCATCGCGTCGTCCTTTCCCTGAAATCAAAGTGCCAACGCACCATCCTCTTCTCCCCAGGGTCGCTTGTCACCACGGCTTCCCCGAAATCCACTGCGATTCGCGGGAGTTTTGAACCGTGGCGATCTGCACTCGATGACAATTCCGTCTTCCGGATTCTGCGCCTATTGGTATCCGGCCGAAGAACGCGGTAGGATGGCGGCTCAGCGGGAAGGCTTTCCGTTTCCAATTGTTCACTCCACGAGAGGAGTCATTCCATGGCATCCGAGATCACTCGCCGCACGTTCGTCAGTTCGGCCGTCGCTTCCGGCGCTTTTTCCTTCTCCATCGTACCCCGGCACGTGTTGGCTGGCAGCGGGCAGGTCGCTCCCAGCGACAAGATCACGCTGGCCCACATCGGCATGGGCACGCAGGGCTTCCGCGAAATCGGCGGTCTGCTGGCGGATCCGGAAATCCAGATCGTCGCCGTGTGCGACCCGAATACGGACAGCAGCGATTACGTGGAGTGGGGCAAGGGCGGCCTGCGCAATCAGATCCGAGGCTACCTGGGAAACCCGTCGTGGCGAGAAAACGACAACGGTTGTCCCGGCGGCCGCGAGGTGGGCCGAGAAGTGGTCGATACGTACTACGCAAAGCAGCGGGGTGCGGACAAGTTCCAAGCCTGCGCCGCCTATGCCGACTTCCGCGAATTGCTGGAGAAAGAGAAGGACCTGGACGCCGTCAAGATCATGACGCCGGACCATTTGCACGCGACCATCGCGGTCGCGGCCATGAAGAAGGGCAAGCACGTGATGACGCACAAGCCGATCGCCAACCGGTTGTACGAGGGCCGACTGGCCGTGGAAACGGCCCGCCAAACGAAGGTCGCCACGCACTTGCTGGCCTATGGCGCCGCGCCCGGCAACGGGCTGATCGCGGAGCGGATCAAGCAGGGCGTGATCGGCCCGCTGCGGGAAATCCACAACTGGACGAACCGTCCCGTGTGGCCGCAGTACACGGAGATCCCCAAGGACAAGCCGCCCGTTCCGAAGGGGCTCGATTGGGACCTGTGGCTGGGTCCCGCGGTCGACCGGCCCTTCCATCCGCACTACACGCACACCGTGTTCCGCGGCTGGTACGATTTCGGGGGCGGCTCGATGGCTGATATGGGCATCTACAGCCTGTGGCCCGTGTTCGCCGCGCTCGATCTGGGCGTGCCGGTCAGCGCCGAGGCATGGAAGACGCACACGTGTACGATCGAGGACGGCGTCAGCCGGACGGTGACGAACGATTTCGCTTACCCCACCGCGTGTGCGATCCGCCTCAAGTTCGCTGCGCGCGGCGATGCGCCCGCCGTCGAGCTGTTCTGGTACGACGGCGGCATGAAGCCGCGGCTGCCTGAAGAAGTCGAAACGCACAACGTGGAGATGGGCCGTGAGGGCATCCTGTTCGTCGGCCAGCAGGGCGCGATCATGGCCGGCTTCCACGGGCAGAACCCGCAATTGTTCGCCCGGGGCAAACGGGAACCGCTCTGGAAAGACGGCCAACCGCCGCAACCGGCCCCGGCGGAACGCGGCAAGCGTCACGGATCGTGGAAAGAAGCCGTGCGAGGCGGCGCCCCGTCGCCGGGAGATTTCCTGAACGCCGCGTCGATCACGGACGCCGTCAACCTGGGGACCGTGGCGCTGCGAGCCGGCAGGAAGGTCGAATTCGACAGCGAAAAGATGCGCATCACCAACGCGGCGGACGCGAACAAGTACCTCCGTCGCGAGTACCGGCAGGGCTGGGAGCTGTGATCCGGAGCCGACTTTTTGGAGTGCGGTGCCTTGTCACCGCTTTGGACAGCGGCCCGAAGCGTTACGGACGATTGGGTTCAGGAGGCGGGAGTAGATGCCGGAACTGCGAAGACTTGTTCCGGCCTACTTCACATATGACGCGTCTTGCCCCGGTTGACAATCACCGGTTCTAGCCGGTATACCCAACACTGACTCATTGAGCGATTCTCGCAAACGAACACTGGAGGGCGATGCGATGATTCTGGGCAAGTTCTGGCGTGCGTTAAAGGCACAAGTGAACAAAATGGCCAACTTCTTCTGGACGGCCGATCCGATCGCCCAGATGCAATACGAATACGATTCGGCGGTGTCCCAGCTGAGCGAAGGGCGGGAAGGGCTGGAGCAGTACCGGGCGCTGGTCGAACGCGTGAGCCGGCAGGTGGCGGCCGACAAGCAGCACGTGGCCAGCCTGGAGGCGAAGATCAAAGCCTACTTGACGGCCGGCGACCGCGAGACCGCGTCGCGGTTTGCCCTGGAGTTGCAGAAGACCAAGACGCAATTGGCCGAGGACCAGGCCCAGCTCGACATGCACGAAACGGCCTATAACAACAACGTCGCCAAGATCAAGCACGCGACGAAGAAACTGTCGGACGTGCGGCAGAAGATCGCCAAGTATGATGCGGAACTGAAGATGAGCCGAGCGGAGGCGGAGATGGCCAAGTTGGCGACCAGCTTCAATTTCGACGTCACCACGGACTTTGG
>CAZAQY010000101.1:0-25970 GCA_964486845.1 uncultured Pirellulaceae bacterium
TCTGGGCAAAATACTTCTTTCATGTACCGTCAATTGTGATTTCCGGCACTAGTCCGCTGATCGAGTGCGAATCTGATCCCGCACACTGCACTGTTAACGGGTGGTCTGACGTTCTTCTGCGCAAATTGTAAAGTTGGGTGACTTCAAGTGGCAAGTGTCGGGTGGCGAGTGGAAGAACGCAGAGTCGGATTCTCTTCACCTGCCACTTGCCACTTGCCACTTGCCACTTGCCACTCGCCATCCACTCGGCTGCGACTGTGCCGCGCTAGTATGTCACCCCATCTCTGTCTGAGCGTCTTCCGTTTCGATGGCGGCCATTTCCTGCCGCTAGCAGCTCGTGTTCAACACTCCGGCCAACGCATTGTGTTCTACCGCATGCCGGCACAGAGTACCTGCTCTATTTGATCGCTACAACCGGCAAAATCGCTAAAGCTTTCCCATTCTAACGTTCGATAGAAGATGCCTGGAGGAATCCGGGGCGCGGGGCTCTCGCGCCGATTCAGGTCATGCCTCGAACCGAATGGGATGGGTTACCGCAGTGCTGGCGAACTCTTCATGGCGAGCATTCCCCTGGGCGGCATGCCTCACCGCGATGGTCGCGCTGCTGGCATGCGGAGGCTGCAGTCGGCAGCACTATCGGCTTCAGGCGGACCGCGAAGTCCACGATTTGGTTGCCGAGAAATCCTGTGATCCTCGATGGGCCGTCGACGACTTTTGCATCGACATCGACCCTCGCAGCCGCTACCACGATAGCTACGACCCGGATCGGCCGCCGATGCCTCCGGATGATCCCGCATCGCACCAGTACATGCATTGCGTGGCCTGCAAGAAGGGCTGGCCGCACTGGCACGACAACGGGGATCGCATCGAGCTGGAGAACCCGG
The DNA here is from genome assembly GCA_964486845.1 of uncultured Pirellulaceae bacterium. GTDB lineage: Bacteria > Planctomycetota > Planctomycetia > Pirellulales > Pirellulaceae > Anammoximicrobium. The sequence goes on from CAZAQY010000101.1 coordinate 885, forward strand.
TGTGGCGAGCCGAGTTGGCTCAGTACGCCCCGATGAACGAAAAGGGCGAGGTCGTGCTGGACGTCGATACGGCCCTGAAACTGGCCTACATTCACTCGCCGGACTATCAGAGCCAGTTGGAAACGCTCTACCTGTCGGCGCTGGACGTGAGCACGGAGCGGTTTCGATTGGACACTCAGTTCTTTGGCGCCAACGCAACGACGTATGCCCACTCGGGTGGCCTCACACCGCCACGATTGTCGCGCGGTGCCGGCGTCATCCCCGCAGTCCAGGGTGCTGAGTCCAACACCCTGACCACCGCGACAGATCTCGATCTGCGGCGGAAGTTTGCCACGGCGGGCGAACTCCTGGTAGGCTTTGCCAACTCGTTTGTCTGGGAGTTCACGGGCGGAGACGCGAACCTGACGGGCTCGATCGCAAATTTCTCTCTCGTCCAGCCACTGTTGCGCGGCGCGGGCCGAAACATCGCCCTCGAACAGCTGACGATCGTGGAGCGCGCGCTACTGGGCAACCTGCGGGCCTTTGAGCGATACCGCCAGGGATTCTACACGCGGGTCGCGATTGGCGAATTGGGCGTATCCGGTCCCTCGCGCCGCGGCGGTTTTCTAGGCGGAACGGGCCTGACAGGCTTTTCCGGCACCGGGTCCGGCGGTCTGGGCGGCGTGGGCGCGGCGACCGGCTTCGGAAGAACCGGCGCCGGCGCGTCTGGCGGCGGCACGGGCGGCGGCACGGGACTCGCCGGCGGCGGCGCCGGCACGGTGGGCGGTTACCTGGGCCTGTTGCAGCAACTGCAAGAAATTCGCAACACGCAGGACAGCCTCAATCTGCAACTGCGTACGCTGGCACTCCTGGAGGCGTATCTGGATGCGGGCGTGATCGACTTGGTCCAGGTCGATCAGTTCCGCCAGAACATCGAAACCGAACGGGCCACGCTGTTGCAGGACCAAAACAGTTTGCTGCTGTCGCAGGACAATTACGTGATGGGGACGTTGGGATTGCCTCCCGATCTGGCCGTTGCCTTGGACGACCAAATGATTCGGCAATTCCAATTGGTCGACCCGCAGGCGACCGCGATACAGAACCGGATCGCGGATTTTCAGGAGGAACTTGGCGAATTGCCCGACGTGCCTGACTTGAACGCCTTGCAGGACCTGCTGAAACGGATCGCGGCTCTCCGTCCCCAATTCGACGAGGAGTTCGCGAAGGTCGAGCAAGATTTGGCGCGCACCGAGAGCACGGCGAAGCAGCGTGAACACGCCATGGCGGTCCCGGAACGAAGCCTGTTCCAGAAGGACCGCAGGCTGCTGGCCGATCAGCTCGCGGAAATCCGCCAACGGTTTCAGGACGCGGTGCCCAAGCTGGACCGGTTGCAGACCGGGTTGTCCGATGCGACTCGCCGGCAAACGGCGGCCGGCCTGGTGGTGTGGCTCGACGATCAATACCGGCTGGTAGGCGAGGTCGTTCTGGTGCAGGCCCGCGCGCGATTGGAGGCGATCGTCGTGGAACCGGTGGAGATGGACGCCGAGACGGCGTTTCAGACGGCGCTGGCCAACCGCCTGGACATCATGAACAGCCGCGCCTCGCTGGTCGACACGTGGCGCTTGATCGCATACAACGCCAACGCGCTGCAGTCGCGCGTGGACATCGTCATGGACGGCAACATCTCAACCGCTCGAAACAACCCGCTGAGCTTCAAAGCCAAGACGAGCACCGTGCGGGCCGGCTTGGAGTTCGATGCTCCCTTCACCCGGCTGCTGGAACGTAACAACTATCGGCAGGCGTTGATCGACTACCAGCAGGATCGCCGCAGTTTCATCCAGTCCCTGGATTCTGTGCATCGCGACATGCGGCAGTTGCTGCGCCGCTTGAACGAGTTGCGCGTCAATCTGGAGATTCAGCGCCGAGCCGTCGCCATTTCGATTCGTCGCGTGGATCTGACTCAGGAACAATTGAACAAGCCGGTCCCGCCGGCTGAACCGGGCCAGGCCGCGGCCCAGTTCGGCCCCACCGCCGCCTTGGACTTGCTGACCGCGCTGTCCGACTTGCGCAACACGCAGAACAACTTCATGAGCGTCTGGCTCAACTACTACGCCACCCGCATGCAGCTGATGCGCGAGTTGGGCCTGATGCGACTGGACGAAGAAGGACGCTGGATCGACGCGCCGCTGCCGGCGTCCGGTCCGTCCGCACCCGAGGAAATCGCGCCGCCTCCGGCGGTGCCTATCGAATGGATGAACGCGGCTTTTCGCGATGCCCCAGAGGAGCCCTCGAACCGGGACGCACCTCAGGATCACCCGCCCGCCGCCTCGCCGGCCCAACAGGATGCTCCAGTCAACGTTGAGTACGACGGACCGCCACTTCCCTTCGCGTCGTTGCAGCACGCGGTTTGCACGCACGAGGCGGGAGAGAATCGAGATTCGACCGCATCGCAGGTCCTGGAGGTGCCCGAGGTCCCGCTGCCTACGCCCAAAGGCCGAGTGATGCTGAACGAGCCACCGCAGAACACCATTCCGGCCGCCAAGCCCCTGGCCTCTCTTAAGCCCGCCGGCGTGCAGTTCCTGAGACCGGCAGAGAGTCGTTGAGCGAACTCCCGACAGCCGTCAATCGGGTTGCCAACTCCCTGTCCCCGCCGATGGCACCGCTACGACCGGCAAGATCGTTTCTCGGAAAAAGCACGCGATCGCTTCGCCGCACGGCGGTATTAGAGTAGAATCAAAGGGTAGCGTTTCAACTCGCCGGGATGCATCAACCGCGCAGGAAGTGCGAGCCGAACGGTAGCAAGGTTTCGCGCCGTTCGTCGGACGGCCCGTTTCTGATTTCGACCATTGCCACTCCTGCGGGGGCAGCGTCATGTCCAACGTGAATTTGGAACCGTTTGGCCCGGACCAAGACGTGCAGGTTTTGCCGGAGCCACTTCCGCCGTCCGGCGGCCTGAGCCGCTCGGTGCGGCGCCTCGCCGCCCTGGCTCTGGGACTCGTGCTCGCCGGGGGCGCCGTGTACGCCGGTTCCCTGGCGTTCAGATCCGCGGACGGCGCGAAGCGCCCGTCGATGCTCACGCACGCCGTCACACGCGGCCAGATGCTGGTCACCGTCACCGAAGACGGCAACGTGGAAAGCGCCAAAAACTTGGAAATCAAGTGCCAGGTAGCCGGCGGCACCTCGATCCTGTCGATCATCAAGGACGGCAGCCAGGCCAAACAAGGTGAGAAACTGGTCGAGTTGGATGCGTCTCAGCTGGACGACCAGATCAACGCGCAGAAGATCACGTACGAAAAGGCCCGTTCGGCGCTGGTCCAGGCCGAGAAGGACCTGCAGGTCGCCGAGATCTCCGTCAAGGAGTACCTGGAAGGAACCTTCAAGAAGGAACTCCAAGACGCCGACGCGCAGATCACGATCGCCCTGGAGAACCTGCGCACCAGCCAGAACATGCTGCAGCACTCGCAGCGAATGTTCCGCAAGGGCTACATCAGCACGCTGGAACTGGAGGGCCAGCAATTCTCGGTCCAGCGATCGCAACTGGAACTGGATTCCGCCCGCACGGCCAAGGACGTGCTGGAGAACTTTACCAAGATCAAGATGATCGAGGACCTGCAGAGCAAAGTGGAAACGGCCAAGGCGAAACTGGAGTCCGAGAAGGCCGCCTTCGCGCTGGAGGAATCCCGGCTGAAGCGATTGGAGGACCAAAAAGCGTACTGCGTCATCACCGCGCCGCAGGACGGCATGGTCGTGTATGCCAACGAACAAACCGGGATGCGGTTCGGCGGCCAACAGGGGCCGCAGATCGAAGAGGGCGCGACCGTCCGCGAGCGGCAGACGATCCTCCGCCTGCCCGACCTGTCCCAGATGCAGGTCAAGGTGGCCGTACACGAGACGAAGGTCGAGCAGCTGCGCATGGGCATGAGGGCCAGAATCCGCATCCTGGACCGTGAACTGCAAGGCGCGGTGAGTTCGATCGCCAACCAGCCCGAACCGACCAGCTTTTTCTCGGCCAGCGTCAAGGAGTACGCCACGATCGTCAAGATCGACGGCCATCCGGAAGGGCTGCGTCCCGGCATGACGGCCGAAGTCGAAATCCTTGTGGCGGATCTGAAAGACGTTCTGACGTTACCGGTGGCGGCCGTGATCGAGCAGCGTGGGAAGTACTTCTGCTGGGTCTCGGCAGACGACAAAATCGAACGCCGCACGCTGGTGCTGGGCTTGAATAATGACCGCTTTGTGGAAGTCCAGGAGGGGTTGAGCGAGAACGACCGGGTGCTGCTCAATCCTCGCGAGGTCGTCCCGGAAGCTCGGGTTACCGAGGAAGAAGCCGAGTCGGCCAGTGTGCGCGAGCAGTACGGCGAAGCAAAATCCGCTGTCGGTCCCGAACCGGGCGAGCGCCGGGGACCGCCGCAGGGACCGCCGGACGCAGGCGGCTCGCGGCCAGACGGTCACGGCAGCGCAGAGGGGCTCGGCGATGCAACTCGGGGACCGCCCGCAGACGGATCCAAGCCGCTGCCTGCCGGACCGGGCGGCGGTCCCGCCGGTCCCGGCGGCGAACGCCGTCCCGGCGGGTTCGACTTGATGCAGTTCGACTCGGACGGCGATGGCAAGGTGAGCAAGCAAGAGGCGCCGGAACGCATGCAGGAAGGGTTCGACGCGTTGGATGCGAACCAGGACGGAGCGCTGGATCAGGACGAAATCCAGTCGATGCGCGAGAAGATGCGGGCCAAGTTCCGTGGCGGCGGTGGTCGGCCGAGCGGCGGGCCCGGCGGGCTGTGACAACGGCGGAGAGTTGAAAACGAAGAACCGACAGCTAGGAACCAAGACCCAACTCCCCATGATCCGTCCCCTGTTCATCACCCTGCGACTGGCCGTTTACAGCCTGTTGCTGCACAAGTTGCGCACCGGCCTGGCCGTCGTCGGGATTCTGATCGGAATCATGGCCGTCATCTGGCTGGTGGCGATGGGGCAAGGCGTCAGCTACCAGGCGCAGAAGCAAATCGAGGATCTCGGCGCCCGCAACATCATCGTTCGCAGCGTCAAACCGTCGGAACAAGCCGAGGCGTCCTCCGGCCGCCGTTCGATGGTCTTGGAATACGGCCTGTTGCGCGACGACTTTCGCCGGATCGTGACCAATGTGCCGGCCGGCGTGATCGAGCAAGCGGTCCCGATCCGTGAAATGCGCAAGCAACTCCGCCGCGACCAGTACGCGGTCGAAGGACGCGTCGTGGGCTGTACGCCCGAGTATTTCTCGCTCAATAACTTGCGGATGGAGCGCGGCCGGTTTCTCCAGGACCGCGACGGCGCCCCGCCCGAAAACGTCTGCGTGTTGGCCGCCACGGCGGCCGGCGAACTGTTTCCGCTGGAAAACCCGATCGGCAAGAGCATCCAGATCGACCGCGATTTCTACGTCGTCGTCGGCCAGACGGCCAAACGCGATCCCACGGCGGCCATCGGCGGCAGCCTGGACTCGCAGGATTACAATCTGGACGTGTACATCCCCCTGCACACTCAGCGCTGGCGGATCGGCGACATGGTGTTCACCAGCCGCTCGGGCAGCCGCGAAGGGGAGATCGTGCAACTGAGCCAGATCACGCTGACCGTCGCGGACAAGGACCAGGTGTACGAGACCGCGGGGATCATTCGCACGTTGTTGGAGAAATACCATCCCAACCAGGATTTCGGCGTCGTCGTCCCCCAGGAACTGCTGCGGCAGGCCAAGCTGATCGAGATGATGTTCAACCTGCTGCTGGTGATCATCGCCGGCATCTCGCTGGTCGTGGGCGGGATCGGCATCATGAACATCATGCTGGCCACCGTCACGGAACGGACGCGCGAGATCGGCATTCGCCGGGCGCTGGGGGCCAAGCGGCGGGCGATCATCCAGCAGTTCCTGGCCGAGTCGGTCGTGCTGACGGGCGTCGGTGGCCTGCTGGGCGTGGGCTGCGGTTTTCTGGTCGGCCCGGCGGTCCGGACCGTGCGCGATCTCGCCCTGCGGCTGTTCCCCGATATGATGTCCGCGCTGCCGCCGGTGATCATGGAGTTGCAGCCGCGGATTGCCTGGTGGTCGATCATCGCCTCGCTGGCGATCTCGATCAGCGTCGGGGTGATTTTCGGACTCTATCCGGCGATGCGCGCCGCGTACATGGACCCCATCGAGGCGTTACGACACGAGTGATCCGATGAAGCTGGCACTGCACGTCGAAAAACTCCGCAAGGATTACGTCCTCAAGGGCGAGACGGTCCATGCGCTGCGCGGCGTGACGTTCGAGGTGCAGACCGGCGAGTACATCGCCATCATGGGGCCTTCGGGGTCGGGCAAGAGCACGCTGCTGAACTTGTTGGGCTGCCTGGACCGCCCCACCGCGGGCTCCTACGTGCTCGGCGGGCGCAACGTGGCTCAGTTGGACGACAATCAACTGTCGGACGTGCGCGCGGCCAATATCGGCTTCGTCTTCCAGTCATACAACCTGATTCCCCAACTCACGGTCGTCGAGAACATCGAAGTCCCGCTATACTACCAGGGCCGCTTGGACGCGGCCAACCGGCGTCGCTGCCGCGAACTGGCCCGCATGGTCGGACTCGCCGACCGCCTGAACCATCGCCCCACGGAACTGTCCGGCGGCCAACAGCAGCGCGTGGCCATCGCCCGCAGCCTGGCCAACGATCCCTACTTCATTCTGGCCGACGAACCGACGGGCAACCTGGACACGGCGACCAGCGTCGAGGTTCTCGACCTCTTCCAGAAACTGAACGCTCGTGGCAAGACTATTGTCCTCGTGACCCACGAAAACGACGTCGCCGCCCGTTGTAAACGTGTCTTGCGGCTCCGCGACGGGCTGGTGGAATCGGACGAGTTGAACCGGCGGGGTTGAAGGAGCCGGTCACAACGAGGTCAAGCACCAGGGACGTGCCCCGAACCAAGGCCTCAAGCGGTGGGTCTCGCCCGCGGTAAAGAAAGATGTCGCCTCACTGGCGAAGTATCTTCTCAAGTGATGGTCCGGCGAGAACATGACGAAGGTCGTAGGCAAATCAAAACGCCGAGTGGGTTGTGCTTCTCATGATGGGGGCGGAAGAAAGATGTCAGCAATCGCTTCGACGTGTCTTGGGGCCCCTGCGAACGAAGCGTGCTCTCCGGGCCTAATCACTAGACCGTCTCGGTGCACCAGCATTTCTCGCGAAACGGACGCCCGCGCTGCACACAACGACGCAAGGCCGTCAAGTCCGCATCGCTCTATGGCTGGTTGACGTGCTCGACCCAACTCGGCCAACGAACCGCACACGTTGACAACGCCCATGCCGCGATTTGAGTGGTCTGCGGCCTCAACGCAGGCCGCCATGAAAATCATAGCGGCACGCCGCCAGTTGCATGGCAGAACGAGTCCATAACTTCATCTTCGACTCCCGTCAGGGGTTCAGCGCGTGCGATCGTGCCGTCGCCAGATCAGTGTAACGGAAAGGCCGCTCGATGGCCAATCGAGGTTACAGCTTGGTGTCGTGCTGGAATCACACGAACCTGCTGGGGTGCGTTGACAAGGCCCCTGCCGCAACTCGACAATGGCGGCTGCACCGGCGTGTCGTCCGGCAGAGCGTCTCTGACTGGGCACACGCCATGACCCCGAGGAGGCCCCGTCATGTCTTACCGACACACCCGCCCTGCAAGCCCGCTGACCCGCCGCGAAATGCTTCGCAACACCGCCTTGGCCGGGTTCGGCATTTGGACCGTTTCCGCCAGCGCACGCGGCGCGGAGAACCGCTCGCCCAACGAAAAATTGAACATTGCCGGCATCGGCGTGGGAGGGCAGGGCGCCTGGAACATCGGCAATTGCGCCGGGGAGAACGTCGTCGCCCTGTGCGATGTGGACGATCGCCGGGCGAAAGGCAGTTTCGAGAGATTCCCCCAGGCCAAGAAGTACCGCGATTTTCGCAAGCTGCTGGACGAGATGGGCAATCAGATCGACGCCGTGCTCGTCGCCACGCCCGATCACATCCATGCTCCTGCCGCCGTGGCCGCCATGAGGATGGGCAAACACTGCTACTGCGAAAAGCCGTTGGCCCATACGGTGGCGGAGGTCCGCATGATGATCGAGTTGGCCAACAAGAACAAACTGGCCACGCAGATGGGCACGCAGATTCACGCGGGCACCAACTACCGCCGCGTCGTGGAGTTGGTCCAATCGGGCGCGATCGGGCCGGTGAGCGAAGTCCACGTCTGGCACCCCGTCAGCTACGGCGGCGGTGACCGCCCCACGGATACGCCGCCCGTGCCGCCGGAACTCGATTGGGATTTGTGGCTTGGCCCCGCCCCCGTGCGACCCTACCATCCCTGTTATCTGCCCGGTACGTGGCGCAGCTGGTGGGACTTTGGCAGCGGCGGCCTGGGCGACTTTGGCTGCCACTACATGGACCTGCCGTTCTGGGCCTTGAAGCTGCGGCATCCGACGACGGTCGAGACCGAAGGCCCGCCGCTGCACCCCGAACGCACTTCACCCGGCCTGATCGTGCGTTACGAATTTCCGGCTCGCGGCGACCTGCCGCCCGTGAAGATGACATGGTACGACGGAGGCAAGCGTCCGAGCTTCCTCGCCGAACGCAAGATTCCCGAGTGGGGCGCCGCCGTGCTGTTCATCGGTCAGAAAGGCATGTTGATCGCCGACTATGGCAATCACAAGCTGTTGCCGGAGGACCAGTTCGCCGGTTTCAAGCGGCCCGATCCGACGATCCCCGATTCGATTGGCCACCACGCGGAGTGGTTCCAGGCCTGCAAGACGGGCTCGCCGACCACCTGCAACTTCGACTACTCGGGGACACTCGCCGAGGCGGTCCTGCTGGGCAACGTGGCTCATCGCGCAGGAAAGAAACTGCAGTGGGACCACGTGCAACTGAAGGCCGTCGGTTGCCCGGAGGCAGACCCGTTGATCCATAAGTCGTATCGTGAGGGGTGGAAGCTGTAGGCGGCGGGTTAATCCGCCGAAGGTCTCCAGCGGTGCGGCAGACGCGGTCCAACATGCCGAGAAGTTGCCTGGCGAGCCGTTCGTGGAGATCGGCCTGGCTGTCACCGCTGCGTCGCCGTTTCCCGTCACAGCGGTGGTTGGGTATGCCGAGGAGTACATCGGGTACATTCCCACCGATCGCGCTTTCGACAACCGCGGCTACGAAACCGGCCCCGGGCGGTGGTCGCGGTGTGCTGCGGGCGCCGAGGCAGCCATGCGCGGCGCGGCCATCGAGTTGCTCAGGGACCTGCGCTGACTTCGATGTTTTGTAACTTGAGCCGAGAGAATCCAATATCTTGCGCGTTGTTGCGATGTCTCTGGCATACCTGAACGGCAAATTGGTTCGCGCCAACGAGGCGGTGGTCCCCGTCTATGACGCCGGCTATGTGTTGGGGACGGCGGTTGCGGAGCAGCTGCGCACGTTCGGGGGGCGGCTGTTTCGTCTGGAGCCGCACCTGGCTCGACTCGAACATTCCCTCGAAATCGTGGGCGTCGATTTGGGGCTGAGCGTGGCCGAGTTGGGGGAAGCCGCGGCGGATCTGGCGGCGAGGAACCATGCCTTGCTCGACCCCAGCGACGATCTGGGCCTGTCGATGGCCGTCTGGCCGGGCCCCTACTCGACGATGGCGGCGATGGTGGGCGCGGACGCCCATCGCGGCCCGATGATCTGCATGCACACCTATCCGCTGGCGCTTCACCTGCGGGCGGACAAGTACCGCACGGGCCAGTCGCTGGTGGTGACCGACATCCAGCATCTGCATCTACCGCCGAGAAGAAGGGCTCGTTTCGCCGCCCCAGGAAAAGATCCTCAATAACTGTCCCGTTCTTGTTGGCGATCATCACGCGGAGCGTGATGGCTACTTTGAAATCGCGACAGTTATTGATTCGCCGATCCTAAGCCGGTCAGAACCCCTCCAGCAACTCGTAGTAGGGGGCAAAGGCAGCCATTGCCAAGCGAATGATGAGGGCGATCAGCACGAGGGCCACCAGGACCCAGACGGCGAAGGAGGCCGCCATGGTCAACGCCTTGGCCGCCGTCTGTGCCCGCTGGCGATATTCGTCCGCCAGCCGCTGCAAGGATTCGCCGTGCGTGCCGGAGATTTCCGCCGTCTGGAGCATCTGCAGGAATTCGTCGGGAAACAGGCCCGTGGCACGCAGCGCCTCGTGGAATTCCTGACCCTTCATAAGACAGTCGTCGACCGTTTTCATCTGAGACGTGTAGTAGGCGTTCTCCGTGCTGCGCAGGGCGAGTTCCATCGACCGCCGCGCATTCATGCCGGAATCCAGCGTCAGGCCCAGCGTCCAGGCGAAACGGGACAGAGCCGCTGTCTTGAGGCAGTTGCCGAGCACGGGCAGTTGCATGGCCACTCGCAACGGCGCCGGACCGAACGCGCCGCGCAACAAGCCCATCACCACAACCATAGCGCCGCCCAGGGTCGTGACCACCAGGCCCAGGTAGACCAACAGCCCCGGCGTGCCCACCAGGCCGAAGCCCAGCGGATCGACCTCCGTCCCGGCCATCGAACTCACCATGCCCAAGATCCAAATCAGCAATCCGACGACGCCGATGGCGGCAAAGAACTGGATCGCCGGCCAGGCGATGCCCACCAGGAACGTGCGCCGCAGCGACAACAGATGCTCGTAGTGCTCCGCCAGTCCGCGCAGGATGTCGTCCAGCCGGCCCGATCGCTCGCCGACCTCGACCAACGTGCAGACCAGCGGCGGGAAGTAGCCGCCGCACGCGGCCAAGCCGTCGGCCAGACTGCCGCCGTCGCGAATGGTCTGACCGACCCGCGCCATCATGCTGCGGTGTACGGCCGACCCGTACGTGGTCTCTTTCTCGCACGTGCTGAGCGGGGCCAGGCCGGCGCGCAGCGACGCGCCGACGCGGCGCAGCCACTGCGCCAGTTTCCCTATCCCGATTCGCCCCACGTCGCTCCTCCGTCCTGCATGAACGCTCAACCCAAAGTCGTGTCCCGCTCCCAGTCCCGCATCATCTCGTCCAATAGCTCCAGCGGCAAGCCTACGACGTTCGACTCGCTACCCTCCAGAATCTGCAGCCAATCGTGTCCGTCCTGGTAGCCGAACGCGCCGGCCTTGCCCTGCCAATCGCCCGTGTCCAGGTAGCCCCGCAACTGCTGGTCCGAAATCGGCGTCATCACCAGCCGCGTCATGGCGACCCTCACCCGGTGCCGATTGCCGGGCACGGCCCACAGGCAGAGACCGCTGAACACATGGTGCTCGTGCCCGCGCAGCAGTTCCAGCATCTGCCGGGCGTGCGCACGGTCCTGCGGTTTTCCCAGCACTTGCCCGCAGCACTCGACGACGGTGTCGCAGCCCAGGACCAGCCCCGCGTCACACCGGCCGGCGACATCGGCGGCCTTTTGGCGCGCCAGCCTGGCCACCAACTCCGCCGGCGATTCGCCGTCGCGCCGGCCGCACTCGGCGCTCTCGTGAGGTCGCCGGACGACAAAATCGTAACCCGCCTCCGCGAGCAGTTCGCGGCGGCGTGGAGATGCGCTCGCCAGAATCACCTGTGGTCGGACGCCCGACATAAGCCATCACGGGCACTGGGACTAGTAGAAGGACCGACAGCATTGTAGAACTATCCGAGTGTTTCCACCACGTGTCTTCAAAAGTCACGCAAAAAACCAAGAAATCGGGTAATCGTAGTACGAGGCCAGTATCCGCTCGCCTGGAACCTCATGCCCCCGCCGCAGCTGTCGATCTTGTTCGAGGACAATCACCTGCTGGCCGTGCTCAAGCCGGCGGGCGTGCCCACCATGGGCGTAGAAGCCGGCCGCGCGAGCCTGGTGAAGCTCGCCAAGGACTATCTGAAGCAGGAATACGACAAGCCCGGCAATGTTTATTTGGGCGTGGTCAGCCGCCTGGACTCGATGGTTTCGGGCGTGATTCTCTTCGCGCGCACGTCGAAAGCCGCTGCTCGGCTCACCGAGCAGTTCCGTTGCGGGGACGTCAAGAAGACGTACTGGGCCTTGATCGAAGGTCGGCCGGAGCCGATGGATTCGGTGTGTGTGGACTGGTTGTGGAAGGATGATCGGCAACGGCGCATGGTGGTCTGTGCCCCGGAGCAACGCGGCTCGAAAAAAGCACGCCTGCGCTATCGGACGTTGCGCGTTCTGCCCCATGCCACGCTGCTGGAGGTGCTCTTGGAAACCGGCCGGAAACACCAGATTCGCGTGCAACTGGCCCAGCGGGGGCACCCCGTGTTGGGCGATCGCAAGTACGGCGCGACGACGGGCTTTCTTCATGGTTTGGCGCTGCACGCACGGTGCCTGGAACTTGAGCATCCCGTCCGCAAAATGCCGTTGCGAATCGAGGCCCCCCTACCCGCAGCTTGGCGGAAGTACGGCATTCGGGAATAATTCGACCGTCTCACTTCGGCGAACGGCTGGCGTTCGCCGAACCACGAGGCGATTTCGCCAAAGCCACGCAGTCGAAATAGGAACCTGTTCGCACGTGCGCCTTTGGTGTAGAAAGAAGCATCATCCGGGCGCCCTTTGCGGTCGAAACGGGCACAGGCCGGGATTAGGATGGCGGTTTCACGGCTCCCAGCGCGTGTTGGCGCCGGGCACCGATAAGGATTTGGACAATGCCCCTGCGTAATTTGCTGGTGCTCTTTCTGGCGGCGATTCTGTCGCTGATATGCCACGTCAAGGCGGATCGGAACCGTTACGCCTCGACAGTCTCCGAAGCGATGGACTTGATTACCTTCAACTACTTGGAGGACGTCGACTATCGCCAACTGTACGAAAGCGCCATGCACGGCATGGCGGAGGGACTGGATCCGTACTCCAGCTATATCGGTCCGGCCGAGTACGGGCGTTTCAAGGAGGAACTCGATCAGGAGTTCGGCGGAATCGGGATTCTCGTCGACTTCAACCAGGAAACCAAGCGGATCGTGGTCGTGAATCCCTTGTTCGACACTCCCGCCTCACGGGCCGGGGTCCGCGCGGGTGATGTCATTCTGGCGATCGACGGCCAGGACACGGCGACCATGTCCTACCGGGATGCCGTCCAGTTGATCCGAGGATTGCCGGGCGAAACAGTGCGTTTGACGCTGTTGCACGTGGGCGAGAAAAAGCCGATCGACCTGGTGATCGAACGGGCGATCATCCCGATCGAATCCGTGCTGGGCGACGCCCGGCGCGCGGACGGCGGCTGGGGTTTTCAGCTGCAGAGCGACCCGCGCATCACGTACGTTCGTGTGATCAATTTCGGCGAGAATACCGTCGAGGAGTTGAAGCAGACGTTACGGGGCAAACCCATGCAGGCGTTGATCCTGGACCTGCGCGACAACGCGGGCGGGTTGCTGGATGCCGCCGTGGGGACTTGCGAGATGTTCCTCGACGGCGGCACGATTGTCACGATTCGGGGACGCGATGGTGAGGTGCGACGAACGTATGAGGCCGATGGCGAACCGTTGCTGCCCAAGGACGTGCCGCTGGTCGTGCTGGTGAACCATTTCTCTGCCAGCGCCAGCGAGATCGTCGCCGCTTGCCTGCAGGATCACGGGCGGGCCAAAATTGCAGGACAACGCACATGGGGCAAGGGCACGGTGCAGAACGTCATCCCGCTGGAAGCCGGACGTGCAGCCTTGAAGCTGACCACGGCCAGCTACTGGCGCCCCAGCGGCAAGAACATCCATCGCTTGAAGGATGCGCCGGAGGAGGCCGAATGGGGCGTCCGCCCGGATCCGGGGTTGGAAGTGAAACTGACCGAGGAACAGGCGGACGCGGTTCGCCAGGCCCGCCGTCGGCGTGATATCGGCGCCGGTCCCGACGATGCCTCGACCAAGTCGGGCGGCACGGAGAAGACTCCGCAGACGACGCCCGCGGACGACGCCCAATTGCGCAAGGCGGTCGAGTACCTGCAACAGCGTTTGGGCGCAGCCGGGACGAAACCGTGACCCGTTCTTGTCTTAGCGATTTTGCTGTCCTTGCGGCGGTTTTTTTCCGATCTATATCCAGGAACCTCTCCCTCGCTGCAAAACGCACCTCCGCCGCTCAGCGGCCTGCTCAATCGCCAACCTCTACGGATTCGGCTATGCAAGTCAAAACGTCCCGCTTCGGCACGGTGGAGATCCAGCCGGAAGACATTTTGCTTTTTTCTCGCGGGCTGATCGGCTTCGAGTCGCACCGCCACTGGGTGCTGCTGGCCGACAGCGGCAATTCCGGCGTGGCCTGGCTGCAAAGCCTGGCGGAGCCCGGCGTCGCCCTGCCGATGGTCAGTCCCCGCCGGTATGTTCCGGGATACCGCGTGCTGATCGCGCGCAGCCAGTTGACGCCGCTGGAGTTGGCGGTGCTCGACGAAGCGTTCGTGCTGGTGCCCCTCGGCCGGAACGAGGCCGGTTTGACCTTGAATCTGCGCGGCCCCGTGATCATCAACCTGAATCGCCGGATCGGACGCCAGTTGATTACCAGCGACGAACAACCCCTACAACTCGCCCTCCCCAGAATCCCGCTACGCTTGCGCAAGATCGCCTAACTCGCTGATGGGCCAGGCAAAAACACAACACAAAGTCGCCTGGAAGTAATTGCTGTTCCCCGCGTCGCCCGATACTTGCACTGAGTCGGTGGTCGGCGAACGAACCAGGGTGTCTGGCGCAACGTTCCGCCGAGTGGCCCTGGGAAAGATTTTGAGAATACATGAGGAGCCAACGATGTTGGTGTTGTCGAGACATCGTGACGAAAGCATCATCATTGGCGACGACGTGGTAGTCACGATCGTGGATATTCGCGGCGACAAAGTGCGGCTCGGGATCCAGGCTCCGCAAGACATCCCCGTACACCGCCAGGAGGTGTACGAGGCGATCAAACGCGAGAACGAGAAATCGGCTGGCCTGGAGCCATCCGACACGCACGCGATCGAGGCCGCGCAGGGACACAGAACGCGAATGTCCTGATCCAGTGCCGCACAGACGGCGCTGGAGCCTTTTACGGTAACACGTCGCCAGTTCAATCGCATCTTCCGAAGCCCGGCTTTTCCGAAAGAGCCGGGCTTCTTTCGTCTTGGCGTCAGGCCGCGTTATGAAGTCCGTCGTTCCGCTGCCACGTCATTTCCAGTTTCTTGGAAGGGGCTGGCCGCCTCGCGATCCGGCTTCGGCGAGGCGCTGGTCAAGCGGGCTACGGCGGCGACGCCGACGATCACCAGTGCGCCTCCCACCGCCGTCAGCAAGACCTCCGGAAAACTCGCCAGCGGCACGAAGATCAGCGGGCCCAGCAACACGCCCAGCACGCCGCCCAGCAACACGCCCCACAACACTCCGCGCCAACGGGAATAGTGGAACAAGCCGAGGACCAATCCCAGCACGCCCAGCGACACCGCGCCAACGATCGCGGCTCCCAACAGGTCTCCCCACCCCGCTTGCCGCGGCCCGCGCAGGATCGGCGCCACCACGGCCGTAATCACGGCGCAGGCAGTCACCAGCAACAGCAGTGCGCTGAGCGGATATCCCCGGCCGGATGTTCGTCGGCTCGCTCTCACGGCGAATAGCTCCCACGGGACAACAGTTTGCCGTCGGAACGATGGCCCAACTGCTGCAGGACCTCCTTGGCGATACTCTCCGATAGCAGGGCGACGTGGCCGTCGCCAAAGGCGAACTGGCATCCGCCGGCGTGCCAACTAGCGAACCCGCCGACGGGCAAGACCGGACCTGGCCCAGGCGGCTGCTTCTCCGGTTCAGGTGCCTCTTCGGACTTGGCCTCCCGGACGGATGTCTCAGGGTCCGCAGCGGGTGGAGAGCCTTCCATGCCCAACATGCCATCCGACTCCATGTCTTCGTCGTAGAATACGCCCGGACCGTAGCCCACCCCATCGATCCCCGACTGCGCCCAGTTGAACCCGCCGCCAGCTTTGGCCCCTGTGCTGTTCAGGGGCAGGCCCGTGTTGCGCAGCGTCGCCCGGGTCCCCGACATCCAGCCCAGGTCGCCCGGTTCCACGATCTTCTCGCCGAAGAACAACGTCTGGGCCGCCCCGTCGCTGAGATCGTCGTGGGTGATCCGGCTATTCAGCAAGAACACGCCATGATTGTCCGTGTCGATGGGCGACTCGTCGTCGTCGTACACGCCTGCGTAGCAACTGTAGCCGTCAGAACGCGCAACGCTCGACGGGCAGCAAACGCTCCGCAGCAGCAGGGCACGCACCTCCCGGTTGTTCTTGTGATAGACCCCGACGCGGCGGTCGATCATGCGGGCTTCGTTCTGCAATTCCATGAACGGCAGGATTTGGGTGATCCAGCTGTGGTGGTAACCGTACGCATGGTTCTGGATCGGTCCTTTCTTCTCCAGCGTCCCCGGCGGATACACATCGAACGCCAGTTCGTAGTTGTGAACGGCCGTAATCAACTGGCTCAGGTGATGGGCGCACTGGAACCGGCGCGCCCGTTCGCGCACGGCTAGGATCGCCGGCAACAGAAGCATGACGAGCATGCCGACGATGGCGATGACGACCAACATTTCGATCAGCGTAAACCCGACCGGCCGACAAGATCGGCCGCTCTGCACAGGCGGGTTGGCTTGGCTGCTGCGAGTCATGGCGTTTTTCCCGGTTGGTCCGACGTGACGACGATCGCTCGCTGCTGCATGACGCTCGCAGCGTCCTCCGCGGGACAGCGAGCCTCGACCACGATCCGCCGTGCCAGGGCGTTGCCGTCCACGGCTTCGATGCGGATCGTCGCCTGGGCTCGCGCGCGACGCCCGTTTGCGCCCGCCTCGACTTGCCACTGCTCGCCGGCATACGCAGAATCTGCGGCCAAGCGAGCCGCGCCGCGTTGGACGGCCGACTCGGCCAGCCAGAATGCCTGCATCTGATCGCGCCGCAGTTGGGCCTGCCGGTGCTCGGCGGCCAGCGATCGCAACAAGGACGCCCCCAAGGCTGCGATCACGGCCAGGCAGACGATCGTCACAAACATCGTGATGCCGCGGGGCCTGTGGTAACTTCGTCTTTTCGTCTCGTTCATGGCTCCCCTCGCGTCTGGCGTACGATGCTCACGACCGCCTCGATCCGTTGCGAGAACATCGCATCCAGGTTGGTCCCTCGCCGCGTGGGCCGGGCGATCCGGATGGCGGCCACCGATGGCTGCCCCACGTCCAACGTCCAACTGAATTCCGTTCCGGCGGGCAAGCCAAACGAATCCAGGTGTACGACCTTGTCGCCTTGCTTGGCCGTTCGCACGATCGCCCGGCCTTGCTGGCGATACTCAATCGTCGGCTGAAACGAGCCGCGGAACATCAATCCGGCCGCTTTGTCGTTCGCTTCCTTCAGCAGTTCTGCCTCGGCGGCGGCGTGCGCGTCGCGGCGAAACTGGAGCGACAAACGAGCGACGGCTGCACCCGCCTCGATCGCTAGGCGGCTCTCCTTGCCCGCACGGTACATGCCGTGCAACAGGACGCCACTGGCGCCCATCACCACGCTGCAGACACTGATGATGACGAGCATTTCGATCTGCGTCGTCCCCCGGCGATTCCCAGTCATGAGCCGTTCCTCCGGTCTTCGTGCCGCCAGGCCGTCAACGCCACCGGCGCTCCGTGCCGGCCGCTGCGATCGAGCCAACGGAGCGAAATGCGGATCTCCTTGGCTGCCGTCTCGCCGGCGACCGGCTTGATCGTGATTTCCAGTTGCGGTTCAGGAAGCCGTTGCCGCGCCGATTCGGACAGCCTGAGTTCAGCCGCACGCTCCGCCGTCAATTCTGAATACGGAACGGCGAACAGCCGTTCCATCAGGTTCGAGGTCTCCTGCAAGGCCAGTGCGTGCTGGTCCGCCACCCGCCGCTGCACGCCGGCAGTCGCGAGCAACTGTGCCATCAGCGCCACCGCAGCGCCCAGCAGAACCAAGGCGACCAGGCATTCCGTGACGGTAAACGCCGCACACCGCCGCGCCCTGCTCGGCGCAGGCCTCCCGCCTCTGCTCGGCGCAGGTCTCCCAAATCCTGATGAATCCGTCATGACAACCCCTGTATCAAAGCCACCAACGGAATGAACAGACCCACGACGATCACCGAAACCACCATCCCCAGCGCCAGGATCAGAAAGGGAAACGCCACGTTGACCAGAATCCTCCAGCGCAAGGCCCAGCGGCGGAGGCTGCCTTCCGACATTTCCTCCAGGGCCCAGCCCAGGTTGCCGACTCGCTCCGCCGCTTTCAACACCGCCACGTCGGTCCAGCTCAACAGCCGCACGGACCGCAGCGCGTCGCACCAGTGCGTCCCCTGTTCCACCGTAACGGCGGCCTGCTCCAGTCGCCTCCCCACGCTCGGCCGCGGATACTGCACCGCCAACAGGCGCAAGGCCGGGCCCAACTCGCGTCCCAGTTCCACCGTCAAGCTCAGGGAACGCATCACGAGCGCCGCGTCGCTGCGGAGCCACTCGTACCGCGACCAGCGGACGAAATACGAAATCGCAACCAGCACGACAACCAGCACGACGGGACACAGCAAGGGAATGACGTAGTTCGCGGCTTCCGCGACGGCGATATTGAATTGCGTGATGGCCGGCAGCGAGAGTTCGAATTCGTGGAACATCTTGGTGAACACGGGCACGATCCTGAGCATCGTGAATCCGACCACCAGCATGCCCGCCAGCAGCACGCCGACCAGGCAAAGGAACCGGCCCAGCACCTCGCGCATCATCCGATCGAAAAAGTCGCTGTGCCGGATCGACATCCGCAAGGCGGGGCCCAACCGGCCCGTCGCCAGGCCCAGCCGCGCGGCCAACAACGCGTCGGCCGGCAGGGGATTCCGCGTCAGGTCCAGCGCCGCCGGCAACGGCACGCCCGACTCGAGCAAGTCCGCCAACCGCGACACGCGGACGCCGATCTGCACGGCCCGCTCGTCGGCAAAAGCGCGTGCGGCCTGCTCCAGCGGAATCTGCCTCTCGGCGGCCACCGCCAAGGCCCATAGCAGTGCTCGCCGCTCGGCCGTCACATACTTGAAATACCCAAACCCGGCGAAGAAGGCGCCCAGCAACGGCAGCGAGGCCAGCGGGCCGGACGCCCCGGCGACGACGCCCAGCGTTCCCGACAACAGCAGAATCCAGCCGCCCAGCAGCATCAGCCGCTTGAGCAGATCGTCGCTGGCCGCGCCGCGTCCGCCGTAGACCAGCTTCACGGCCCACAACAACGCGGCTCCCAGCACGGCCGCAGCAACGAAGTTCAGCGGATTGATCGTCTGCGATGACATGACCACCACCCGCGTCACGGGGAAACCGAGCGACTGAATCATCGAAATCATCGGCAGGAACAGGCCCGCCAGCAACATCAACACGCCGCCGGCCACGGCGACGAACACCAACGGCGGCAGGATACTGCGGACCAATTCGGCCCGCATCTGCAACCGTCCTTCAAACATGTCGGCCGCAACGCGGAACGCTTCGGGCAACCGGCCCGCACGTTCGCCCCAGCGGACGACCGGGACCAGCGAGGTGGGAACTCGCCGCGTCCCTGCCATCAAATCCGACAATCGGCTACCCTGTTCCACGCCCGCAGCCAAGGAGCCGGCCAACTCACGCATGCTCGCATCCCACGTCGCCGCAGCCGACAGTCGCAGGCAGTCCGGCAACGGCACATCCTGTTCCGCCAACACCGCCAGCAGCCGAGCGAATTCGGCAACGCCGGACCAGTGCCAGAGCACGCCCACCAAGGGCAAGGTCGAAACCACGCGACACCAACGCGCAGCGCCGCCCAGCATGCGCAAGAGGATCGCGGCCACAACAACCAGTCCGATCAAGCCCACGGCCCAGATGATGCCTGTCTTCTGGAACCAGATGAAGAATTGCGTGAAGGCGGGAAGAGCCGACTCCAGGTCGGTGAACACGTCGACAAACGAACGCATCAAACCGACGGAGATAGCCGCGCCAATCACCGTCGCGACGGCCAGCAATAGCAACGGATAGGCCAGAGACGCCTTGATCGACCACCACATCTCGCGCCGCGTGCGCTGACAGTCGATTAGCTCGACCAGCGACTCGCCCACGCGGCCCGTGCGCAGGGCCGCCTGCACCAGGGCGCCCACGTAGCCCGGATAGCCGGCCTGACGCGAACTCAGAACCTCGTCCAACGGCAGCCCCGCCTCGATTTGAGATCCCAACCAACGAAGCTCGTCCGCCACGCGGCCATCCGCCGCCTCGTCGGCTGCGGCGCGCAAGGCGTCCGCCAACGGCAAGCCTGTGCCGGTTGCGTCCGCCAGCGCAGCCGTCACCGCCTCGGCTTGACGCACCGCCAGCGGCCGGCGCTGGCTCGCTTCCAGCGGCGCATCCGCGTTCTGCGATTCAGGTTTCGAGTCTTCCATTGACGATGCGACCACTGCAAAGCGGCGACAAGTCGCCGCACTCCAAAACACGCTCACGGCGCGCTCAAATCGTACATCATGCGACACCACGGCCCGATCACCGACAATACGTACGCCGCCGTCACCGAGCCGCCGATACTGACCGTCAACCAGAACGGCAGGTAGACCGACAGCCAACGCGACAGCCACTCGGCTTGCCGCCGATACGAGTCGGCGCTGTGCCGCAGGCAACTGACCAGGCGAGGTTGTTCGAGCCGCGCGGCCAGCAACCAAGCCAGCCACGGCGGCGCTGCTGCGGCATCCGCGAACGTCACGACTTCGCCGCGCTCCAACCGCCGGGCCAACGGGACCACGGCCTCCCGAAAGCGGCGGTCGCCGCTCGCGTCGGCCGCCAGCAACAGGGCTTCGTGGAACGGCACGTGGTGTTCGACCAGCAACGCCAGCGTCTCGGCCCACGTCGCCATGCGGCCCGCGTACAACAACTTGCCGACCGTCGGCACGCGGCCACGCCGCCGGGCCGGACGCCGCCCGGACAGTCCGCCCTCCAGTCGCCAGGCCGAACGCGATCGCAACCACCAAACGGCCAGCACCACAGCGGCAACCGGCGGCAACCACGGCAGCCAAGCCGGAGCCGTGTTCTCGATCCACTGCAGCACGGTCAGACCTCGGCTACCGGGCAACAGCCTCTCGTACGTGACCAGCATCACGGGAAAGCACTTGAGCACCATGAACACGAACAGCTGATATGCCACCGCGATCACGATCAAGGGATAAACGAGCGACACGGCGACCATGCGGCGCCTTTCTGCGGCACGGCGGATGACCGTCGACACGCCCTCCAAGGCGACGGCCAACCGGCCGGACCGGACCCCGGCCGCGACCACGGCGCGGTAGACGGGCGGCAGCGACTGGTCGTCCAACACCTGTTCGATCGTTTCACCTTGCTCCAGCCGCCGCCCGATCTCGCGGGTGATCCTTCCCAACCGTCCCGGCAAATCGTCGCCGACGTGCAGCAGACCGCGGTCCAACGGCACGCCGGCGCGCGCCAACGCAGCCATCTCGTCGTTCAAGGCGGCGAGTTGGTCCAGCGTAATGCTGAGGCCGGTGGATGCTGGCTGAGGCGACAAGCCCTGAATCCTGGTGCTGGAGCGTCCGTCGCTGGAAATGTGGCGCTGACTCGCGAGCCGTCATTCTACTGCAGCCCCCGCGACGCGACAGCGGAGGAGGCCCGCACGTGGAGAATTTCTTCGGTCTGGGCTCCATCCTCGCCCCGAACCGCCGCTGGAACGTGTATAATAGTGGCCGGCAGCCTGAAGGGCCTTGAGGGTCGAGGATATGACAACGGCAGTGATTCTTGAAGAACAAGTCGAGATTCCGGCGATTCGGTCGCTGAGCGATTTCCGCCGGTGGGCGCTGTCGGACAGGTTTCCCGAACGCGGGCGGGTCGATTTCATCGCCGGATGCATCGAGGTGGACATGTCGCCGGAAGATCTGTTTCGTCACGGAACGCCCAAGACCGAACTTATTCGCGTACTGGCCGGATTGGTCAAGGCGGAGAGTCTGGGCGAGTTGCTGAGCGACCGCAGTCGGGTCACTTGCCCGGTCGCCGATTTGTCCGCGGAGCCGGATATCGTGTTCGTTTCCGAACAGTCCCTCAAGCAGGGTCGGGTGCGTCTGATCCCGAAAGTCGGCGCGGAGTCCGATCGATACGTCGAAATCGAAGGCGGCCCGGACTTGACCGTGGAAATCGTGAGCGACAGCACGGTCCGGAAAGATACGGTGCGGCTCCCGCAGGCGTATTGGCGAGCCGGCGTTCGCGAATTCTGGCTGGTCGACGCCCGTAGGGACCGCCTCCTGTTCCGCATCCACCGCCGCGGGAAATCGGGCTGGCTCATCGCGAAGCCAGACGCCGGCGGCTTCCAAGCATCCAAGGTCTTTGGACGCCGTTTTCGCCTGACCCGCCGTCGCCGGCCGCAGGGGAGATGGGTTTACGACCTCGATGTGGCGTAGGTTTCCAGCGCCGACGGCATCGAAGAGGAAGGCAACGCATGCAAACGCTGAAAGAAAAATGAGGTGACAGAAAAATGACCGGAAAGGAAGCTCTTTCCTTCTGTTCTTCATCTTTCTGTCACTTCATTTTTCTGTCAGTCGTATTGTCCTGTTCCTGGGTACCACGGACGTCGCCGTAAAGCGAAAAGCCCAGTACGCGGCGGATTTCTTGCGGGCTCGTCATGCCGGCTTGGACGGCTTCCAACGCCCGTTGCCAGCGCGTGACCATGCCGGCTTGGACGGCCAGTTGTTCCAGACGCCCGGTGTCGCTGCGGTCCAGGATGGCTCGCCCCAAATCGCTGCGTTCGGCTTGCAGCATCTCGGCCAGGATCATCCGTCCGTGGTACCCCGTGCCGTGGCATTGCTCGCAGCCGACCGGCAGATGGAAACGCGGGACCGGCAACCCCAGGGCTTGGGCCGGATCGTCACTCTCTCGCGCACAACGGCACAGCCGCCTTACCAGCCGCTGGCTGACAATGGCCAGAATCCCGCTCCGCAACAGGTACGGTTCGATGCCCATGTCGGCCAGGCGGCTGATGGCTCCGGCTGCGCTGCCCGCGTGAAAGGTGGTCAGCAGCAGGTGACCGGTCAGCGCGGCTTGGAAAGCCGTCTCGGCCGTGATTCGGTCGCGGATCTCGCCCAGCAAGATCACCTCGGGATCTTGCCGCATCAAAGACCGCAAGCCGCCGGCGAACGAAAAGCCCCCGGCTTCGTTCACCTGCGACTGGGCCACGCCATCGACCCTCATTTCAATCGGGTCTTCGAGCGAAACGACGCATTTCTGTCCGCCCGAGCCTCGCACGATCTCGCGCAGGCAGGCGTAGACCGTCGTCGTCTTGCCGGTACCCGCCGGCCCGCTGACCACGATGGCCCCCGACGTCTCCGCCAGCAACCTGCCCAGCGACGCGGTCAGTTCCGCTGGCAGCCCCAGATCCTCGAAGTGCAAGAACCGGCCTTCGGCGGCGAACAACCGCACGACCGCCCGTTCGCCGTGCAGCGTCGGAAACGTGCTGACCCGCATTTCGACTTCCTGGCCCGCGCTGCGAATCCGGCCCTCTTGCGGAACGTCGTTGCGATACGTCAGCAACTCGGCCATGACCTTCAGCCGCGCGATGACGTCCGACTTTGCCCCGCGGGGAAATCGCCCGACCGGCTGCAGCACGCCGTCCAGCCGCCAGGCGACGTCCAGCCCCTCCGGACACGGCTGAACGTGGACGTCGCTGGCGGCCAGTTGCCGAGCGGCGGCCAGCAGCGCATTGACGAACTGCGTCGCGTACTCCGTGGCCGACGCATCCAGTTGAGTCAGAACGCTTCGAGTCTCATCAGCACGTTGTTGTCGATCAGCCATAAGCACTCGTCACTCCCGGCCAACGGCAGCTGGAATTCCATCAACGGCTCCCGAGGGTTCAGACGTGCAGCATTCAATTGTCGCGGCCCATCGTCCAACCATTTGGAAAGACTTTCCCCCCGCGAAAACTGAATTCTGTACGCCGGAGTCCGGGCGCAAGCCCAACGCGTGTTTCCCTCCAACGAAAAGTCTACGCGACATCTTGGACGACGCCAACAAGTCAAGGCTCGTGCGAGTAATCGGAATCATCGGAAACATGATCTCCCACGGATGGCATGGCAATACCACGGATAGAAAAGCAGGCAGTTCTTCTTCGTTCGTGGTATCGCCATGCCATCCGTGGGCGATGATTGGCGGAATAGGTTTGGACTCCAAATTGCCGGCATCCGCTGGCCGCCTCAGCCTTGCCGCACGCGACAGGGTTTCGTACACTGTCTGCCATCGCGATCATCGAAGCGATACGCTCCAAGAAACCGTCCCCCGTGGCACCGGACGCACGACGCATGACCACCACCGCCGAAGCCTTGGCACACGGATGGCAACTGCACCAAGCGGGCCAGTGGGCGGCGGCCGAGCAGATTTACCGGCAGGTGCTGCAGGCCAATCCAGCCGACGCCAACGCGTGGTGCTATTTGGGGATCGCCTGCCACGACCAGGACCGTCTGGACGAAGCCGTGGCCGCCTATCGGCGGGCGATCCAGTTGCAGCCCCATTTCCCCATCGCCTTCAACAATTTGGGCAACACGCTGCGGCTGCAACGGAAATTGGCGGATGCCGTGGCGTGCTTTGATCAGGCGCTGCGGCTGAAACCCGACTATGTGAACGCCCACAAGAACAAGGGGACGGCGCTGGTCTGGGAGGGGCGTCTGGAAGAGGCTCTGGCCTGTTACGGGCGGGCCCTGGAGTTCGCTCCCGACGATGCCGACACGCACAAGAACCGCGGCGTGATCCTGCTGCTGTTGGGACGCTTCGACGAGGGCTGGACGGAATACGCCTGGCGCTGGCAGACCGACGAAGTGTCGCGGCCGAAGTATCCGCAGCCGCTCTGGGACGGCTCGCCGCTGGACGGCAAGACCATCCTGCTGGTGGCCGAGCAGGGCCTGGGCGACGCGGTGCATTTCATCCGCTACGCGGCAGTGCTGAAACAGAAGCACGACTGCCGAGTAATTGCGGCCTGCCCAAAGCCGCTGTTGCGGCTGCTGCAGACGTGCCCCGGCATCGACGCACTCGTCGCCCAGGACGAAGCCCCTCCGGCCTTCGACGTGTACTGCGCACTGTTGGACATCCCCGGCCTCCTCCGCGACCGTCCGGACACTTTTCCCTGTCAGATTCCGTACTTGCACGCCGACTCGGAACTGGTCCGCCACTGGCACGACCACTTCCAAGCCTATGGCGGCTACAAGATCGGCTTG
>CAZAQY010000102.1:0-25680 GCA_964486845.1 uncultured Pirellulaceae bacterium
GCCCCGGCTGGACGGCTTGACAACAGCTACCCGCTTTCACAGAATGGACGGCTACATCTTGAACGCCTTGCCCCCGCGGTTACGCTTGCGGAGCCGCCCGAGCACGCACACGGGCATCGAGAACCGCAGGCTTTCGTCTTCCGTGATCCGGCTTTCGTGGGCCAGGTCCAGGTCCGCCAGGGGCACGGCGTCAATCGGGACACCGCCTGACTGCCCATACTGGGCGTCCCCAGTCTGCTCGGTGACGTAGCGTTTCTCGACGTTGACGTGCAACGTCCGAATCCAGGCTGTTTCATCGGCCCCGAGGTGATACCGGCTGACGTAGAACGTGCCCCGGTTCGCGTACAACCGGTTGCCGGGCACGAATTCCCGCAGGGCAATCACGTTGCTGCGGGACAGATCGAAGGTCCGCGGGCCAGTTTGGCGAGCGAAGCCACGGCGGGCCGAGGCGGTGATGCCGCCCTCGTAGACGCCGTAGCCGGGGAGGAAGCCCTCGACGCCGAGCACGGTCAGCGTGTACGTCGAGCGGTCACAGGTCACGATGGAGTTGAGGTCGGCGTGTCCCGGAAGTGGTTGTCTTCGTCCAGCAGGTACTTGCGGATGTAAGCCGGGAAAAGTCCCTTGAGTATGGCTCGGACTTCATCGCCGTCGCCGGTCGGCAGCCGGGATCGCAGCAGCAATTCCGACAGGATTGCGGACCGGATGTGCTTGGCAACCATCAGCGGGTTGCGAAGGTTGAACGTCGGGGCCTCGATCACGCCGCCGAGGATTCGCAGCGGATCATCGAAGAAATAGCGGTCGTGGGGCGAACGGCGGCAGTAGGTCACGACCACGGCCATGCGTTCTTCCCGGCCGGCCCGGCCGGCCCGCTGCCAGTAGTTGGTGGACCGAGGCGGGACGTTCCGCATCAGGGCCATGTCCAAGGCCCCGATGTTGACGCCCATTTCCAGCGTGGGCGTCGCGACCAGGCAGTTGGTCCGGCCGTGCCGGGACTTGAAGTCGTTTTCGATCCGGTTGCGGATTTCGCCCGGCACTTGGGCGGTGTGTTCTTCGGCACTGACCATCACAAACGGCTGGCCCATGAGCCAAACGTCGTAGTTGTCGGCGTCCGGCTGCTCGGTGACGGTGGTCCCGTGGCAGTTGTGGCGGGTGCAGGCGGATTTCGGAGCGGTCCGCGTGGTGATCCGCTGGCAAGTGGTGCAGCGTTCCCGGACCTGGCACGGCTCGACGGCCAGTTTGTCCAAGTTGACCTGCCACACATCGCCGGCCAGTGGTGTCTCGCGTTGGGACCGCAACGTGACCTGCGTCAGTAGCTTGGCCTCCTTTGTCAGGAAGTCCCACAGCAATGTCGCAGCGGCGTCCACGTCCACGGTGTTGCGATTTGCGGCCCACTTCTTCAGCAGACCCTGGACCGCCGAGGCTCCCCGAGCGGCAATCAGGCCCCGAGCGTAATCGTTGGAGGGGTCCGCATTGAGCAGCAGTCCCTCCGGCTGGAACTTCCGCAGGGGCAGTAGGCCGGCCTGGATGTACGGGTCATCCTTGGCGTGGTAGTGGGAATAGATCGGGTCGCCGGTGACGTACAGGATGCGGTTCCGCCGCCAGTTGTCCAGGATCAGACATACGCCTTCCACAACGGCTGCCGGGGAAATGCCCAATGCGACAGCCAGATCACTCAAACCCTTGCTGTCTGCGTGGACACCCTGGTAGACGACCCGTGCCAAGCCCATCGACTCCAGGCAGTCCGTGCGGCGGACGCCGGTGGTGAATTCACGCAGCACCATGTACCGCAGGGCCTTGTGGACCGGCACCCATTTGTTGTGGCCGAAGGTCGCGGGGGCCTCTTCGCCTGTCAGTTCCGGCAGCAAAGCGTCGATCAGGTTGGGGTCTTTGCGGAACGCCTCCATCAGCTTGTCGGTGATTCCGTCCAGCGGCAGGGCTGTGCCGCCGCCCGTGATGACCACGTGCATCATGTGCCGCAGGCGGATGCGGCGAGCGTGGTCCTGCATCCAGCCCGCCTGGAACGCGGCATCTTGCCGGCTGTCGGCAAAGATGATGAGTTTCTTGTGCCCGTCCGGAGCCGCGTTGATCATCGCCTGGGCCAAGATGTGAACGTCGGCCACGGTCACCGCCCCGACCTTCCTGGCCGGTTCGATTTCCCGGCCGCCGATGCGGAACGAAATCGAACTGCAGGACGGGCAGGCCGAGAGCCGTGAACCGAACGCCATCAACGGCAGCAGCGGCTCCTTGTGTCCGCAGCCGTCCGCCAGGCATCGCGGCGAGGGATTGCGGTGCATGGCCCCGCACTGCCGGCAGAACCAGGCTTTCGGCCAACGGCTCGATTTCGCAGACGCGCCTCCGTCCGCCTCTTCCAGCAGGCGGTTCGTGAGCAGCAACCGCGTTCCCGTCTCGGCGGGCGAGGTGGCCCACCAGGCGTTTTCGCTGCCGTCGTCGTTCTGCGTGGCATTGCCGTCGTCGAAATCCTTGAATTGCTTCTTGGCTCCCGTGCCGAGCTTCAAGTCGGTGTACCACTTCTCGAAAAAGTGCTGGCCGCAGCTCCGGCAGGTGAGCACGGGGAAGAAGGCGTCGTCATGGCGGGTGCCAAACTGTTCCTTAGCATCGGCCAACGACAGATACAGCCGGATCGTAGGATGGGTCTCCGACCCGTCCATCCCCGCTTGTAGTGCCGGCTTTAGCCGGTCCCGACCGCCTAAAGGCGGCACTACGAGCCCGGACTCGCCGCCATCGAGGGCCACAACCATTTCGTCCAGGCCGCGGATGAAGAAGTGGACCTTGGGCCGCAGCAGAGAATCGCCGCCCTTCTGAGCAGCAGCACCGAGCACCAGGTAGCAGAGCAGTTCGGCGGTCGCCCGGTCGCCTTCGGGCAGCCGGCCAGATGCCAGCCGCTGCGAAGTCTGCCACGCCGCGGCGTTCAACCACTTCGGCTGCTTGAGTATCTGTGTCGTCTGGTAGACGTATTCGTTGGTGACCAGATGGTCGAACAGGGAATCCCGCCAGTTCTCGCCGGGATCGAACATCTGGCCCGTCAGTTCCTCGACCACGCTCTTGACGACTTCGACCTGCACCGGCTCCGTGACGGCGTGCAGAATCCGCCCCAGCCGTTCCATACCATCGCCAAGCGGGGCGGCTGGCTTGTAGCGTTGCTGTGGCCACTGGCGGCTGACGTACGATTCGCCCACCAACGTCACCTTGTCCGCGTCCACGCCAAAGAACCGCGAGGCGAATCGGCGGGCCGTCTCACCGTCGTCGCGGTCTTTCTTGGTCGGGTCCGACAGCGTGGCCGACGTCCCAATGCAGGTGATTTCGTCGGGCGTCTTACCGGCCAATGCCCGCAGTCGCCGCACCAGGCAGCCGACTTCTG
The DNA here is from genome assembly GCA_964486845.1 of uncultured Pirellulaceae bacterium. GTDB lineage: Bacteria > Planctomycetota > Planctomycetia > Pirellulales > Pirellulaceae > Anammoximicrobium. The sequence continues at coordinate 3,380 of CAZAQY010000102.1, forward strand.
CCCCGGTGGCCCCGGCGTAGGTGTGGGCCTCGTCGAACACCAGGTACTTGATCGGGGCCTCAGCAAAGAGTGTCACATCGGGTAGACGAGTGGCCAGGACTTCCAATTGCCGGTAGTTCGTGAGCAGGATGCGGGGTTGGCGGGACCGGATATCCTCTTCCGAACAGCACTCTTCGAGCGGTGCCAGCGGCCGGACGGCCCGATCTTCCTGGGCAGCCTCTTCCCGCCGCCGCTTTCGCTCCTCCAGGTACGCTTGCCGGGACGATCCCCGGAAGCGTTCGACGATTGCCTCGGATTCCTTGTCGGGGGTGGTGCCGACCCATTGGCCAAACGTGATGCCGGTGCCGCCGAGCATGTCCCGCAGCCGGTCCAATTGATCGTTGGCCAGGGCGTTCATGGGATACACCAGGATCGCCGCCAGACCGGATGTGACGCCCTGGTCCCGTTGCCGCAGCAGATCGTCCACGATGGGGTACAGGAACGACTCGGTCTTCCCGGAGCCGGTGCCGGTCGCAACCAGCACGTGGTGCCCGGCCCGCACGGCCTCGAACACCTGCTGCTGGTGCAGGTACATCGTCGGGTAGCCGATCAGCCCCGGCATCACCGGATGCAGGATGCCGTCCTGGGCCAGCTTCTGGATGGACTCGCCCTTGGCAAACGACTCCGACAACGAGACGAACGGCCCCTTGACCAGCGGGATGTCGAGCGACGACGGGCCTTCCAGGAGCGTCCGGGCTTGGCCGGCCAAATCCGGGTCCGACAGCGGGAACGCCGAGAACAAGTACCGGAAGAACTCGTCGCAGACGCCGTGAGCGAATTGGACGGGGTTTACCGGCATGGCAATTCTGCCTTAACTTGTTTCCCGGTCGCAGTTTTCTTCAAGAACCCGCATTGTGGGGCCGATTCTTTGACAGCCGAGATCGTCTGGTATACAATTCGTCAAGCCTCATCCACCACGTGTGGAAGGAGATCATTCGCCGTCCTCCGGGGCGGCGATTGCATTTCTACGTCTTTCGGCTGTCATATTTCTGCTGCATTGCTCGCCTCCTGGACGGCCCGTCGAGGCAGAACGCCGTGATCAGGCTGTAGGCGATGTCCCTCCCCTTCCGGCTGAGCTTCTCCAGTATCACCACGTAGTCGAACTGGTGGCCTCAGAGGTAGGTACGCACCTTGCCGCTGCCCTCCACGTAGTCGAACACGCGGACGTCCGGCCCGCTGCCGTGGTCGATGACGGCCCGACACCACCGTAGACGTTGGGCACGCGGCGTGTCCAGTAACCGCTCGCCCGTCTGCTTGTCGTCGCGTGTCACCAAGTGCCAGAACCCCTCCTCATGCGGGTCACCGTCGAGACAGCGGCGATCCCACCACACGGGCAACCCGTTCCATGTCGGTCTGCCGAAGTTGAAGTCGGCCTCGAACACCGAATACAGACGGCCGAGAATCTCGTCCCACGAACCGTTGGTGTCGATCAGTCCGGGCAGCCAGGCGGGCAACGTGTTGCTCATACGTCCTCCCGTGCGTGCCACCGAAACAGATTGATCTTGTTCTCCCTCAGCAGGGTCGAGTGCGTCAAGCTGTAGCCGCTGTAGGAGCGAAGACGTTGCACCAAGCTCGTTTTCGCGGCACTGTCCGACAGAGAACGATTGACGTAGGCGACCAGCCCAATCAGGAAGTCTGCCACTTGCAGCAATTCGACCTCGTGCGAACGGACGAGCTGAATGCGTTGGATGATCGACCGGCGGAAGTCGTACTGAGCGTTACTTAGGACCTCGTGGAGCTTGTCAACTTTCCGCCCTCCCCGCGTATCTTTGATGTCCACGTAGATGTTGTACTGCTGCTGCGGGTCGATAACGACCTTGAGCAGATCGAAGTACATTTTGTAGTACCAGTCGTCGTGCGTCTGATTGTGGGTCGCGTGATCCAGCTTGCTCTTGTCCGGCACGATCAACGCACGGAAATGCAGGTCCGAAGTCCGCCAGAACCAGTCCAAGACCGCCGTGTAGTAGTCCAGCCGCCCCTTGGAGACCTTGCCCCATTTCAGTTCCCACGAAGAAGGCAGACCGAAATCGGTCTTCAGCTTCCGAGCGACACGGGCAAGCTCCGCAACCTGACTTTGGGGAGCCCACACCGCCCCGAGCACCATCGCCTTCTGCCGGTCGTTTTCCAGGTGACAGCTTTCGTCACAGTAGATGTTGAATGTATCGGGCATGCGTCGTTTCCGTTCATCTTGCTGGACGATGTCTCAAAACAACTTCTTCTGCCTCGGTTTCACCGGCAGCGGGTCGCCAAAAAGGTCCTTGGGTCCTGTGTGCTCCGGCTCCGCTGTCGTGGGCTTCGCCGGTTGGTCCTCGATGTACCGGCGAACGGCATCTTCGCTGCCCAACAGGGCCACGGCGTCTTGCCAGCAGTGGTCCCAGGTCCAGCCGTGGCGGGGATCGTCGGCAGGGAAGTTCTCCGGCTTCCAGACGTGGCAACCCTCTCGTTTCAGGATCAGCGGTCCAGGAAGCCCCTTGGCCGCGGCAGCCGCCGCGTTGGTCAGTTCCGGGATGCCGAGCATCTCGAAGAACTCGTCGTTGGACAGCGATGCGGCGGACTCGGCAGACCACTTGCCGTCCTTCAACGCCCGGAACGCGGCGGCAGCAAGACCGGTGAGTCGCTCCCGGAACGGAAGCTGGCGGTCTACACGGTAAAAGCCCTTGGCGTCACGAGGGTCATCCCGCACGATCCAGTCGAAGTCGTCGGGGTCCAATCCGTAAAGTTCTGCACAAAACGCGTCGATCTCCAGCCGTAGCCGAAGACGGTCGGCCTCGGTGACTGCCCACCAGTGCTTCCATTCTCGCTCTGCCAGTTCGGAAGTTAGATGCCGTAGCTTCAGCCACTCGGGGGCGAAACGACGATGAAGAAGAGAAAGACGAGCAGCGTAGACGGCTAGATTGTGTACTTGCGAGGAAGCCGTCGTTGATGTCGCTGTGACCACAGGTTTAGGAACAGGGAGTGTTTCAATGATATACCAATCGAGGCTGAGGCCCCCAATCTTCGCCCGCACGACGAAATCCAGAGTGAGACTGCTGGAGACGGCAGCGAGCGACAGTGTAGAAGGTACATCTCCATGATTTGCAATCAGGTTGGCCAGTTTGTCGCCACAGGCGAATCCGCACACCACGCAGGCCACCAGAGTGCGAGTGTTCGTCGAATTCGTCACCCTTCTCTGCCCAAGTTTCATGCCGCGAAAGAACTTTGGCCAAGTTCGCATTGTCTCTTCCGCGATCAGAAACTTCGGACCAAACTGCTTTGCGTCGTAGCTCATTTTCAGCCACTGAGCTGAACGACCAAGACCGGAGACCCACATGGCTTGGGAGAAGTCAAACTGGCCTACGGAGGTTCCCTGATAAAACGGCAACGCCACGTCACCTTCTGGCCCCAACCAACGGCCAAAATCGTCAGGTTTGTAGCCCTTTGCCTCCCAGACTTCCCTCGGCGGAAAGAGCTTGGAATCGTTCGTCATGTGGAACTCGGTCGCGTAGGTGATTTCCCACCCGTGAACACTATCGCCCATTCGAACCGAATTTGCATAGATTTTTCGGAACACACTCAGGTCGCGAGGGGTCTTGAGTTCAACCAGGCTAAGTGACTTCGGACTGTACAAGCGGATGTCGTCAGGGGTAACCGGCATCGCAGCGTAAGCAGCATGCAAGATATCGTCGGGTATCTCGTGTGCGACCGGTGAATCACCCACGCCCATTCTGAACCGTGTCCGAAAGGTCGTCGTGCATCCGCCACGTGTTCCGATGAGTGCGACTTGCTTGAACCAATGATGAGCCGCAGAGAATACTCGCTTCTCGTTCTGAAACGCATACAGCAGGTCGATGCGTCCACGTTGGAGAAGCTCCTCCCGTAAGTCCCTCGTGCCGAAGTCCGAATAAATGCCGGTGGGCAGGATGACGCCGATGCGGCCGTCAGTGCGAAGCAGTCGCCAGAACACCTCAGTGAACATCTTGTAGGAATTCAGGTCAGCACTGCCCTGCAGTCGGAACGGATGCTGGCCATCCGCGTAACAGACGTGTTCACTGCGGTGCCTAGACCACAGGCTCACGAGCCCCTCGCCTTGCTTGCCACGCACCAGGATCAGGTCGAACGGTTCGGCGACATTCCTCACCCAATTGCCGAGGGCCTTGAAGCGACCGTTGTAGCCGTGCCATTGGCCTGCTACGCCGGGCAGGGACTCGAACAGGTCCTTTTGTCGCCGCAGTGCAGCTTGCTTGTCGTAGGTGCGGTACAAGGGATCGAACTCGGTGAAGAAGTCCTGCGAGTCGGGCTTCATGACGTCCCACGGCGGATTGCCGATCATGGCGTCGAAGCCGCTTCGGTCCGGTGTGAAGACATCGGGGAACTCCATTTCCCAATGGAAGAACTTCATGTCCATCGCCAGACGTGCCACGATCGAAGCTCTCTCTGGCGACGGCTTGTGGAAGGTGAGCGGCGTGGGAACATGGCAGAGCGACTTCTCGTCCGTCGGCCAAAACCAGATGGCACACCATTCGTCCATCGCAGCCTTGAGTGTGCGGAGGGTCTGGCTGCCTTCGATGTGGCTCCGGTAGTACTGCTCCCGTTCGTCCGGGTCGGTAGCTGGCAGTTCGTGCAGTCGCTCGTATTCGGCACGAGCCTGGGCGACGACCTGGCCCGCCGTGTAATGTTCCCTGGGGAATAGCTCAGGCTGTTGGCTGAACCGGCCCTCGATCACCTGCCGCATTTCTCGCTTGATCCGGCCGTCACCAGTGCGACGGTTGCCGACCTTTTCGCCCTTCAGGAATTCCTCGATGCGTTGCGTCCGGGGGCCGTTCTTGCCGTCGCCGCCCTCACGCTCCCAGGCTTTGAGCGGATATTCTTCCACCCGGTCCAGCCAACACCCGACGAGCGAATTGCCGACCTTGATCTTGTGGTCCAGGAACGAGAACGGCAGCTCCGGATCGAGGGTTTCGACCCACAGCGAGACGCGGGCCAGCTCCACGGCCAGCGGGTTGATGTCCACGCCGTAGATGCACCGCTCGACTACGTGCCGCCGGAGCAGGGCTTTGATGCGATCCTCGAACGTGTGGCCCCGCTGCGGATCATCGGGCGGAAAAGGAACGAGTTCCTCCCCGTCCTTGCCAGTGCGGGGGCGACCGTAGGGCAGCGTGATCTTCTTGGACTTGGCGGGGTCGTCGAGCTGGCAGTGGTGACAGAGGGATTTGTAAAGAGCGTCCGTCAGGTAGTGCAGGGCCGCGACCAAGAACGAGGCACTGCCGCAGGCCGGATCGCAGACCTTCAGCGAAAGGATTTCGTCTGGGGTCCGGGGTAGGTCCGGCGAGCCGAGCCGGACCGGGGCGCCGCTGGCGTCTTTCGTGCGTCCGGTCCCGCTCGGCTCGCGGGACCTACTCGGCTCGCGGGACCTACCTGATGCGTACCCCTCCGGCGCTTCCGCGGCAATGGCGTACTCGGCGGGGACCGGAACCACTTCCGCTTTCGTGTCCTTCGTGACTTTCGTGGTTTCCTCTGCCGCGTCGCGAACGAAGCACAGCGGCGCCAACGTGCGGTGGACGACGGGAACCGCCAGTTGAGGCCGCGTATAAAACGTACCGGTTCCCTTGCGGGTGTTCCCGGCACGGACCAGGTAGAATTCGCCCGTGGCCACGACCCGTTTGATGAGCCGGTTGGCCTCCGCCTCGACTTCCTGCTGGTACTGGCTGTCGGATTCCTTCTTGCCCTGCTTCCGCACCAAACCGGCCAGGACGACCGCTTCCCTCGCCCAACGCCTGGCCGATTCTACGGCGTCAAGGTAATCGGGGAGTGATTGGTGGGTAGTGATTGGTGATTGGTGGTCGGCGGTTTCGGCTTCGACGGCTGGTTCCTCGGCGGCTTCCGCTTCGTCCTGATCGGCGTCCTCGGCTTCCTCCTCTGCCTCCTCTTCTTCCTCGGCGGCGGATGCCGTGACCTTCTCCTTCCGCAGCGTCGTCAACAGGTCCTTGAGGCCCTTGCGGTCGCCCGCCAGCATGTCCTGCAACCGGGAGAGCGGCAGGACCGGCTCGCGACCGAGATTGAGGAACACCTGGGGACCGATCTGTTCGTCCGTTCGCTTCACGCGGTAGTCGAGCAACCCCTCGTAGATGAGGCCATCGTCAAACCAGCGGTCGCTTTCCCATTCGCACCAGGACTCGAAGTCCAGGCCCGCGTACACCAGCCGGAACTGCTGGCCGTTGGTCAGCACGCCGAGCCGCTGGCCGGTGCCCCGCAGCAGTTCGAGCATCTGGGCGTATTTCGTGCGGCCCCGCCTCCGACCGACCTGCGGCGACGGGTCTGCCATGACGAGCAGAGCCGGCGTTTGGCCGGCTTCGTCGGCAAAGATGACCCGGTGCGGACGGATGGTGTCCGACCGGCTGCCGATGCGGATCGCGACCGTGAGCTTTTCGGGGATGTTGTGCTGCTTGGCGAGTCGCGTTCCCGTGTGACCCAGCAGATTCTCGAAAACGGCATCCACGAATCCCAGGATGGCGGCCTGGTCTCCCTGGTCGTAGGATGGGTCTCCGACCCGTCCCCCGTCCCCATCGGCCTGGGCCTTCGCTTTGGTGGCGAAGCGAGTGTGGGCATCCCGGAGCTTGCCCAGGGCGGAGAATGAGATTGGCTCGGGTGCCGAGGGGTACCGCTCGACCATCACCACGGGCGAAAGCAGCAGCCCTTGATGCCGCAAACGGGACCACCAGGCGTGGGCGGCGGGACTAGCGTTCATGACTCAGTTCAGCCGCCGCTTCCGGCACGATGTTCCGGAAAGGGAGAAAGAGGTCAAACTGCCAACCGCGCTTTTCAAGGAATTCCAGGGAGAGGTTGACGGCTCGCCCCTCAATGGGATTGAGAGCCCAGCCGTCCGGACCTTTGTCCAGCTTGAAGCCGCGTCCCATTCTCAGGATCAGGCCCTTCACGGGTTTCCGGGTCGGTTTGACATAGACGGACGTGGCCGTGGTGATGTCACTGAGGGAATCGCCGTAGCAGCCGGCGAAGACACAACTGCGCAGCACAGGAAGCAGCCGGATCGGTGAGAAAATCGAAAGACCGCGGTTCCCAAAGCCCAATTCGTAACGGATCGAGCGGGCCAGAGCGACCTCGTGTTTGCGACCGATGTCGCGTTCCTGGAACTTGACCGGGTAGAGGCGTTGGAGATCGGCCATGAGTTCGCGCGCGGAGAGGGCTTCTAAGGACGCTGCATCGGAAACAGGGAACCGGCCGCTCCTAAGCTGCCGGAGAAATTCGTTCAAAGCGATTGTTTGCGTAGGCATGTTCTCGCCCGATTCCGGATCGAGCCGCGTTAGGTGCGAGGCTTAACCCTTACATCATCAACCGTCCCGTCAGTATAACGGAAGTAATGGAGTTCGATCTTCAGTCCGAACTCGTCAACATACAGATCGTAGTTCTTCATCGTGCCGGGCGGAGCGTTCGGCGAGGTGGCTGGCGTAGGACTGCCTTGCTTCCGGCCCTGAAACCTCCACGTGCCGGGATCGCCGTGAACGGCAACATCCGTCATGTCGACGAAATCCAGCGGATCGTCCATCTGTTATTTCCCGACAAAACAGCTCGTCTGTCAATGCCTCTTCTCAGTTCGACGTCCCGCACCCACCGTCGGCCCCCACCCGGCAGTCGGAGGCCACTAAACGAAGATATCCTCCGCCGAAGCTGGCACAAGGTAGGTCAACGCCAGCGGCAAGAGCCGCACCTCACGGACCTCGAATCGCTTGGGCAGCACGACATTCAACCGGTGATCTCGTTCCTTGGTCAGCAGTTCGCGGGTTCGCTCTACGTCCTGTCGGAGGACGGCCATCTGCTCTTCGATCTCCTGCACACGGAACTTGGCCTCTTCCTCGAATTCCTCAAACAGCATGGGCTGCTGGGCCTCCGCCTGTTCCCGCAGCAGTTCCTTGGCCAGCTTGCCAAGTTCCTGTTCGCGACTGCGGTCCTGCAATTCCTTCAGCCGGTACCGGTAGCTTTCCTTGGCCGCGTCGAGTTCCCGGCGGAGGGTGGCTTTGGCCCGGCGGGTGAGCACCTTCCGCTGGTCGGCCTCCTGCTGACGCAGGAAGGCTTCCAATTCGCCCTTGTGCTGGAACCAGTGACCCCGGATCGTGCGAACCCAATCCTCGCGACGTTTGGCCGATTTGAGCGGGTGGAACTCACTCCGCAAGACGATCTCGGCGAAATCGTCTTCCACGGGGACCAGCCGGTCGCCCTCGACACGGAACACCGTGGCCATCACTTCGTCGTGCAGCGGCTCCAGGAGTTCGTTGATGGCCGTCACGGTGTAGTGGAATACCGACAGGGCCTCGAAGCCCGAACGGTGCAGGCCGGCAATCGACCAGCGGAACACGGCGTTCTGACCTTCGGGATCGTGCAACTGGCGGCACAGAGTGCCCATCGCCTGACGCATGATCGGATGGCCGAGCCGCAGCAGCACCTGGTGCTTCTTGAGCCGCATGACCCGGTAATTGCCAACTTCGTCCTCGACCAGAGCCGCATCGAACACCAATTCCATGCGGTCGGTGCGGGAGCCCACGGTGAGCGTCTGTCGGGCCAGGCTTTCCCAGCGGGCCGGCGGCTTCAGGCGGTAGAAGCCGGGGCGTCCAGGGATGTCTTCCAGGGAACCGTGCCCCTCCACGGCGATGGCTGCCCGCAGGATGTCCACGAGGGCCTGCGGAGAAATGCCCAGCCGCGTGTCGGTGCTTTCCAGCAGCTCGCTGGCCCGGCGGGTCAGGTCCGCGATCTGGGCCGGCGAGTTGCAGCCCAGGTCGGCTTTCTCAGGGCTCGATTCCAGCCGCTGCTTGACGAACAGGTCCACCTGCTCCAGCGGCGTCTTCTTGCCCTGGAAATGCCGCTGGACGGCGGCGTCGAAGACCCGCTCGACACTGCCCAGGTCCTGGCGGACCTGCTCAACCTTCTGAGCCACGCGGAAGAGGAAGTCCATGTCCTCTTCTTCATCGCAGCGGAAGTAGTAGACACTCACGTCCCGCACTTGCCCGTGCCGGGAAACGCGGCCGTTGCGTTGCTGGAGCTTCGAGGGCGACCAGGGGATGTCGTAATGGACGACCCACCGGCAGCACTCCTGCATGTTGATGCCTTCGGAGGCCGCGTCGGTGGCCAACAGCAGCCGGACGCTGGCGGCCGGGTCTTCAAATTCGGACTTTACAGCCTCGAATTCGTCCAGGTCCAAGCCGCCGTACAGCAGCCGCAACGTGTTCTTATCGAAACCTTCCAAGAGCAGCCGCTGCTCCAGGTAGAACAGCGTTTCCTTGTACTCGGTGAACACGCTCAGCCGCTCGTCGTCCCGGAGCTTCCGCGAAAAGGGGACGGGAGTAATTTGTGCGCAGCACCCTCCGGGCCGTTCCGGCAAATCACTCCCGTCCCCTTTTCGCGGAGCCGCTGGCTGGAACAGGTGCTTCTTGATCCAGGCAACGAGGGCTTCGGTCTTGGAGTCGGACTTCTTGGCGAGGACGACCAGCTTGTCGGCATTTTCAACCGTCCGGCGGTCGTAACCGAGAGCTTCGAGGGCCTTGTTCACTCGGCGTTGCAGGTCTTCCACCGTCTTGCCCTGCGTGCGGAACCAGGCACCACTGTGGCGAGCGGCGTCTTCTTCCAGCACCGTGCGTTCGTCGTCGCTTTTGGTCTGTTCCTCCGCACGCTCCGCGGCCACACGAGCCATGTCGAACAGCGTGGGCGTGTCGGCGTCGCTGTCTTGCTCCAGGTGCCGCCACCAGGTCCGGGCAAAGGCGTACGGACACGACAGCAGACGTTTCGTGAGCAGCGAATAGATGAACTGTCCGAGCCACCGTTCCTTGGAGGAGGAATTGGCGAGGTTGGCGTGTCCCTTCTTACGGTACTCCCGGAGCGCTTCGTACAGGGCCGATTCCGCCACCGTCAATCGGATCGGCAACTCTTCCGGCGGCAACTGTTCGGCAAACGGCGGGCGAAGCGACTGCTTGTTGATGTCCTCCTTCAGCCGGCGAATCCGAATCTCGCCGAGATTTGCCTTGTCCTGCTCGTCCATCTGGACCGTCATCTGGAAGCGGACGGGATCGAGCAATTCCAGCAACCCGGTGAAACAGACGGTCTTGCCGTTGTGTGGCGTGGCCGAGGCGAAGATACGATGCTCGAACAGGAACCGGATTTCCCGCAGCATCCGCGTCCGCTGACTGGCCCGGCCGCCGCTCTGCGGGGCGAAGTGGTGGCATTCGTCTACGACCAGCAAGTCCCACGGAGCGTGGGTCGTGGTGCGGTGGCCGTTGGTTTCGGCGTCTGGTCCCGCCCCGGACGCCTGCAGGAACTGTTGGAGCACGTCCGGCATCCGCAGGTAGTCCATCGACGTGATGATCCGGGGAAACGCCTTCCAGGGATTCGTGTCGATGCCCATGCGGCGGCGAAGCTGGAACGTCGAGTCGGAGTCGATCACCTCGAAATCCAGGTTGAACTTCCGCCGCATCTCGTACCGCCACTGCCGCTGGAGCATTGCCGGGCAGATGACCAGGATTCGCCGAATCCGGCGACGCAGGAGCAGCTCTTCCTGTACCAAGCCGCATTGAATCGTCTTGCCCAAGCCCACGGTATCGGCCAGCAGCAAACTGACGCGAGGCATGGATAGGGCTCGAATCACCGGCTCCAACTGGTACGGGTGAACCTGGATCGCCGAGTTCCAGACGCCGAGCAGGGGCTCATCTTCGATCCCCTCCGATTCCCGCAGCCGGTTCAGCCGGGTCCAGCGGTGAGCATTGACGAACGCCTGGAGGGCCTGCGGGCTGTCGGGCCGGTTGGCATCCACGCTGGGCAGGTTCGTTTTCCCGAGCGGCTGGGCCGTCGCTTCGACTTCCCACAGCAGTTGCTCGGCTTCGGGATACCGGAAGTCGTCCAGGTATTCGACTTCGACGACGTGCAGCCGTCCCTGAGCCGTACGGCTGTCGTAAGGTTCCACCGCCCGGACCGTCGCCAGCCGATTGCGGACACGCACAGCCTGTCCAACTTCGGGGGGCGGCGTCAATTGCTTCATCCCGTCACCACGTACATGTACAAAACGCGGGTTGTGAGCGGCAGGGCGCTAGCCCCCGGTTCGGAATACCACCGGCGCCTAGCGCCGTGCCGTTCGCTCATCGCAACCCGATTCCTTCGCCTGAACCATGGACTAATTTACCCCCAGGCCAATTAGCTCGCCAGTATCCGCCGCCAAGACTTGGAGTTGCTTAACCGGTTCTCCGATAGGGAGTTACTTCCGGCTGGGAAGGCTGTGCGGCCGTCGTCTGGCCGGACGCCAGGCCGGATGATAGCGTGCGACCGTGACACGATTGGTCCCTGCCGGCAAATCCGACACGGATTTCTTGGGCAGTTGCGGGTCTCGGCCCAGTCTAACACGCCATCGCCGCCGGCCCGGACACGTTTGGTCAAAGGCCCCAAGAATTTCTCCGGCACGCGAGTGATTGGCAACGGTGCCGTGGCCTGGCCCAAACATCCGCGATCAGGGCGGCCGGGCAGGAGCAACCGCCGGGGCGGCGATGGCCGTCGTCCGCCAGTCAGACAACTTCTGCGAGAATTCTTTTCGCTGTTGACCAACTCCCTCACCAGCCGCGAATCCGACAACGCACGGTGGTCTTCCGATTCCGCCAGGCCCAGATGCACGACCAGGTCCGCCAGCCGGCAACTCGGGGCGCCGCGGACGCAGGTGCGGGCCAGGTCCAGCGTGTCGATGACCGGGTTCGCGGGGCGCGTCAGGCCCGTCTTGGCCGCTGCGAAGTTCAGGAAGCCCAGGTCGAACATGGCGTTGTGGGCGAGCAGGATCGCGTCGGTCCCGCCGAGGAAATCCAGGAATGCCGGCAGGGCCTGTGCTAACGTGGGCTGGCCCCGGACCATCGCGTCCGTGATGCCGTGGATGTCCGTCACCTCAGGCGGGATTGGACACTCAGGATCGCCGAGTTGCTCCCAGGTGCCCAGCTCGCGGCCATCCAGCCGAAACCGGACGGCACCGAACTCCACGATCCGGTTGACGACGGGAAACAGCCCCGTCGTCTCCAGGTCGAAGGCGACGAATTCGACTTCCGTCAGCGGCCGGTCGTGGGGAAGCATGGAATGGCTCACGGGGTTGCCGCTGTGACGGCCGAAAGCACTTGTTTGCCGCTTCGGACATCAAACCACAGTCTCTTGCCTTCGACCGTCTTCACGCAAAATCGACCATCCTCGTCGATGCCCAAGTATTCGCCCCACAAGTAGTGTGAGGCCGTTCGCCGCAGGTGCGACTTCTCGACGATGTCCGCCAGCGTAGCGGTGGCGACCACTTCCCCTTTCCGCACGAAGTAGGCCAGGATGTCGCTGTTCTCGATACTCGTCGGCAGCAGATTGATCCCGTCGTGGCCGATGACCAGGTGTTCGGCGTCGTCGGCCAGGAATGCCACCCTGTACCAGCCCGGCATCGCCCACAGCTTTGTCCGCGTGTTGCCGTCCACCTTGTAGACCGTGGTCAGCCGAAGTCGCGGGTCCATCACGGCACAGTAGTGATGGCTACCGCACCACACTTCCTTCCGCTGCGGGGGCGGAAGCGGGGTATCGGCCGACACTTCCTTTCCGGGCAGGCAGGCGACCGTTGCCAGGAACAGAACGAACCGGATGCGTGACGTATTCATCTTCTTCCTCCCATGTCGAGCGGACACTGACCTGTTCGCCCCTCATTGTATGACGTTCCGCCGGAAGCCAGAAGCAGCGTCGGAGTGGCCGTATGGCGAACTGGACGTGCTCAGACCACCGGCAACGGGCATCGCAGCCACGCCTCGAAAATGTCTAGGGTCTCGAACACCTCGCCGTCCCACCGGCCGAAGCCTTGTTCGTTGACGGTGACTTCGTCCCCGAGTTGCCAGCCACGTTCTTCGGCTTCCAGCACGTGGTCCAACGGCGACACTGCCTCGATCTCCGCCTGCTTGTCGCAGGTCCACTGGAAGGCCATGACGGCGGCCTGCTCGGCGGTGGCCGCATCAAAGATCAGCCGGACGGGACCGGATTCGACGTAGAACTTGGGCACGGGTGATTCCTTTCGTGTTGTTGTGTTCCTGATATTCTGTTCTTCGGCGGCCCCATGACACGTTTGGTCCGGGCCGGAAATAATCGGGTCTGGCCGCAGGTGGTACAATTTGCCAACATGCGGTTCACTCCACCAGCACCCCGGAGGCCCCATGCCCCGCACCATCGCCATCGGTGACATTCTCGGAAACCGTTAACCGTTGTGGAGACTGAGCACGGTTTCGCCGGGAACCTCAAGGCCTGGAGAGCCGGGTTTCCCCAGATTTCCTCGGACCGTATGCTGGGCGGCGTCATCTGGGATCGCCGCCCACGTGTGGAGCCGCAGAACGCCAGCGGCCAAGATGCTGGCCACTTCGGCCAGACGCTGGTCAGGGGTCAGAAGGGCGGGGTCGTCGATCGATCGCATGGGACGTCTCCTGGGTGGAGCTGCCCACAACGACCTTCGCTTGGCGACCGGAACGTTGTCTGGCGGGGACAGTGGAGTTGACAGGCTCTATCTGGTAACCTACCCGGTTAAAGGTCGTGGTGACGAAACGAGGATGGAATGTGGATATTCGATGGTCATATTTTGGCGTGACTGAAGCCTTCCTTGAGTCGAAGGCAGCTTGGCTGGAAGAGGAGCGTGACCTGCACCAGCAAAGCGCGCACTTCTTTCGGCTGGCAGGAAAGCTCGTATCGCTTTCTCGCGACGATTACGAACTCGCGAGCCTCGCTTTTTTCCAAGCGATAATCGGTCTCGAACGAGCGCTTCGTCTCCACTTTTCAGCAGAAGACACGGATAAGTTCGCTGACCTCCTTGGCAGAGCAGTCGCTGAGGAGATCGTAACAGATGCGGTGTTTTCGGATGTGCGGCCAATCCCAAAAGAGCTGCGAAGGCACTTCAAGAGTACGGTTCCCACGCACAGCCACGCTCTCGCGATTCTGGTGCCGAAGCTCCGGAACCAGTTCATGCACGGCACGTACCTCCTTTCACCCGAATACCTTCACCTGACCATTCAGATGAGAGAAGTCGCTGACGCTCTGAAAACGAAAATCACCCGGCCGGCAGAGCACTGAAATGCGTCGTGGTGGACCGTTGCCCACAACGACCTTCGCTTGTAGGCAAAGAACGAAATCCTCGCCGTCGCGGATGATGTTTCCCGGACTGGAGTAGTTCTTGGAGCGATCCTTCGGCGTGAACGGCTTGGGGTCGGTCCAGTGCAACAGGTCCCGGCTCTTGCTCCAGGCCGTCTGGGCATAGATCAGCCCGTCCGGGTCGATCGTGGTGAGGGTCATGTAAACGTAGAACGTCCCCTCGTGGTAAACCGCCGCCGGGTCGCGGTAGCCGGTGACATCATTGCCTTGAATCACGACGGGCGATGTCAGCCTCCCCAGGTCCACCGTGGCAGCAGGGGAATCGCCGGCCGTGGCGTCGGTCTTCAACACGGACCTGGACGGTCTCAACTTGGGCTCGAATATCGGCTCGCCCACTTTCGGCCAACCGTCAGCTGTCCATGACAACGGACGGATCTGAAGAACCCGTTGGGCCCGCAGGTTCTGAACATCGTAGGTATGATGGACGAGCCATTGGCCTTTCTCGGTCGTCAGAACGCTGTTGTGCCCTGGTCCACGCCAGCGTTCGCTACCGGCCAGCACGCGAGTGCCGCCACCGTCCAGCAGGGCGCGGCCGTCTGCATCGACGTACGGACCGGTGATCTTCCGAGACCGGCCGACCATGACTCTGTAATCGCTGTCGGCGCCATCACAGCAGCGATCCCAGGAGACGAAGAGGTAATAGTAGCCTTCGTGAAAAATCGCATAGGCCGCTTCGACGGCGTGCGTTGGATGGCGAGGACGAGCTGCCACCGGCATGATTGCGGCGTTCTCGTGGGGCTTCCCCGTTGCAGCGTCCAGTTGAACCAGCTTGATGCCTGACCAGAACGATCCAAAGAACAGATACCACGTGCCGTCACGGTCCACGAACAGGGCTGGATCAATGGCATTGAAATCGCACTTGCCAGGCCAGGATTCGATGACTTTGCCTCGGTCCAGCCAGCGGTAATCGGGGCTCGTCGGGTCCAGCGTCTTGTTGACCGTCAAGCCGATGACCGATCGTTGACTGCCAAAGCTAGACACGGAGTAGTACAAGTAGTAGAGCCCCTTGTGGAAACTGAGATCAGGCGCCCAAATGCCGTTGGCCTTGGGCACGTCGTCCTGGGCCCACCGGGGCACGTCCTCTGTGAAGACCCGCCCGATCCGCCGCCAGTCCTTCAAGTCGCGTGAGTACGAAATGGAGATTCCTCGCCCCGTCGAGACGACGTAATACCCGTATCGCCCGTCGGCCTCTTGGACGGCGACGACGCTCGGATCAGCACCACCCGCCAAAATCCCGTCGGTGGATGGGAAGGGAGAGAGTTGACCAGGCAGCAGGATTAGGGGCAGGGCGGCTAGCGTGGCAATCGACACGTTCTTTCTTGCCTTTCACGGTTCAGGGTTTTCTGGCGGGAGCAGATCCGAATTCGGAGCGTATCAATGTGTCATTCCCAATGAATGCCCCGTTTCCGCCGGTACCGAGGTAGAGTAGCGAGGGATCATGGGGACTGATGCTCAAGCAGTGGACGCCGCGATGGCTCAGGCCGCTGTTCTCACGCTGCCACGTGAGGCCTGCATCGTGGCTTTTCAGTAACCCTGCCGCGGCGTAGGCATCATGATACGGATGGTCGTTCGTGCCGACGTACAAGATGCGACGATCGACAGAGCTAACCGCAACGGCCTGAATGAAGCGAAAGTCCAGCAGGCGGTTCCAGTTCCGACCGCCGTCGCGGCTGGCGAACAGGCCGCCTGGATAGCTTTTTCGAGTCGCATGATCGTAGTGTTGCCGCGCGGTGACGTACAGACAGTCCAGGTCTTGCGGATCAGCGGCCAGTGACGTGATGTCGGCAAACATCCCCGCCTCGTGCAGACCTTTCCATGAACGGCCGCCGTCCCGCGTGGCGTAGATTCCCGCCCCCGTCTCCGACACGCCGCCGAGCGCGACGACGAGATGTTGTGGATCGGCCGGGGCAATCAGCAGCCCTCTCGGCTCCTTGACGGCGGCGACCGGCAAATTGCCATGAATCGGATGCCAGGACCGGCCGCCATCACGACTCTCGTAGATCCCCGACCCTTTGACGGTGGCCAGCAGGCGCCTCTGCTCCGCCGGACTGCGAGCGTCGAGTACCAAGTGCCGAACTTGCCCGTCCGGCAACCCCGTTTCGGGCGTCCCGACGATCTGCCACGTGCGACCACCGTTATCCGATCGACAGATGTCGCCCGCATTGTGAGACCACTGACCGGTTGCCGCCCAAACGGTGGACGGCTCCGCCGGATCGACCACGACCGTGAAGCAGTTGCCGGAATGCTTCATGCCCTGGAACGATCGCCTAAAGGACTGGCCACCGTCGTCGCTGACGAGCAGACCGATGTCGGCGTAGCAGAACCAGAGCCGCTCGCGCGCCGTAGGATCGGGCACGACGGCATTCAGGCACGTCACCTCCAACCCGTTGCCGGAGAATCGGCCGTCTGGCACTTCACGGCAGTATCGCTGCTGCCAGGTTTCGCCTCCGTCATCGCTGGTGAAGACGTGGCCGCTGGTGCCGAAGGCGATGCGACCCGGACGGACGGGCGATACCGAGAGGCACTCGACGGCCGGTCCCCAGAAATTGATCCAGCCGTAGGCCATATTCGGCTCGTCTTGTTGGCCGTGCCGGGTCGTGCGCGTCCAGTGCTGGCCGCCGTCGACCGACTTGTACACGCCTGCGGTCACCCAAGACTGGCTGCCGGCGTAGACCACGTTGGGGTCGCGAGGATCGACGGCCAGTTCCTTGATTTGCGAGGTCATGTACGGCGATTGGCTGCTGCCGCCGACTCGGCGCGGCATGCCTTCCCCATTGACGGGGCGCCAGGTCTTGCCGGCGTCATCGCTCCGGCAAACGCCGCCATCGAACGGCCGATTATCCCGGGCCGTCGTCTGAAGGGAGGCGTAGACGGTGTCCGGTGTGGATGGAGCAAAGGCCAACTCTTCGACGTTCGCCTGGGGCAGACCCTCGTTCGAGGCCGTCCACGTCTGACCGGAGTCATCGCTGCGGAAGATGCCGCGTTGGGTCGCGACCAGAATGGTCTGACTGTCGCCCGGCTTTAGCTCGATGTCGCGCACGATGGCATCGGCCGCCAACTGGCCTGCAGAGATCAGTCGCCACGTCAGGCCCGTATCGTCGGAGCAATAGATGGCTCCCGCGCCTTCCTTGTTCCAGCGGGGACGGCCGATTCCCGCGTAGACTCGGCTCGGTCGCTGTCGGTCAAACGCGATCGCCCCGATGGGCGCCGAGAAGGCAAATTGCTGCACCGGTGGAAACCCCTCGCGAATCCACTGCCAGTTGCGGCCCTGGTCCGTGCTGCGGTGGATGCCGCTCTCCGTTCCCGCCAGAATGATTCGATGATCGCGGGGATGCACGGCCAGTGCCTCAAAGAAGAAGTCCACCAGACCCGCGTTGCGAATCTCGTAGTGCCGGCCGGCATTCGCAGAAAAGTAGTACCCGCCCACATCACAGCCGACATGGAGCGTTTCAGCGTCGATCGGGTCCCAGGTAATCGACTGAATCCACCCGCCGCCTCCGGGGCCCACTGATTGCCAAGTGATGTCCTTCCCATCGGGAGCAGATTCCGCATTCGGTGTCGCGGACGTTTGTCCGATCGTGATCAGCAGAACGACGGCAGGCCATGTCATGGGACACCCTTGTGGCAGCTGGTGCGGGACGGACGGCGATTTGGACGGTCAACGTGTTCTCTCCGGAAGCAGCGGTCCGCCAGTGCGGATGTGTTCGTCGAACTTCCGAATCTCGGCGGCCAGCTCGGCGCTGCGTTTCAACGTGAAGCTGGGCGCGTAAACCTCGCAGTAGGTGGCCCGGTTTTCGTAGAGCTTCCGAAACAGCTCAGGCCACGCGTAATCGCCGGGCTGGATGGCTTGCTGGCCCCGGCAGATCGGCTTCTGCCAGACCCGATCAAAGCCTGCCTCGACTTCCGGGCTCGGCGCGCCCCAATCCCCGTTCGGTCCCCAGCCGTTGGCCTGGCAGAAGAAAAGCGGGTTGCGCTGGCCGATCTCTCCGACGACATGATCAGCCAGCGAGACAGCCGCGTCGGTCAACGATCCGTAACCCGAAAACGGAAGCTCGATCGCCAAGTCTTTCTCGGCATGCTTCAGGCCGATATCCAGGAGACGTTCATGCGCCCGCAGCCAGTTGGCGTAGCTGTACCCCGCCTGGGAACGGACCTCCTTTCCGTGATTCAACTCGGCCCAGTCCTGACCGTACCAAGCCAGATGCAGGAGTCTCACCTCCCGGCTGCGGCACCAGGCGGCCAAGCGGGCGACGTAGGCCTCGTACTCGGCTTCAAACACCGTGTTGGGCGAACCGTCCGCCAAGAACGGCACGGGAACCCTTTCGTTCCCGCTCCGGCCGCCAAGGTAGAAACGGCACCCTCTGGCAAAGACGCGATCGGGCGTATGCCGTCCGGCCATGAACCGGATCGAATACGACACGCCATGAGCGCGGGCGATCTTGAGTCCGGCTTCGATCAGCGAGAAGTCTTCGTCGGCCGCCTTCCAGGGGAACCGCAAGCAAAAACCGCGGATGTGGGGAGTATCGAGCGCCGAGGCGAGACTCCTTCGCAACTCCCGCTGCAGTTCACCCGGACTGGCAGCCTGCTGAAGAACCCACGTCCCGGCGACGGATTCCGGAAGGCTCGTGTCTGCCGCCATGAGCGATTGACAGGAAAGGCCGACCGCAGGGACCGCCAGAAGGACCTGCAATCGGAGCACGTCTAACATGTCACGGCCTCATGGTTTGACCAGCCCAACGTATCCGGTGGACAACACGACGTCATCGTACCAGACGGTGTTGTCTTTCGCTGCCTGATGGACGTACACGCCGATGTCGAATCGCTTCAGCTTCACGTCGGCGGACGTTCGCCAGCGGAAACCTTTGTAGTGGATGTACAGCTTGCCGTCGATCCACGCGGCCAGTTCGCCGTTGGCCTGCCCCACGTCGTTGACTTGGATCATGTGCTCCAGGCAGTACCAGCGATCGCGCTGCGGGACCACCCGCTCGCCCGCTGCCGGTCCCAGCATGTTGCCCCAGTAGTGCCCATCGGGATCACGCTTCATGTCCGTCCAGTAGGTGTACAGGAACATGTATCCCGGCGGCGGGAAGCGACGCCAGTCGCACCAGGGCTCGAAGGCACTGTTGAAGCGGTCGTCGCCCTGGGGACGTATTCCGGCCGAACCCATCCCTCGATACCGGTCCGCCCCGGCCACGGCTGCCAAGCCGCCGCCGACATGATTCAAGTTGCCCTGATCGTAATCGGCGGCGAACTTGAGGTAGCGGCGGAAGTACAGTCGCTCGTACCCCTCAGCTCCCAGCCAGCCGCTGGCTCCCGATCCCGACTCCCGGCCGTCCCGTGCGACCGCGGTGAATTGGATCGCACCGCGGCCGGAATGGCCCACCCCCGCATCGATCACCAGCTTGGCCCGTCCCTCCCGCAGGCCCCGAATCTCGAAGTACTTCTTCACGGATTCCGACGACTCGAACCCGTCGCTGAAGACAGTTTTGCCGGGACGCTCCAAGCAGGCCAGCGCCTTTGGACTCGCCTGAGTTTGGGCTGTCACGAGCGACGGGTACGGGGCAGTTTGGGCTGCTGCGATGCCGCAGGCGAAGCATCCCATTACGGCTGCCGCTACCAACTCCTGAAGTTTGTCACGCATGGTCATCGAAGCGGTTCCTCGTGCTATGGTGTCACCACCCGTCCCACCGACGGTCTGCTATTCGTGAAAACCAAGGCCGCGGTGGTGCGAAATTCAATCCTGCCCGACTTTATCGCTGTCCAGGGATGCTCGCAATCGGGGCCTGCGTTTCAGAACCAGACCGCGGTGCGGGCCGCCGGCTTGGTGAACTTCCGGAAGCTAAATTACCCGATTTCTTGCGTCACAATACATAGACCGCAAGGTTTAGAATTCGCCGACCACCCTTTGCCTGGGTGACGGCCTCAATTCTCTTCCGATAAGGCTCCGGAACCACACCGAAGGCGTCAACTGGTAGCGCCAGCCTTGGTCTTGGAACGAGCGGAATACAGACAAGCGGTGCGTGCTTGGCTTTGTTGAATGTGCATTCAGACAGAACGCCGATTGAACGTCACCAGCGATTCAGGTCTGCGTGCTCTGAGCCCGTTTCGTGCAACGTCTTGACCTTCGGGCGTCGTCACTGGCCGCGACTGCCGGTCTTGCAGAATCCCCTCTCCGCCCTTGGCACAGTACCGGGACGACTGTGTTCCACACATCGCCCTCGCCGTTCTGCTGCGCTGCGTCGTAGAGCTGGACACCGACAAAAGAACTACCAGCCCCGGACCGACTCTCGCCGACGACAGCCTGGTGACTCTCCGCTTCGACGAGTGCAGCCGGTTCGTCGGCCACGACACGTTGGGCTTGGCGTACGGAGGCGGCGGCAGCGACCAGGCTCGTCGCCGGCATTCCCGAACGATCAAGGAACCCCACATGATCGAGACCACCGAACCCATCGTTGACGTAAGCGACCAGTTCAAGTGCCTGAAGGCCGAGCAGCGCGACGCAGACGTCCTGATCCTGCGCAAGCTGGACGCTCCCGTTCAGCGGGCGGACGGCGACTGGGCCGAGTACGAATTGGAATATCGCTGGCTGAACAATCCCCGCTACGTGTGCTGCGCGCAGGGCAACGAGTTCACGTTCTGGCGCCCGGACGAGATCGCTGGCTGGGAGAACAAGAGCCTGTTCGACGTGTTTCGGCTGTTTCCGTAGCGCCCCGTGCCACGTCGCGCACAGCAAAGGGCCCTTCTTCCAGCACTCCCAGGAGAAAACGCAATGGACCCACCCAGATCCGTCAGCCTGTCCGCACTATCGGGCAGAGTCGAAGTCGAGCCGGACTATTATGTCGAACTGCCCGATACCGAGTACTTCATCCTCGTGGCCGATGGGAACTACCCAGCTGCTGCAACCCGCTACGATCATCCCAACGTGGCGGCCAGGCAGGACAAAGTGTTTCTGACCCGCTCGTACTGGCCGAACGGCCGCAAGCGATGGTTCCAGCACGCCGGCCGCGATTTCTACTTCGTCATCCCGCGGGACCGAATCGCCCTGGTCTTCGCCAGAGGCTATTCCTACGTGCCGGTGGTCATCAACCGACAGACGCTGCATCTGAACGTGAGCGGCGGAACGTGCGGCGACGGTTGGACTGATTTCGTGCGGCAGCAGGTCTCAGTCGGCATCAAATTCAGCAAGCAGAAGCTCGATCTGCTGGCCGAGGCCGCGCTGTCGCCCGAGGAAGTGCGGGGCAAGGCAAGCCTGGATCTGACCGAGCTGTCGGCAGGTGACGCTGCCGGTTTCGTGGAATTGCTCGCCGGTCAAGTCTGTCGAAGCCGCCTCGAAAACGGACACAAGCTGGTCTTGCGGGATGGCTACACTTACAACGGCAGCCGCGGCCCGTTCTTGCTCGAAGCGAAGGCCACGCGACAGAGATACTACATCGCCAAAGTTGGCTCCGAGCATCGCGCGGGCTTTCGCGTCCGCTACACAGCCATCGACTGGACCGCCACGGCGGCGGCCAACGAGTTCTACGTCCCCTGTCCAATACTGGAAAACCGGGTCGGCACGTAGCCCTGAGATCAACGCCCTGTGGCAGCGATGACTGAACCCTAAATCCAGCCCGCTTTTGCGTCAAGATTCATAGACGCAGATGCGTTAGCCGCTTGCGATGCTTCGCCAGCGGTTGCGAGAGCCCCGAAGTCGCCTCCAGGGAGGCTGCTCCAGCGCACTCGTCCCAGATTTTCGTAGCGCCCCGATCGGTTCGGGGCGACTGTGTTTCACCACACGGTCGCCCCGGTGTGGGCGACCTTAGCCATCGGAGGTTGCCCAGATGATCGCATCCGCTCGCACGATCCGTACCCGCGAAGAACGCTTCCTGGAAATGCTCCCCCAGATCCGAGCCCAGGCCCGTTACGCCTTTCGCAAGGAGCTGCCCGCCCGCCGCCAGGAGCTGATCGCCGAAGTGATCGCCAACTGCTGGATCGCGTTTGTCCGGCTTCTGGACCGCGGTCTGGAGGACGTGATCTACCCCACGCCCCTGGCTCAGTACGCCATCCGGCAGACCCGTGACGGCCGCAAGGTCGGCGGACGCCTGAACGTCCGCGATGTCAGC
>CAZAQY010000103.1:0-8188 GCA_964486845.1 uncultured Pirellulaceae bacterium
AGCAAAGACCCCAAGAAACACGGTAAAACCACGCGATTCAAAAAAGGAACTTCAGGTTAGTCGGTCCGCGAGACCGGGACCGATTGGCGATCCGTCCTACGTCAATTCGTGGGCAACGAGTCCGAAATCTCGTGTTTTTTCCACCCGCTGGACTCGTGCAACTCGGGTTTTTCGTCCTCGACAGCCACCATCAGGCAAGCGGCTCCACCTGTTCGTTCGATGAGTGCCAGGCCCTTTTCGGGTCCCAGCACGCTGACGGCGGTCGCCAAACCATCGGCAGCCATCCCGTTGGGAGCGATCACCGTGACGCTGCTCCGCTGCGTCAGGCCGACGCCCGTTCTCGGATCGACGATATGCGAATAGCGGCGACCGGCGATCTCGACGTATTGCCAGGCATCACCCGAAGTCGATACGCCGCAGTGGGCCAATCTCAAGAATCGGCTGGGAGGCTGGTCCGGTTCCAGCGGCGCCACGCCGATGCGCCACCCCGTTTCGCCGGGCGGGGGATCGCCAAGCGCCATATCGCCGCTGCCGTTCACCAAGACGCGGGTCAAGCCGTGTTGTTTCAGGACGGCCAGCGCCTCGTCCACGGCGAAACCGACGGCCACAGCGCCAAAATCCAGCCGCATGCCCGCCGCCGCCAGTCTTGCCTTTCTGCCCCCCGCGTCCAATTGCAGGTGGCGGTGGCCAACGCCCGCCATCGCTTCCCGCAATCGCTCCGGCGGCGGCAGCTGTTTCTGCCGCCGGGCTCGCCGCCAGAGACGGCTGACCGGCCCCACGGTGACGTCGAAGGCACCGTCCGTCTGACGGCTCAGTTGGATCGAGTAGTCGAGCACCGCAAACATTTCGGCGCTGACCGGGACTGCTTCCGGCATCGGGGCCGCGTGGCTCAACCGGCAGGCTTCGCTTTCCGAATCGTAATCGCTGAAAATTTGATTCAGCTCCTCGATGCGGGCGAACGCAGCGTCTAGGCCGCGCCGGGCGGTCGGCTCATCGGGCGCGTAGGCGATGATCTCGAACGTCGAGCCCATCCCCGGACGGGATTCCCGGTAGCGCTGCAAATGCTCATCGGCCGGGGCGCCAGCCGGCGCGGCGGAGATGAGAAACGCGGTGGTGAGAAAAAGGGTGGTAAGCAAGTCGCCTCCCACAACGCCGTACTGCGGTCCCAGAGGCCGAACAGTTTAACCGCGACCCAACGGGGCCTACCGGTTCTCTTTCAACTTCTTGATCGCCTCCGGCAAGTCGCGGTCGACCAGGCCGCGCACTCCGCGGCCTTCGCTCATGCGATTCTCGACTCCGTCGCGGGTGTCCTCGTCGTCGATGGCCCAGAATCGCTCCTTGGCCTTGCGCGTGGCGGGCTCGGCCAGCGGGCGGACGATGCGGAAGCCGATCCCGCGGGTCGGGTCGCTGGTGAACCACCAGGGGCTGAGCGGCAGATTGGGATCTTCCGTCTTCCACTCGCGTTCCTGGGAGGCCAGCCGCGCGGCGCTGCGGCAGGCTTCCGCATCGTCATCCCAATGTCCGCCGCGGATCGCACGGGGCACCAGCTTGGTGGGCCAAACCAGGGCGTCTTCCGACTTCAACGTCTTGCCGGCGAACTGCTCGTAGCCGTCGTCCAGGATCTGATCCAGCGTCCACTCGGCTACGTTGCCGTGCATGTCGTACAGGCCCCAAGGATTCGGCTTCTTCTGGCCGACTCTGTGAGTCTTGCTGTCCGAATTCTCGAAGAACCAAGCGTAATCCCCCAACTGATCCGCGTCGTCGCCGAAGGAAAAAGCCGTCTGCGTCCCGGCCCGACACGCATACTCCCACTCCGCTTCCGTCGGCAGCCGGTAGAAGCTGCCCGTGATCCCGCTCATCCACTTGGTGTACTGTCGAGCAGCGTACTGAGTCATGGTGACGGCCGGCAGGTCCGGGGCCTCGCCGTGCTCGTAGGTAAAGCTGGGATCGTACAGTTCCGTGGGAGCGGTGATGGCGTCGATTTCGTTGCCGGCCGTGACCTTCCGCTCGCCACGGCTGTCAAACTCCTTGAAGATGCCGTACAGCGCGAGGTACAGTCGGTACTCGGCCCACGTCAACTCGTATTTGCTCATCCAGAACGGAGCGACCTCGACCTCGAACTGCGGTCCTTCGGTTTCCTCCCGTCCCTCTTCCGAATCGGGACTCCCCATTTTGAACTTGCCGCCGGGGATCGGGACCATCTCGAACGTCACGCTGGTGCCGGGGATCGTCACCTTGTACTCGGTCATGTAGCCCTGGTCCGTTTTGATCGCACGCCCTTCGGCAGGCGGCGCCGCCGACAGGCCAACAGGAGCCTCGCCGGAGACCGCCGTCTGGACGGCCAGCAGCACGAACAAGGTGGCACCGCAAGTCAGTTGAAGAAATCGCATAGGGTCCTCGCATCGCAAATTGTCTGAGTGAAGTTTCCCTCTAAGCTCCGGCCGACCTCCGACGGGAGACCAATGTTTCGATATAGTCCAGCAGCATCCCCGCCACGTCCACCTGCAGGGCGGCTGCCAAGGCTTTCCACCCCGGCACGCCGTTCACTTCCAGCACAAACTCCCCGCCGTTCCTGCCGGGCAGGATGTCGACACCGGCAAAGGGGGCGCCAATGGCTGCGGCGGCGCGACGGGCAGTCTCGATCAACCGCTGGTCGGGGACCAGCGGCTCCGCGCGAGCCCCCCGGCTGACATTGGTGCGCCAATCGTCGGGGTTGATGCGACGCATGGCAAACACCCGGTCACCCAGGACCAGCAGTCGGATGTCGAAACCGTTGTGAGGTATGTACTCCTGAAGATATATAACGCAACGCAATTGTGCTAGGGTGCTAAACACTCGCCAGGCCAGAGATTCGTCCTGAACGCGAAAGATTCCGCGTCCCTCGCCGCCGAACACGGGTTTGACCACGACATCTCCGCCAAGTGCCCGGAATCCATCGAGGGCGTCGGCCAGCGATTGACAGACCCACGTTCGCGGCGTGGCCAAGCCGGCTGACTGTAACTTGGCTGATGCCAAGTACTTGTCTACTGCGGCTTCGATGGCCCGTGGCGGATTGATGACCACTGTTCCTGCCTGGGCCAACGTCCCCAAGGCGTCCATCCGGAAGACGACTTGCTCCAGCGACCCCGGCGGCATCGTGCGGACCAGCACCGCATCGCACGCCTGCAAATCGCAATCCGCCGCCTGCACCCGCGGTTGCTGGGCATCCGCATCCAGCCGAGCGGTCAGCCGCTCGAACGCCACGCCGATCACCTCATGGCGAGACCCTGCGGCGCGCCGCAGATCATTCAGATACCAGCTGTCGGGCGAAGCTAGCACGGCCAGCCGCATGGGTCACCCCTCTGAGGAAAACGACTGGCGGACGACTTCCGGCCAGAGTTGGCCGAAGCGGTGCATGCGACCGCTGTTCAAGTTGACCAACGTCACCTGGGCCGGACTGAACAGCAGCGGGTCGATGCGATAGAAGTCGTGGTTGTATCGGTGGAAGATCTCTCCGAACGGCCGGCCATGATCGGGCGACGAGCAACTGGGAATCCTCGGCCCGATCTCCCGCAGTTGGGCGTCGTCCGCGCGCACCCACAAAGTGACCTCGCCGCCGTACAGGACCGCGTCATTCGTGCGGCCGATGCCTGTCAGATCATCGGCCGCAACCGGCGGCAGGGGCGCCAGGCCGTAGCCACTCTGAACGCACGCCAAATCAAACCCCACCTCGTGCAGCTTGTGCAGGCAGGTTTCCACGGTCCTCGCCACGACTTGGACCGTGCCCGCCAGGCTGGCGGTCCGCGCAACAAGCAACGTCAACTCGCGGGGCGCTACGCCGCAGTCCTGAGCGATTCGCTCGACGACTTCTGCGGGCGGCAATTGGCTGGCTTCCAGGACGCCCACTGCCCGCACGGCGGATTCACGAAAACCGATGCTGGCAAACAACTCTTCTCGACCGCACGCCGCCCGCATCGGGCCGGAGCCCATCGCGAAGTACCCGCCCGACGCGATCTGCCAGCCCGCGTACTGCGATGCCATGCAGGCCACCACCGGTTGGTCCGTCCACACCTGGACCGCCGGCCCCGGCCACAACTCGGCACGCCCTGGCACAACACGGACCTCGGCAAGGTCGGCCAGGCAGATTTCCGCCAGTGCCAGCCCTGCTTGCAGTCCGCCAACCGCTTTCACGCCGCAATCGACGATGCAGCCCCCGTTCGGCAAGTGCAGCAATGCCACACGCATGTCAGCTGCCGCTTGGATCAGCCGCTCACAACGCCGCCAGGCACGGTCATTCAGGTTCATAGGGGTGTCTGTTTTCCACATGAACGGGCGGTACTTGATCGCCAACGCGTCGCTCAATGTACCGCCGCACGACTTCGGCCACAACGGAGCGATCGCCTGTCCGCAACTCCAGAAGCCCGGCTTTGTCGAGGAGGCCGAACCTCTCATTCTCGCATCCCCAGCAGCATTTGGCCGCCAGCACTTTCTTGCAAGATAGGAAGAATACGTCAGGTTTATCGATTATTTTGATTTTAACGAAAGTTCTGATTGCACAACTTCCGATACACACGGCACGGACAAAGCGAATTCGGTGCGGGGGGCGCACTCTCCAGCGATTGAAGGATATCGCCCATGAGATTCTGTGTTCGCACACTGCAAGCGATTGGTATGGCAGCACTGATCGCCGTCACGGCCACAGCGGCAGAGTCCCAACCCAAATCGACAAAGGTTTCTCCTGACAAGCCGGTCGCGACGGAAACGAAATCGGTGCTGCAGAACTCACCGGAAATCGCTTCCCGAATGGCCCGTCGCCTGGCAGGGCCAGGAGCGAAAACGGTCTCCAGAGAAGATGTCATTGAGGGGGGGGTCTACTATGAAGACCCGGTCACCGGCAAGCTGATTCTGGGCGAGGCGCCAAGCAAGGCAGGCGTGCCGGCCACCCGGGTCGCGCAAGCTCCCGCCACGCCCCGCAAGGCCGCTTCCACCATGATGCGCAAGACCTCCGTCGAACAGGTGCCGATGGAGGTGACGGTCGAGGAATTCGGCGAGGATGTTGGTGAATTTGGCGATGCCTGCTGCGACGACGGCACCTGGGGCGAATGCTCCACATGCCTCGTTCCGTGTGGCGTCCTGTTCCCGTCAGGCAACCTCGAACTGTTCGCAGGCGTCCAAGGCTTTACGGGCCCAGCCAATGCGTCGGCAGGTGGCGGCAGCTTCGGGTTCAACGAGGGCCTGAATTGGGGCATGCCGATTCCTTTGTTCAGCTGCCTGGGTGGACAGATCGGCTTTCGCGCGACACAAAGCAATCTGTCGGGTTCTGCGGTTTCGGACGATACGCGCCGGCAAGCCTTCGTCACGGCGGGTCTGTTCCGCCGGGTGGACGTGGGGCTACAGGGCGGCGTGGTCGTCGACTGGCTGTCGGACGGCTGGTATCGAGATGTCGATCTGGTGAACCTGCGGGCGGAACTGAGTTGGGTGATCGACAGCACGCACGAACTTGGCTTCTGGGGCGCGTTCGGAACCAAAAACTCGGACGACCTCGGCGACAACGAACAGCTTCTCGACTGGCAGACCACCGACCTGTTTGCCGTCTTCTATCGCTACAGCTTCGGAGGCTGCCTTGATGGCGATGCCCGCCTGTTCGCCGGCTGGTCGGGCGAAAGCGACGGGCTAATCGGTGCTGACCTCCGACTGCCCTTGAGCGACGCGTGGGCGCTGGAGACCAATTTTGCGTACCTCATCCCGAACGAAGGCGATGCCGCCGGTCTTGCCGCCGATCACTTTCAAGAGTCCTGGAACGTCGGCATCAACCTGGTCTGGCAACCCGGTCGGCGTTGGGGCCGTGGCGATCCGTACTATCGACCGCTGTTCCGCGTCGCCGACAACGGTGTGTTCATGATGGACCGGAAGACTCCGTAGAATCCGTGACGCTCTGTGCGCGAGGGCGGGTCGGCACCGGTCGAAGGGCAAACGACGTTCGACAGGTGATGACCCGTTCTTTTTTTCGCCCCAGCATCCGACGAAGGAGCCATTCCCGTGGCACCCACCCAACCGACGACTCTGGATGTGACGCCTGATATCCGCATCGCCCTGGCGGAACTGCGTTTCACGTTCGCCCGCAGCAGTGGCCCCGGCGGCCAGAACGTCAACAAGGTGAATTCCAAAGCCACGCTGCACTGGCCGGTGGCTTCCTCGGCTGGCCTGCCAGACGATGTGCGCGAGCGCTTCGTGACCGCTTTCCGTACTCAGGTCAACAAACAGGGTGAGCTTGTCCTGCACAGCCAGCGATATCGCGATCAGGAGCGGAACATCGCAGACTGCCTGGAGAAACTCCGCGGCATGTTGCGCCAGGTGGCTCACCCGCCCAAACGCCGCAAGCCGACGCATCCCAGCCGCGGCTCGAAGCAGCGGCGACTCGACAACAAGAGAGCCCGGTCCGAAGTCAAGTCGCGCCGCCGCGGGCCGTCCGTCGAGTAGTTCGGCTGTCTTGGTTCCGCGCGCCGTCGAGCCGCCCTGACTCTCCATCCTGATCTTTCGCGCTAATTGTCGGTCCGCGTGCCCCGGGAGTGTCGTTACATTTGACGGCGGCTCTCCGTCCTTGCCTTTTCGCTCTTGTTGTCCAGTTTTCCGCTGCTCTGCCAGGATACTGGACGCCGCTATCCAGATAACATTCGGTTCCCGGACGGTCAACAGTCTTTCCCCGTTTTTCCCGCCGCTCGCAATAAAAACGGCTGCGTCGCGTTTATCCTGGTAGCGATGACAACCAGCGGTCACGAACCATCCGAGGAGGAACGCATGGCGATGTGGGTCCGCGAACACGGCCCCGCGGTGCGCGGTTATTTGATGGGCATCGTGCGGCGCGCTGACGAAGCTGACGATCTGGCTCAGGAGGTGTTTTGCCGGGCATGGCAGGCCCGCGCACGCTATCGGGAAGAGGGCCACGCTCGCAGTTATCTGTTGCGGATCGCGGACCGGTTGGCCGTTGACCGCATGCGGCGCAGGAGGCCGGAAGAGACCCTGAGCGCCGAGGGCTGGCGAGATAAGGAGCCCTGGACCAACAGTTCAAATCCCGCAGAAGCAGCGGTGGGATCCGAGGCGGCCAGGCGGGTAAAGGCTGCACTGGGCCAACTGACACCGATGCAAGAACGAGTTTTGTTGCTGCGGTACTACGGACAACTCACGTTTGAACAGATCGCCGAAACGCTCGGCTGCCCGTTGAGTACAGCACTGAGCCATTGCCGTCGCGGACTCGAGTCGCTGCGGAAGCTGCTCGCGGAGGACAAGCCATGAACGACGAATCCAGAAGACTCCAGGAGATGTTGGAGCGGGCCACGGCGCCGGGCGACGAGATGCCCGCCGACTTGGACGACGAAACGTCGTCGCTGCGCGAGGGCTGGCTGGCCCTGGGCAAGCTGCTGGAGGACGCCCAATTTGCCTCAGACAAGCCGCTGGATCGCTGGCAGGTGACGCCGCGGCCAGCGCCGCAACGGTGGCGGTGGGCCGTCGCGGCTGCCATCGCCGCTTCGCTGCTGATCGCCGCCGGTCTGACGCTGGGCTACCGATTGCTGGATGGATCGAATGCGGTCCAGCCCGGTACGCCCCAGTTGGCGCAGGACGACCAGCCGGCCACGGGGGTCCGCGTGGACACTTTGGAAGCAGTGGTGCAAGCAGCCGAACCCGAACCTCGACGCCTGAATCCTGAACCCCGAACCCTGAACCCTGGCTACCTGGCTTGGGACGATTCGCTGGATGACGAACTCACGGCCGTCGCCCAAGCCGCAGCCTTGGTGCAGGAAGATTGGTATGCCCGAGCGGGCGGACTGAGCGCGATCGAACGCGGGCTGGATCAAATCAAGAAAGACATTGAAGACGGCACGTTGTAGGCATTCTTGCTGACAGGAGATCAAACCATGAATTGGCAAAAACCGATGTTGCTCGGACTGATAGGCTTCCTCCCATGTGCGTTTTTGGACAGTTTGACTTGTGCGCAGGATGCGACCCCGAAGCCGAAGCCAGGTGCACTGGCTGCGGCGGACGATGATTTTCGGCCACTGCTCCCCCAGGCAAAGCCCGGCGATGAAGGACCGCCTGATGTGCGGCAAGGCGATCGGCCCGGCGGGCCTCCCGCAGGAGCTTTCGGGGGGCCGCCCGGTTTCTATCCCGGGGCGAAGCCAGGAGAACGACCCGGCACGAAGCCTCGCGAGGG
>CAZAQY010000103.1:8288-25644 GCA_964486845.1 uncultured Pirellulaceae bacterium
TGGACAGGGAATGATGCCTGGCATGCCGTTGATGCCCGGACAAGGAATGATCCCCGGCAAGGGAATGATGCCTGGTCAAGGCATGATGCCCGGTCCCGGCATGATGCCCCTTCCGCCTCGGTGGCCCCATTCCGACTGGCAGTCGCTGGAAAAGAATGATCCAGAGATGTACAAGCTGCTCAAAGCGGACGCTGACCTGGACCGGCAAAGCCAGGAGTTGGCCGTCCAGTACCGCCAGGCGCCCAAGGATCAGCAGGGACCGATCAAGGAGAGGCTCGAGAAGGCGGTGACCGAGCATTTCGAGGCGCGGCAGCAACGCCGGTTGTTGGAACTGAAACGCCTCGAAGAAGAATTGAATCGGCTCCGCGAGTCGATTGACAAACGCAAAGAGGCTCAGCAGCAGATCGTCAACCGCCGAGTATCTGAACTTTTGGGTGTGCAGGACGAGCCTCAGTTCTGAGTATTCGTTCCGCGTTCCTCACAAGGTGTCTGAATTGGTGCATTCGCGCAACGCCGGTTTGGTGCCCAGCGTTCGCGGTGCGCGCCGTGCCTATTATCTCAGGAGAAACGAACGATGCGTGCGTACGGATTGGATTTGAACAAGTGGCGACTGTGGCATGCCGTGCCCCTCGCCGCCCTGGCCGCCAGCGCCCTGGTCTTTTCGGCCGGGCAGACTGCGGCCCAAGATGAACGACCTGCCGGGCCGCCGGCCGTTGAAGGCGGCGGGCCGGCGAACGAAGAATCTCCCCCGGCGCCACCAAAGCTTCCTCGCCAGCGCGACATGGATCCGCTGTTCGGACCACCGGGGCCCCAAGGCGATTGGGATCGAGCAGGTCCGCCGCAGGATTGGCAGGCTGGTCCTCCCGGGCCGCCGCCACGAGGGTCTGAGGGACGCGGTTTCGACCGTCGCCGGGGGCCTGAAGATCGCATGGGACCGCCGCCGGGGGCGCCGGGACGCGAGATGGGGCCGTGGCGCGGACCTTGGAGCCCGCCAATGCCTCCTCGTGCATCTTACGGGCCGAGGGGCTCTATGGACTGGGGCAGGGGACCACTGCCGGGAGCGCCGGGACGCGAGATGGGCCCGCCGCGCGGACCTTGGCACCTGCCAGGCCCGCCGATGCTTCCTCGTGCATACCACGGGCCGGGAGGACCGATGGGCTGGGGCATGGGACCGCCGCCGGGAGCGCCGCGCCACGAGATGGGTCCACCGTGCGGACTTTGGGGCCCGCCGCCGATGCCTCCTCGCGCATCTCACGGGCCGAGCGGCCCCATGAACTGGGGCGAATCGCCCTTCCGTCCGCAAGCTGGCCCGCCGGGGATGCCGCCCCAGCAGGCCAAACCGATCGTCCCGCCGTCCCGCGGTCCGGAGGGTCCCGCCGCCGATCAACCGCGCGGTAAAAAAGAAGGCCCCAAGGGGGCGCCTGCGGGGCCGAAGTCCGGTGGCAAGACGCGGGACGAGTCAACGCAACAACGCGCAGAAAATCACGTTCCAAATGGGTAACGGGCGAATTCCGTGTCGGCTGATGTGCGCCACGTCGCCCCGGTCCATCATCGAAGAAGGGAGAGTTCGGTATGAATTGTCATCGTGTGAATAGCGTGAATTGGCTGCTGGGTGGATTCGGATTGGCCGCGGTCCTGTGGTGGGCCGGCATGGCGACAGCTCAGCCGCCCGGCGGCGCAGCTCCGGGCGGCGGACGCGGACAGCCCGGACCGGGTCAACCGCCCGGCGGTTTCGGTGGCCCCGGCGGCCCACCGGGGTTTGGCGGCGGATTTGGCGGCGGATTTGGGATGATGGGCATGGAGTCCAGTCCGACCCAACTGCTGAGCCGTCAGGACGTGCGCAAGGAACTGGAGTTGCTTGACGATCAAATCACGCAATTGGAGGGACTGGAAAAGAAGATGCGAGAGCGAATGCGCGACGCGTTCCCGCGACCGACGCCTCCCGGTCAGGAAGGAACGCGCGAGCCGCGGCGAGACCAGGGTGCGCCCAAGGTGCAGACGGACTTCCGGCAGGTGTTCGAGAAAATCAATAAGGAGACGCGGTCCGAACTGGAGAAGATCCTGCTGCCCCACCAGTTGAAGAGGCTGGACCAAATCTCCGCTCAAATGCAGATGCAAGGCACCGGGATGTCGCTGTTGATGGGAAATGCGGCGCGGGACGTGGGCGTCACCGATCAACAGCGCGAGGAACTGCGATCCAAGGTCGACGCCATCGAAGAGGAAAG
This sequence comes from uncultured Pirellulaceae bacterium, assembly GCA_964486845.1. GTDB lineage: Bacteria > Planctomycetota > Planctomycetia > Pirellulales > Pirellulaceae > Anammoximicrobium. The sequence continues at coordinate 10,514 of CAZAQY010000103.1, forward strand.
ACGCAAGCAAGAGTCCGAATTGCGGCGCAAGGCGCGGGAAAAGGTGATCCAGCTGTTGAGTCCGGAGCAACAGAAGAAACTCAAAGACATGCTCGGCGAGCCTTTCACCTTTGAAATGCAGAGACCCCCGCAATGGCAAGGCCAGCCGGGCGGCTTCCCGCAACAACCGGGTGCGCCGGGTGGCTTCGGCGGACCCAACCGCGGTGATTCCCGGAGGCCGCAACGGCCAAACTGAGGCAGGCGACGGTGATCATCGGAAAGGGCGGCGGCGATGACATCGGTGTGCGTCAGGTCCCCAAATGCCGCCCGGTCCCTTTGGCCCCATACGACTCCCCGTGATGACCGCGCTCGACGCCAACGCCGACGGAGAACTCTCGGCCGAAGAGATTGCAGGCGCCTCGCAGGCTCTGAGCAAGCTCGACAGGAATGGCGATGGCAAGCTGGGGCGGGAGGGAGTCTCGCCGCAGTTCGGAGGCCGAGGTGGACAGGGTGGTGCTCCCGGCCGTGGACCCGGACCCGGCGGCCCTGGTGATTTCGGCCCAGCGGGCGGTCCTCCCGGCCGCGGCCCCGGCCCAGGTGATCGAGGCGGTTTCGGCGGACCGGGATCCGGTCGAGGCGGACAGCAGGGATCGTTCCCGGTTGCGACGCAACCGATGGACGACACGGAGCGCGCGATCTTAGAGACGCTCGCCGAAATCCAGCAGAAGCAAGGGCGCCGCATGAACGTGCCGACTGCGGACGGCCGCCTGTTGCGGACCTTTGCCGAAGCCATTGACGCGAAGTCGGTGGTCGAATTTGGAACCTCCAACGGCGTGTCCGCGATTTGGCTGTCGCTGGCGCTGCGGAAGACCGGAGGAAAGCTGATTACGCACGAAATCGATCCGAATACGGCCGCCCTGGCCCGCGAGAATTTCGCCAATGTCGGCGTGGCGGAAATCGTCACCGTGGTGGAAGGCGACGGGCACGAGAAGGCGAAGGAATTGAAAGGACCGATCGACCTGGTCTTTATCGACGCCGACAAGGAAGGCTACTTGGACTACTACCAAAAAATCCTGCCGCTGGTCCGACCCGGAGGCATCATTTGTGCCCACAACATGAATTCCCGCATGGCCAACGCGGACTTTGGCAGGGCGATCACCACCAGTCCCGACGTGGAGACGGTGTTCTACATGGAGGGCGGCGGAATGAGCGTGAGCCTCAAGAAGCGTTAGGCCCGGCACTGCCCGGCTCGGAGAGCGTTCCTCCAGAAGCCCGGCTTTTTCGAAAAAGCCGGGCTTCTTTCGTTGCCGCCGCAGGCGGTGTTGCCACGCCGCACGTCGCATGGCCTGCGGCCCCTGTTTCTTGAGGCCGAGATCGAGTACACTGCTGGCCGGCGTCGCGCAGCCGATGGGCGGCTGCGGATTCTTTCCTGGCCGGGAGTTGCGGCGATGGCGAAGCTGCTGGTGACTGGAGTGGCGGGGTTCATCGGCTTTCACGTCAGCCGGAGGTTGCTGCAGCGCGGCGACGAGGTCGTCGGGCTGGACAACGTGAATGAATACTATGACGTGCGACTGAAGTACGATCGGCTGGCGCAGCTCGAAGGGCGGCCGGGATACCAGTTTGTCAAGGCGGACCTGGCGCACCGCGAGACCATGGAACGGCTGTTTGTGGACGCTAAGCCGGAAGTGGTGATCCATCTGGCGGCGCAGGCCGGCGTACGCTACTCGTTGGAGAACCCCCACGCCTACGTCGACAGCAACCTGGTCGGGTTCATGAACATCTTGGAGGGTTGCCGCCATCACGGCGTGCGGCACTTGGCGTACGCTTCGTCCAGTTCCGTATACGGCGCGAACACGGCGATGCCCTTCTCCGTGCATCACAACGTGGATCATCCGTTGAGCCTGTACGCGGCCACGAAAAAGGCCAACGAGCTGATGGCGCATACGTACAGCCACCTGTATCGGCTGCCGACGACGGGCTTGCGGTTCTTTACGGTCTACGGGCCTTGGGGACGGCCGGACATGGCCCTGTTCAAGTTCACCAAGGCGATCCTGGCGGGGCAGCCGATCGAGGTCTACAACCACGGGCGGATGCAGCGGGACTTCACCTACATCGACGACATTGCCGAGGGCGTGGTGCGGGCCGCGGACCGGGTGCCTGAGCCGAATCCCGGCTGGTCCAGCGACGCCCCGGACCCCGGCACGAGCTTGGCGCCCTACAAGATCTACAACATCGGCAACCATCAGTCCGTCGAGTTGCTGCACTTTATTGAAGTGCTGGAGAATTGCCTGGGCCGGAAGGCCGAGAAGAAGTTGCTGCCGATGCAAGCGGGCGACGTGCCCGCGACGTACGCCGACGTAGACGATCTGGTGCGAGACGTGGGCTTCCAGCCGGCGACGCCGATCGAGGAGGGCGTCGCGCGGTTTGTGGAATGGTACCGAGAGTATTGCGGATCTGTGCCCACGTAGCCATGTCAATCCGTGACGTGGTTTTCCGGTCACGCAGAGACCGATCTACCTGTCTCTTTCCATGAGGTTGGCCATGCAAACGAACGAAACGACGCGTCGAGGATTTCTGCAAGCTGCGGCAGGCGCCGCGGCGGCCGGATGGGTCATGTCCGGAACTTCGGGATGGGCGAGGGAAGCGGCCGTCGCGACGCCTTTCCCGTCGATCCGTCTGGGGGCGCCCGTGTTCAATGCCCCGCAAGATCCGGAGGGGCTCGCACTGGCGCATCGCCAGGTTGGCTATCGCGCCGCCTATTGTCCCGGCGTGGGCTTGAACGACAAAGAACGGATCCGCGAGATCGAGCGGTGCTTTGCCAAACACGATGTGGTGATCGCCGAGGTCGGCCGTTGGTGCAATCTGCTGGAGCCCGATGCTGCCAAACGGTCGGAGAACCTGCAGCGCGTGACCGACGGACTGGCGCTGGCGGACGAAATCGGCGCCCGCTGTTGTGTGGACATCGCCGGGTCATTCAATGCCGACGTCTGGTACGGTCCGCACCCGGACAATCTGTCGCCCCGGTTCTTCGACGCCGCCGTCGAGAATGCCCGCAAGATCATCGACGCCGTCAAGCCCAAGCGGGCGAAGTTCTGTTACGAGATGATGGGCTGGGCCCTGCCGGACAGCGCGGACTCGTACGTCGACCTGGTCAAAGCCATCGATCGCGACGGCTTCGGCGTGCACCTGGATCCGTGCAACATCATCAACTCGCCGGCCCGCTATTATCGCAACCCCGATCTGCTGAACGAGTGCTTCGACAAGCTGGGCCCGTGGATCGTCAGCTGCCATGCCAAGGACGTGACGTGGGACGTCGAGATGCAGGTGCATTTCCGTGAAGTCGTGCTGGGCACCGGCACGCTGGACTACACGACGTACCTCAAGCGACTGGCCGCGCTGCCTCAACCGCCGCCGTTGATGATCGAGCACATGAAGAATGCGGAAGAGTACGATCAGTCGCGGACGTACTTGCTGCAGGTGGGGGAGAAGGTGGGCGTAAAGTTTGGCTAAGGCGACCTACGCCCACAACCAAAGAAGCCCGGCTTTCTTGGCAAAGCCGGGTTTCTGCAGACGCGCTCGAAATGGCAGCGTGATGGCAGGAGGCGCGCTAATACGCTCGCCGACAACCGCCGTGCTCGCCGGCTAACCATCGGAACAGCTCTCGCTGCCGGGTTTCAGCCAAATTCCGGCGCTCGCGCCGTTTTTCGCTGCTCCACAGGGATCGAATGGCCTGACAAGCCTGCAGAATCTTCCGCGGTTGGGGTGCTTTGATGTCCTTGTGCATGTCCCGTCCCCCTCTTCGACATTTCCTTCCGCTTATTATCGCCAACTCGAGGCGATCTTGCCAGTTTCCGCAACAAGTTTTCTTTCTCACAACCCCTCACAAAAGGGGTTATTTCACTTGGTTTGGTCTTTGAAGTCGCTGCAGCACCTCGGTCAAATCATTCCGCAGCCGAACCGCTTGCTGGAGGCTCACCGGAAAGCTGAACGATCGCCAACTTTCGTGCGGCTCCGGACGAAAGGTGAGAAAGACCACCGGCGCCGCAGCTGTCTGTTCCGGATTCGTCAAGGTCGCTGCTTCGACTCCCAACAACTCGACGATCGGCAAGGTGCCGTTACTGTTCTGCCACCCCATGTCCCTCTCCCTATTTCGTGGCTGTTTCGCCCACTGCGCCATCACTTCCGCCTGGCCGTTAGACGCTCAACACGGTTCGAAGTTCATCGCCGAACTCTGACAAGGCGACGAGTGATGCATGTAGAATGCCAATCGTGGCCGTTTGCCCAAAAATCGACCCGTGGCCGGCGCGACAATGCGGCGCGGACGGAAGCCAAGTTCAAATGGAAATTAGGGTTCGGAGATGCGGCGCGGGCTAAGGCGCGACCCAAGGGCTATCCGCATCAGGCAGTCTTCTTTGCCTCGAAATGCCCTGCAAATGACAATGTCTGTCTGCCTGATATGCATTCCTGGCAGTCGATTGCAGGCTACGGATCGCAGGCCCTACCCATGCGCGTACTCGCACACGGTCACAGTTTTGGCTCGTCGTCCGGCGATTCACGCAGTCGCGTCAGGCCGAGACGCGGGTTCGTAGTGCCGGCTTCCGCCGGTCCCGGCGAACCGCCTCAAGGCGGCACTACGAACGGCTCCGAGACATGGCTCCGGTCACTTTCCCGCCACGATCAAATCCAAACGCCGGTTGCGTTCCTCCAGGGACAAGCCACCGCTGCCTTCGATGGTCATCCAGCCGTTGTAGCCGATCTTGTCCAGTTCGGCGCGGACCAGCGGCCAGTTGATGCTGCCGTCGCGGATGTCGACGAATTTGCCGCCGTGGCCGTCTTCGTTCAGTTTGAAGTCCTTGACGTGGCACTTGACGATCAGCTTGCCCAGCGAGCGGATCCACTCTTCGGGCATGGCGTACTTGACGTGGTTGCCGATGTCGAAGTAGCACTGGACCCAGGGGCACTGGAACGAGGCGATGAAGTGCGTGAAGAAGGCCGGCTTGACCCAGAGGTTGTTCCAGACGTTTTCCAGGGCGATGACCACTTTGGTCTTTTCCGCCACGGGAATCAGCTGCTGGATGGCTTTGCGCGACACGTCGGTGGCGTGATTCTGCGCCTCGATGTACTTCTGGTACGGAGCATTGTCGCCAGCGACGACGCGTTTGACGTGGCCGGTCTTGTCGTCGAATTCAATGTCGAATTCCCAGGGCTGCGGCATGGGCATGCCGCCCACGCGGCAGGGCACCACCAGCAGCGCGTCGGCGCCGTAGCCCGCGCAGGCTTTCAGCGCGGTCTCCACATCGGCGATGTCGCCCTCGCGTTTGCTGTCGTCGTTGAAGTTGGCCCAGCCGTACAAGACGGCATGGATCGTCATGCCCAGCTTGTCGGCCACCTTGCGGGCGGCCGCGGCGTCCGCCTCCGTGATCTTCCAGACGCCGGACTCGATACCGTCGAACCCGGCCTCTTTCCAGCTTTTCATCGTGGCCTCTTGCGGTGCACCAATCAGTGCTTTCTTGAGCGTCGTCTTGAACGGCGCCGCGTGCAGACGGCCAGCGGCCAGCAGGCCCACCCCCGCCGCCGCCGAAGCTGCCAGGAAATCGCGTCGATGGATTTGCGTCGTCATGGTTTCGTCTCCCTGTTGGTAAAGTTCGCGAAAGCCGGTCGTTTTTTACAGAGAGTCATTCTAACCTGATTTGTCACCCGTCTGAAGATACCCAGTGGACAGCAGCTTGAGTCGCGACGGGAAAGAGGGTACAACACCCTAGCGCGGCACAGCCGCAGCCGAGTGGATGGCGAGTGGCGAGTGGCAAGTGGCAGGTGAAGAGAATCCGACTCTGCGTTCTTCCACTCGCCACCCGACACTTGCCACTTGAAGTTACCCAACTTTACAATTTGCGCAGAAGAACGTCAGATCACCCGTTAACAGTGTAGGCCGCTCGCTCCGCGAGCGGAATCGCGTCGCGGAGCGACGTGTCTACGATCGCAACCCCCAACCTGCAGGAGACCTGCCATGTCCGCCTACCCCCGCTTCTTGACTGGGATGAATCGGGCCGCGATGTTCGCCATTCTGGTTGCGATCGTCGCGCAAGCCCGTGCCGCAGAACCCGCCGCAGTCAACAGCCGCGATGGCGAAGTGGCCAAATCGGTCCTGGCCATCGAAGAAACCGCCGAGAACCTGTTGAAGCCGGACGCCTGGCGGGCCTGGGAGTTGGGCTTCGAGCGCGATGGGCAGACGTTTGTCTGCGACAACGGCAGCGAGCAAAAGGTCCAGCGGGGAGCGAGCCAAACGGTGGTCCTGAACCAGATCCGGCCGGAGCCGATCGTCGCCGTCGCCTGGAGCAAGGCGGAGAGTGTGACCGGTGCGCCGGACTCGGATTATGCCTTGTACCTGGACTTGGTCTACGCCGACGGCACGCCGCTGTGGGGCCAGACAGCGCCGTTCGCGGTCGGGACCCACGACTGGCAGCGGCGGCAAGTGGTCGTGTTCCCCGAAAAGCCCGTGCGGTCGCTCGCCGTCCACCTGCTGTTCCGCGATCACGGCGGCAAAGCCTGGTTCCGCGAGCCGGCGCTGCGGGTGATGCGCACGCCCCAGGCGGCCTGCCGCTTTGACGGCGTGCCGGTCCTGGTCCGGGACGCGACGCGGGCCGGGTTTCAAGTCCGCGACGTGGCCGCGGGGTCGGACTTCGTGCGGATCGAGCGGCAGGCGTTGGGCCTGCAATTGGATTGGAAACAGACGGAACAAAACGGCGCCACGGTCATCGATGCCGAACTCCGCGACACCACCGGCCGCGATCGGGCGGTCACGCTGATCTACGCCGTTCCGATCGGCGAGGGCGCGGTCCGCTGGCTGCCCGATCCTCGATCGAGTGAGTCCGCCGAACCAGGACGCGAGTATTTGAACGCGACGCCATTTCGCGCCGGCCTCGGCCGCCTGTCGCGATATCCGCTGGCCGCCGTGACCGGCGCGCAGCGCGGCGCGGCCATCGGTATCGACCCGGCGCATCCCGCCTTCTTCCGCGCCGGCTACAACGCCGGATCACGCGAGTTGTTCCTGGCCTACGACATCGGTCTGGCCCCGGAAAAGCCGGCGGCCCGGGTTCGCCTGTGCCACTACGCCTTCGACCCGGCATGGGGCTTCCGCGCCGCGTTGGCCCGCTACTACGAACTGTTCCCCGATGCTTTCCGCTGCCGGACGCCGCAGCAAGGATTGTGGATGCCGTTCGCGCGGATCAGCAAGGTCGAAGGCTGGCAAGATTTCGGCTTCAAATTCAAAGAGGGCGACAACGAAACGGCTTGGGACGACGCGCACGGGATCATTACGTTCCGCTACACCGAGCCGATGACGTGGTGGATGTCGATGCCCAAAGATATGCCGCGGACGCTGGAAGCCGCAGTGGCCGAGGCCCGGCGGCGGGCGGAGCAGAAGCGGGATCGGCAGGCGCAAGCCCTGCTGACCAGCGGCTACCACAATGCCGAAGGCCAGTTTCCGGCGCGGTTGCTGGACACGCCCTGGTGCAACGGGGCGGTGTGGAGCATGAACTCGATGCCGGGCATCGCAGGCGACGTGACCGACTTCAAGAACAAGTGGAACGCGAAACTGCGCGAGCAGCTGTACGGCCCGGAGCGCAAAGCCGACTTGGACGGCGAGTACATCGACTCCAGCGAAGGCTACGTGACCGACGAACTCGATTTCCGCCGCGATCATCTGGCGGCGGCCGACACACCGTTGACGTTCGCGCCGGAGACGTTCCAGCCGGCGATCTTCCGCGGCCTGGTCTCCTTTGAGTACGTTCGCGGGATCGCACGCGACGTCCATGCGATGGACAAGCTGATGATGGCCAACAGCGCGCCGGGCCGGCTGTGCTGGCTGCCGCCGCTGCTGGAGGTGCTGGGGACGGAGACGAATTGGAACTGGGGCGGCAAATGGCACCCGATGTCGGACGGCGAACTGATCTACCGCCGGGCGCTGTGCAAAGGCAAGCCGTTCTGCTTCCTGATGAACACCGAGTTTGAACGCTTCTCGGCAGAGTTGGTCGAGCGGTACATGAAACGCTCGCTGGCCTACGGTATGTTTCCGGGGTTCTTCAGCCACAACGCTTCGCAGGGCCATTATTTCACGCGACCGGAACTGTACAACCGCGACCGGCCGCTGTTCAAAAAATACGTCCCGCTGTGCCGGCGCGTGGCCGAAGCCGGCTGGGAACCGATCACGCGGGCCCGCTCCAGCGACGACCGGGTGTACGTCGAGCGATTCGGCGAGCGGTACCTGACGGTGTTCAACGACAGTTCCGAACCGCGCACCGCGACGATCCAGCTAGAGATCCCGCCGCCGGTCAGCGGTCGCGAACTCGTCACCGACACGCCCATGACGTGGACCAATGGCGCGGCCACGCTGCAACTCGGCGCCGAAGATGTAGCAGTCATCGATTTGGGCCCGTAGCGGTGTGTGCGTCGAGATCAGGTCAGGCGGCAGCTTCGAGAATTTGTCATTTGCCGAGCCCCAACTCAGCCTGTGCCTGAACCTACGCGGCAGCGAACCGCGTGTGGCGGCGAAGTTCGGCAGGATGAAACCCCAACACAATGTCCTCCGGCGGAATCCCGGCGGCGACAAGTTCATCAGCGATCGGCCGGGACGTGCCATCGTACTGGACCCACACCTTGTCTCCGATGAGGTCGACGTGTACGACAGAACCGTGCACCCGGCGAGTGCCGTCCCAGCCGACGTGCAGCACTTCGTAGTGATCTCGCTCACGATCGATCACTGCCTCGGCGTCAATCTGTCCGTGCGAGGGCTTGAACTGGGCGTATTCTGCGATTACCCGACCGACGATCCGGCGATAGCGTTCTATTCGATCCATTGCACGACCCTCTAACGATACGGTCAGTGGGTCATGCGCCACGGTCCAGCCATCGGCGACCAGCGCCTGCACGACGGCGTCATGGTAGATGTTCCTTGCTGGCCTACTTCTACGATCACTTCGACGAGTTGGTGCAGCAACTGCGGATGCAAGAGTCGCAGGTCGAGTCGTTGCCCCCCGCACGATCTTTGTCACGCGCGGACCTGCTGCGGCGTAAACAGGGAGCGGCATGAACGGTGATCAAGTACTACATGGACGTTCACGTCCCGGCAGCGTTCACGGAAGGGCTTCGCCGCCGGGGGATTGATGTCCTGACGAGTCAGGAAGACAACACGCGTCAGGTTGACGATGAAGCGTTGTTGACGCGAGTTGTTCCGCTGCCGTGAACGTTTGGGAGGTCAAAGAACCGACTATGGTTTTGGTCTCAGGCTGCAAGATGCGCGGGTGGTGCGCACATGATCGTAGCACGGCTCTCCGAGCTGGGTTACTCTGGCTGCGATCGCAAGGCGGCGTCAGGTCCAGAGCGAGTGGATCTGGCTGCGGATTTGGCGGCTGGTCAGCGAGGCGGCGACGGGCTCGGAGGGCGGTTGTCCCGCGTGGAGAGGTGTGGCCAGGCGAGCTTCGAAAAATGTTCTGACCGCCGGCGGCAGGAATCGGGTTAGTTGGGCAAAGCTGTGGCGGTCCGTGAATCCGCCGCGGTTGGCGTGGTAGTAACGCTGCGGCTGGCAGACGTACAGATGGTTCTTGGCCCGCGTCAGGGCGACGTAAAACAGACGCAACTCTTCTTCGATCTCCTCGTCGCTGCCCGTGGCCATGTCGGACGGGATGTTGCCGTCGGCCGCGTGGATCACGAACACCACGTCCCACTCCAGCCCCTTGGCCGAATGAATGGTGCTGAGGATCAGGTAGTCCTCGTCCAGCAGCGGCGGGCCGGCGAAATCTTCGGTGCTTTCCGGCGGGTCCAAGGCTAGTTGCGTCAGCAGCGACTGGCGGTCGGCGAACCGCGCAGCCAACTGCTGGATCTGCTCCAGATCCCGTTTCCGCGGCGCGGGGTTGTCGTACTTGTCCTGCAAGATCGGTTCGTAGAAGCGGCGGGCCAGCGAGACTTGCGACGCGAGGTCGGGCACGGGGTGAGCGGTGAGTTGCCGGAGCACGTCCAGCAGTTGGGGCCACGTCGCGCCGGCGGCTTTGCCCACCGCGGCGTGCTCCCAAACGCGCCAATCGCCTCGCGAGGAAGCGATCTGCTCCATCAACTGCCGGGCCCGCTTGGGACCGATACCGGGCAACAGTTGCAGCACGCGGATGCCGGCGACCAGATCGCGCGGGTTTTCGGCCAGCCGCAGCAGCGACAGCAGGTCCTTGATGTGGGCCGCCTCCAGGAACTTGAGCCCGCCGAATTTGACGTAAGGGATGTTGCGGCGGGTTAGCTCGCCCTCCAGCAGCACGCTGTGGTGCGACGTGCGATACAGGACCGCTTGCCGCCGCAGGTCGATGCCTTCCTCGCGCCGCTGCAGGATTTCGCGGATCACGTACTCCGCCTGGTCGTTCTCGTCCTGGCAGGTGACCAGTTGCGGCAACTGGCCGCCCTCGCGGGCCGACCACAGGTCCTTGCGGAACCGCCGCTGGGCCTGGCCGATCACGTGGTTGGTCGCGGTCAGAATGGGCTGCGTGCTGCGGTAGTTCTGCTCCAGCTTGACGATCGTCGCACCCGCAAATTCGGTCGGGAAATCGAGGATGTTGCGGACGGTCGCCGCACGGAACGAGTAGATGGCTTGCGCGTCGTCGCCGACGGCCGTCAGCCCCCGGCCGTCGGGCCGCAGCAGCTTGAGGATCTCGGCTTGGACCCGGTTGGTGTCCTGGTATTCGTCCACCAGCACACAGTCAAAGCGGCTGTGGATCTGCTGCCCGACTTGCGGGTCAGCCAGCAAACCGCGCCAGAACAGGAGCAGATCGTCATAGTCCAGGATTCCGCCCTGCTCTTTCCGCTCGCCGTACGCCGCAAACAATCGCTTGAGGTCCGCGGCACAGTCGCGGCACCAGGGGAACTGGGCCGCCAGGACTTGTTCCAGCGGCTGCTGGGCGTTGACGCAGTGGCTGTAGATCGCCAGGCACGTCCCTTTACGGGGAAAACGCTGGTCGGTCTTGGACAGCCCCAGTTCGGTGCGGACGACGTCCAGCAAGTCTTCGGAATCGCTGCGGTCCAGGATGGTGAAGGCCGGTTCCAGTCCAGCGGCGGGGGCGTACAGCCGCAGTAGCCGGGCGGCGATGGCGTGAAACGTGCCGCCCCAGACGGCCTGGACGTAGGATCCGCCTCGGTGCGCGTGGCCGCTGCCCTGCAGTTGCCTCAGCAGGCCATCCACCCGGCGCAGCATTTCCGCCGCCGCGCGGCGGGTGAAGGTCAGCAGCAGAACCCGCGCAGGAGGGATCCCTTGCTGGATTTGCCGGGCCACACGATGGACGAGCGTCTTGGTCTTGCCCGTGCCGGCTCCGGCGACGATCAGCAGCGGACCGTCGCCGTGCTGGACCGCCTGACGCTGCGCGCCGTTCAATTCGTCCAGGATCAAGCTTCCGTTCTCTACCGCCGGCATCGAATCTCGCCCTTCCGTGAGCAGCGTTCGAGAAACAAACTGTCCCGTGTCTCTTGCCGATCATCACACGGAGTGTGACGGCTACTCTGCCGAGGCGACAGTCATTTCTCGAACGCTGCCAAGCCGCCAAATGGAGGCCTCAATCTAACATCTGTGCGGCCCTGTGCATACACGGCAGCTGCGGTTTTGGAGCATGCTCAGCGCAAATGCCGGTCCAGATCGACAATGCGTTCGGCGGTGACATGGGGCTTGTTCAGCGACTGGACGTAGCCGCGTTGGCCGAAGATGCCGACCTGTTTCCGCACGTACCGCTGCAGGTTCAGGCCCGGCGTGGGCGAGACATAGCCCAGCACGTCGCCTTGCGCGTCCAGCAGCGCAAAGGGCGGCGCCGTGCCGGTTGCGGAATGCACGGGCACCAGCCAGCCGGAGCCGTCGTACTTGACGTCGGCCGCGGGCGCAGGTGCGGTTTCGAGGGGAGCCGCGTTCGTCACGGGCGAGCCGGAACTCGTAGCGGGCGTTGTCAGCGCCGGCTGGGTCATCCGGCTTTGCAGCTGCTCGAACTCCGCGATCCGATCCAGCAACTGCCGCGCCTGGACCCGTTCGGCCGTGCTCTCGTAGCGGACAAGATTCGCGTCGACACGCTGCCGCAAATCGGCCAACCGCCACGCGCGCATGTCGCCCGCGACCATCATCGACAACTCCAACTCCAATTCGTCGACGCCCTGCAGCGGCGGCGGAGTCCGCGAGGCCCACGATTTCGTCGGAGCGGACCGTTGCGTGAGATCGATCGGAACGCCGCGAGTGGCCGGCCCGATCACCTTTTCGGAATCCGCCGGTACGCGAATGAGACTGGCGGCGGGCGTTTGCGGTTTGTCAACAGCGGCGTTTTTCGTTTCTTTCGAGCGGCTGTTTTGTGGCGTCGCCGTCCACGCGCCGTCTGCCTCCGCTGACGGCGATTGAGATGCGGTACGGCCCTCCCTCGACGCGTCGTCAGCGGCGACGTTGGCGGCAGGCGGCGCAGGCTCTGATGCCGTCCGACCGGCAAGGCCTGTGTCAGGACGTGTTCGCCAGCCGTCGCCGTCGAAGGATGTCCTTGGCGCAACCGTCGGTTTCCGGCTTGCCGCGGCCCCCTCCACCGGGTTCACGTTCGTAGCGCCGGGAGCCGACCGTTTCAAATCATCCGCATGCACCCAACGAAACTCGCCGGCGGGCGGCCAGATACGGCACCAAGCCGTTTCGCCGGAGACGGCGGTGGATTCCGCTTCAGCATCCCACTTGTCCAGCAATTCAACCCGTTCGCCTTTCCGCAACCGCACTTGGGAAACGTAGGCTTGCACGGTATCGACACGCGAACCGACGCAACACAGCACGTCGTCCGCCGTGACAACCGCTACGTTTGCCTCGTCGCTAGCTTTCAACTGGCGACGTTCCACCAGGCTGAAGCAACCCGATGGCGGCCGCACCGCCAGCCATCCGTCTTTTTCCTCGCGGTAGACCTCGATCCGTTCGCCTGCCGGCAAGCGATCCGTCGCATAGAACGACGGGTCGGGCCCGCTGCGCAATTCGACGCCCCCCGCCGGAATGGTGACTTCGTAGGGGAACTCGGTCTCTGCACGGCCAACGGAGGCCATCATGGGCCAGGCGGAGACCAAGAGTAATCCAAGGGCGCGCATCGCAGCCACTCTGAGGCGAAACCGATAGGGTCCTGCTAGCAGACAGCGCATCCGGGAAAGCAGGTAGTTTCCCGGACAGACCTTTTATCCAATTCGCCGGATTGGCTCAAGGTCAACAGGTTCGCCTTCCAGTCCCTCAGGTTCCCCAATTCCCCCAGAGGAGTGCTTTTCATCTCGCGGAGCGAGATGGCTACTTTGGGCCGCCTGACTGGTTGCCTGCTCGATCTTGGCCAGATTGCCCTCGATCGAGTCTGCGGACTTCATCTGCACGGCGGCGACGCGCAACGTGTTGCGAGTGGCGTTGAGCGATTTCTTCATCGGCGTCTCCCGTAGCCCGCGGGCGGCATTCACGGCTTGTCAATCGTCCGCAATTGCACGTTGCGAAATTCGATGGCCGAGCCTTCGGCGGTCAGAAGGATTTTCCCCGGCGCCGTTTCGCAGGCCGTCGCGCGGTTCACGATTTGGCCGTTGATCTCCAGCGTCACCACGGGCCCTTCGGCGATGATCCGGTAGTGGTTCCACTCGCCTGTCGGCTTTTCCACTGCCGCCGATTTCTTGACGTTGGTGAACGACTTCCAACCGTCCAGCGACCCCACCTTGCCGTCCGCGGGTATCAGTTGGCAGACTTTGGAGGACGCCTCCGAAGCGGCCACCTCGGCGCGGACCGAGAAAGACAACAGAACAACAACCGCCGCCAGATTCAGCAACAAGCAACGCATGGCATTGTTCTCCAGGCAAGAAACAGCAACGATTGGACACCAGTTCCCCGCACTACTGCGGCAATCCTCAAGGGAAGCCACGACGTTCGCCGATTCTACCAGAAAAAAGCTCGGAAAAGGCTGACAGAAAAATGGGGTGACAGAAAAATGACGTGCCAGGAGGTGCAAGAGAACAAGTCGTTGATTCTTTGTGCAAACACGAGTGCTCCATTACCTCATCTTTCTGTCACCTCATCTTTCTGTCAGTTATTCCCATCTTTCTCCGCGAACCGGGCAGCCGTTTCGGCCTGCGTTGCCGGATCGGTTCCCGCCGCGACCGGAATCGCGTTGGAATGACGCGTCGACATTTCTTGCCCATCCGCGCTGTATTCCCGCGCCGATTTGGTACACTAATACCCGTTCATGCGTCAATCAATCACGCGGATTTTCTACATGCGGAAAGGAACTACTCATGGCTACGATCTCACGTCGTCAATTCGTGTTGGGGACGGCAGTTGCGGGAGCCGCGGCGTTTGCGGGTCGGTTGGGTCGGGCTGCGGAAGAAACGCCGAGGATCAAGAAGAAAGGATCGGACGTCGTGACGCTGGGCAAGAGCGGCATTCAGACGACCATCCTGGGAATCGGCACGGGAACGGTCGGGGGCAGCCAACAGCGGGCGCTGGGCGAAGCCGGCTTCACCAAGCTGGTGCGTCACGCGCTGGATTGCGGCCTTCGCTACGTTGACACGGCCGACATGTACCGTATGCACTACCTGGTTTCCGTCGCGCTGAAAGGCGTTTCCAGCGACAAGTATTTCATTCAAACCAAGACCACGGCCAAGCATCCGGAAGTGGCCAAAGCGGACATCGAGCGGTTTCGCCGGGAACTGGGCGTGCAGACCCTGGACACGCTGCTGATGCACTGCATGAGCAAGGGCGGCTGGGACGCCGACATGCGGCCCGTGATGGACGTGCTGTACGAAGCCAAGGAGAAGGGCCGAGTCCGCGCGGTCGGCGTTTCCTGCCACGGCTATCCGCCGCTGGTCACGTCGTCGGAGTGCGACTGGATCGACGTGCACCTGGTGCGGATCAATCCGTTCGGGGACAAGATGGACGACACGCCGGAAAAGGTCGCGGCGGAAATCAAGAAGATGCACAACCGCGGCCACGGCGTGCTGGGCATGAAAATCTTCGGCGAGACCGGTTTCGATTCCGCGGAAAAACGCCTGCAGTCGCTCAAGTACGTGCTCGGCCTGGGCACGGTCGACGCTTTCACGATCGGCTTTGTCAGCACCGAACAAATCGACGAAACGCTGGCCATGATCGAACAAGCCACGGC
>CAZAQY010000104.1:0-25544 GCA_964486845.1 uncultured Pirellulaceae bacterium
CAACTTGGGCATCTTCCCGAACCAGAATTCACCCACGAATTCTGCTGACGAGGCGAAAAACTAGGCGACAGAAAAATGATGGAATAGGAGATCCATTATTCCCTTGGTTCTTCAGTTCCCCATTTTTCTGTCACCCCGTCTTTCTGTCAGCCTGTTCCATCTTCCCTGTATTCTCCTGCAGCTAGCATTCCGCGGTCTTACGATCGAGAGCCCGCAGAGTCCGATCAAAGTCGCCCGATCGATTTAGACGATACAGATTCACAGTCTTTTGCCGTGCCTCCCATACGTCTGCCGTCGGGCCGCCGCCGGCCACAGGTGCGCTATGCCATTTCGAGTTTTCGCGATCCGGATTCAACCCGTCGTGATGTCGCTGCTGCTGGGCGGTTTGACGCTCTTCAGTACAGGCTGCGGCAAAGCGCCTCCGCCGCTGGAGAAGGTGGACGCGGAGCCAGCGCCGGCGCTGGCGCCGGCCGAGCAGGTCCTGCAGCGGATGGTGGCGACTTACCGAGACGCCAAATCTTACAGCGACCAAGCCGTGGTGCGGCTCAAGTACCGGCAGCAGGGCCAGCCGCTGGAAGACGAAGGCCCGTTCGCCGTCTCCCTGGTGCGTCCCAACAAGCTGTCGCTGCGCGCCTACCAACTGACGCTCCTCAGCGACGGTCGCCGCCTCCGCGCGGCGATCGCAGATCCAGGATCGAACGACATGGACGGGCAGATCGTGGTCCGCGAAGTACCCTCCACGCTTGGCCTGGACACAATCTACGAAGACCAACTGATGCTGGATGTGATGTCGAGCGGCATGGGCGGCCCGCCGGTGACGCTGGAATTGTTGTTGAGCGAATCGCCACTGACAGAATTACTGGCATCCGGAAAGGGTGTCGAATTGCTGGACGAAGGCAAGATCGGCGATCGGGCTTGCGACCGGGTTCAACTCCAACTCGCCGATGGCCAGTTGGTGTTCTGGGTTGATCGCCAGTCGCACTTGCTGTTGCGGTTGGAGTACCCCGCCGACCGCCTCGCGCGGGAGATGGCCGCCGGGAACTGCACGGACGTAAGTCTGACGGCCGAGTTTGTTGGGGCTCGAGTGAACGAGAAGGTTGCGGACGAGGCGTTCTCGTTTGCCGTTCCCCAGTCGGCCAGAACCGTAAGCCGCTTCGTGCTGCCGCCGCAGCCGCTGTCCTCGGAGCTGATTGGGCAACTGCCGGGCGATTTTCACTTTACGGACTTGACCGGCGAGCTGCTGACTCGCGATTCGTTGTTGGGCAAGATCGCCGTCCTCGTCTGGTTCAACGATCATCCCGCTTCGCAGGCGGCGCTGGCGGACCTCGAACGAGTCCGCAAGACCTTGCCTACCGAGGTGCCGGTCGCGTGTTACGCGGTGTGTACGGAGCCGACCAGCGTGAGCCATGCGCAGGTTCAGTCGCTGGCGCACCGCTGGGGCAGCACCGCGCCGCTGGTCCGCGACCTGGAGGCTTTCGGCCGCGACGTATTCAAGATCCCCTATGCGCCGACGGTCGTGGTGCTGGACAGGCGCGGCGTCGTGCAACTCTTCGAAGTCGGAGCCAATCCTAACCTGGCGTCCGAGTTACCGGACCGATTGCGTCTGTTGGTCGCAGGCGAGGACCTGGCGGCCGGCCGGCTCGCCCAGTTTCGGCAAGAGCAGACGCTGTATCAGAAAAAGCTCGACGAGTCGTCGCGTTTGGCCCCCCAAGACGCCCGCGCCTCGCGGGGCCGGTTGCGGTAGCTCGCCGCATCATCCGGACTTGAGCAGGACGACTTCCGTCGAGTCGGCGTCGTAGAAGACGCGGAATTGGATCTTCATGCCCTCGCCAAGCCGTTTTAACAAGTCGTCGATCCTCTTCATGTTCTGCACGAGTGTCTCCGCGTTCCTGGCGTCCAACTCGAAAGCCGGCAGATTCTGCTCGACCTGCTTCGCATCTTTGGCCGGGCCCTTTGCGTACTGCTGCATGGCCTGGACTCGCTGCTTGATCGCCTCGCTTTGTGCTTGCACCGTCTTGAGGTCGTTCTCAAACATCTTCCGCACGAACTTTTTGGGGCTGGGAGCCTCCTGAGAGAGCTTGATGTGTGGCGAGGCGGTCAGCTGGAAGTCGTTCGTCAGGCTGGCATCGATCTTCAGGGACAGCATTCCGCCGCCATCCTCGATCTTGACCCACGCCGTTTCCTTCTTGGCGGGAGCGGGCTCGGCCGGATCGACCGTGGACTTGGCGCCTTGGACGCCCGTGATCTGGAACCGCACGGCTTCCGGATCGGGGCAGAACTTGATCGGCCAATCTTTCTTGCTGAGCGGTTTGGACAGATCCACGGTCAGCGGTTCCACCGGAGTCGAATCGCGGAACGTGACGGCCTTCGATTCGCCCGCGCACGTCAGGGCTAGGACGCAGTTGCACATGTACGGCGACAGGTCTTGTGCTTTGGCATTCGGACCCCACTGAAAAACCAGCTGCGACTGGTCGTTGAGCTTCAGCAAGGCGACGATCGTCTCGGCGCCGCCGACGTCGCGAACCGAGATCTCCCAGTCTTTGTCAGCCAAACCTTCATTGGCGTTCTTCATCACCAGGTGCTGAACCCCTTTGCGGGCCTTCTCGCCGCCGCGGAGCTTGAGGAAGCACAGTTCGTTCGCCGGAACGTAGACGCGTCCCAGCACCACGGGATTGGTATCGGAGACGTCCGGGAGGGTGGCGAGCGGCTTCAGATCGGCAAACGGTTTCTTGCCCGGAGGCGGCGCGGACGGCTTCTTCTCGGCTTCTTTTTCGGCTTCCTTCTCGGCCGGCTCCTTGGCTGGCGCTTCTTTGGCAGCCGCTTCTTTGGCAGTCGGTTCTTTGGCAGCCGGTTCGGTCTCGGGGACATCCATCTTGGCCGGTTCCGTCGCGGGTTTGGATTCCGCCGGCTCTTTGCTGGACTCTGCGGCCGTACCCGCAGGTGGTTCGGCGGGCTTGGCCTCAGGTGCTTCAGGTGTGGCCGGTTCACTCTTGGCGGCCGCCGGTTCGGCCGCGGCCTCGGGCTTCGGCTGGGCCACGGCAGGCGCGGCGGGCTGGACCTCGACGACCGGATCGGAGACGACGGGATCGGCCGGTTCGGCGACTGCGGGTTCCGCCGGTTCGGCAGGCTTCGCCGCGTCTACCTCGGGAGTTTCCGGCGCCTGCGCGACGGGCGGCGCGCCACCGCCAGCGTCGGCGATTTCAGGAGAGCCGTTGCGGAAGAACAGAAGCCAGGCGACCACGACCGCCGCCACCAGCAGCAAGCCTCCGCCCACCGCGCCGCCGATGAGCAATGCCGGCGAGAGCGCACGCTTGGATGCGGCAGTCGCCGTGGCGTCGCCCTCAGCGGCTTCAGGCTTTGCAGCGGCGCCCGCCGCCGCTGCTGCGGGCTTCTTCCGCCGCTTCCCTCTGGCGATCTTGAACTCGGCAGGCGTTGCGGGGACGGCGACCGCCGTGTCCTGCCCTGCAATCTTGATCTCCACTTTCGGTTCCGCAGGCGTCGCCGGCACGGCTTTGTCTTTGGCTTCGGCCGAATCGCCCTCGGCCTGTGCCGGCGCGGACTCCGCCGGTTTCACCTTGGGCTTCAACCTGGGGGGGCGGGGCTCCGACACGGCAGAAGCGGCTGCAGACTTCTGGGGCGACGCTGCGTTCTCTTGCACCGCAGGCTTTTCATCAGAGGCATCTGCCGGCTTGTCCGCGCTCGCCTGGCCGGCAGCAGCGGCTGCCGCGGCCTCCGTGCCGGCGGACGAATCGGAGGGCGCAGCCGCAGTCGTGGCGCCGCCGCCGGCCTCCTCCAGCACGACGTAGCAAGTCTCATCCTTGCCGTCCGGTCGATGGACTTCCAGGACCTTGCGGCCAGAGGAACCCGCCGTCTTCTCCACGTCCGCGACGAACTGGTCTAACGCCTCGGGTCGCTCCGCCGCGTGACCTCGCGACAGCGACCGCAACTCGACCAGCTGCCCCGACTCGGCGTGTTGAGCCCGAAACACCCTGGCCACGTTGTCGCCGGCCAGGGCGTCGCGCAGCCGGTAGGGCCCGATGGTCAGCGCGCTACGGCCGTTGAGCAACTGCAGCGCCTGCCATTTCGTGAGTTGGCTTGCCGCCAATAGCTTGCGGGCGACGGTCTTGGGGTCCTTCTCACCGCGCAACTGCTGACGCGCAGCTTGAAACTGCTCCGCGGAAAGCAACGAACTCTTTTCCAGCAGCTTGAAGAACTCATCAACGCTCGTGACGGCCATGGGAACACTCTACGTGGAATTGAGTAAACTTGGGCGAGGCGGGACAAGAAGTCGAAACCAAGGAAGTTTGCCAGTTACATCCCGCATTCTCGATTTTCGCACTGTTGCCGGGTCGTGGCAAGCAGGCGGACCGGTGCTTTCGTAGGATTTCCAACGCCGGTAGGTTACACTACAGAGACAGGAAATGTCATCGCGGCACGGCCCGCCGCTTGATTTCGCCGGCGGGACCCGGTTCCCGGCAAACCGGCCCAAGACAAGGATCGAACGTGTACGAGTTCTTAGCGATTGGACCCGGGGTGAAGCAGACGTGGCGCCGGCAACTGCCTCCGCGCGAAGTCATCCGCCTGGGCCGAGCGCCGAAGATCGGCTGGTCGGTGCCGTGGGACATGCGCATCTCGCGTGAACACGCCGACTTAGTGCTGGAGGAGGACCGGCTCCGGGTACGGCGGCTGACGACCGCTCGCAATTCGGTCTATCTCCGCGGCGAAGCCCTGGAGGAATTCACCGTCGGTCCCGGCGAGGATTTCCAGATCGGCCAGACCGTGTTTCGCCTGGACGCCGTGTCGACGGAGCAAGCGGTGGCCCCGCGCCACTCCCCGCCGCCGGCCGGCGACGCGGAGACCTTTTGGGCCGAATTCGCAGGCCGTTCGGATTGCGAGCGATTGCAGGCGGTGTTGGCTCGTCTGCAAGAGGACGACACGCGTCTGGAGCAGCAGGAAGCGGCAAGTCGAGCGCCCGGCGGGGCTCAGGCGTCCCTGTCCGCCCGCGAGTGGGACGGCAAGGCGTTCGGTTTTTACGAAATCGTGGACCGGATCTGCCGCAGCCACACCGGCCAGGTGCTGAAGGCTCGGCACCATTATCTGGATCGCTGGTCCGCCATCCAGGTGTTGTCCTCGTCCGCCACTTCCGAGGAGGCGATCGCCCGGTTCCGGCGCCGAGCCGCGCTCACCGCGGCCTTCGATCATCAGAACATCCCGCGGACCTACGAAGCCGGACAGATCGACGGGTTGCACTACCGGATCATGGAGTTCGTCGATGGACGCACGCTGGCCGGCCTGCTGGTGCGCGAGAGGCTGACCATCGCGACCGCCGTGGGCTACGTCGTGCAAGCCGCGCGGGCGCTGGCTCACGCTCACCAGCACGGCGCCGTCCATCGCGACGTCAACCCGGCCCACCTCTTGTTGAGCCGGGCCGGCGCCGTCAAGCTCATCGGCTGGGGCCGGGCCTGGTGTCCAGGTCCGAGTGAGCTTGATCGATACGAAGGAGTGGGCCACATTCTGGGCACGCCCGGATTCATGGCTCCCGAACAATTGACGGGCGGCGACCCGATCGATGCGCGTACGGACGTCTATGGCTTGGGTTGCACGCTGTTCGCGCTGCTGGCCGGTCAAGCCATGCTGCCGCCGGACTGGCGGACCGGCGAAGCGGCAGACGCAGGCAACCCATCGGCCCCGCCCCTACGGGACCTGCGGCCGGAAGCGCCGGCTGCCCTGGAAACGGTGTACCAGAAGATGCTGGCCCCCGCGCCCGATCATCGCTGGTCGTCGATGGCGGAGGTGATCGAGGCCCTTGAGGAGACGCTGTAGGCAAATCCAGATTCGAACGCACGAAATCCGAACCCCGAAATCCAAAACAGATCCAAAATCCAAGTACCAGAATCCAAAACACAACCGATGTTTGAACCCACCGCCGGCCCTGCAGGGCATGACGAAACGTGGCGGCAGATCGACGGCCTCGTGGATGCGGTCGAGGAGTTGATCGAGGCAGGCGTCGAGGAACCGCGGTTCTACGCGACGTTGCTCGATCACGCGATGCGCGCCGGGGCTGCCGCGGGCGGTGCCGTCTGGACGGCGGACGAGGAAGCGTGTCAGCCGATCTGGGCAGCGGGTCCGGCGGAAACGCCGTGGTCGGCCGGCGGCGACGCAGCGCGCCGACACGCGCGATTCCTGCAGCAGGTCCGGGCGTCCGGCCAAGCGCAGACCGCACCGCCGGGGGCCGCTGACCGGGCCGGACCGATCAACGCGTCGGCGTTTCTGTTGCTGGCCTGTCCCGTTGCGATCGAGGGACGCGTGATTCGCGTCGTCGAGGTCTGTGCGCGGCCCGGCATGTCGCCCGACGCGGTCCGCACGTACCTGGAAGTGCTCGCGACGTTGTGCTCTCTGGCCGCCGATTTCCATCGCCGCGCCCGGCTCAAGGAATGGCAGCAGCGGGAAGCGCAGTGGAGCCGCATCGAGCAGTTCTGCGAGCAACTGCAGGGGCGACTGGACCTGCGGGGCGTCGCCTACGCCGTGGCCAACGAGGCCCGCCGGCTGCTGGGCTGCGATCGCGTGTCCGTCGCCGCCGGCCGGCGCGGCACGCTGCGCGTGCAAGCGATCAGCGGGCTGGATGCGTTCGATCCGCGAGCCACGCCCGTGCGGCAACTGGAGCAACTGGTCCAGCGCGTCGGAGTGCTCGGTGAACCGCTGTTCTTCGGCGTCGCCGGGCACGCAGTACCACCCGAACTCCAGACGTGCATCGACGAGTACGTCGACCAATCCCACGTCCGAGCGCTGGTCGTGCTTCCGCTGGTCGATCCCGAGCAAAACGGGGAAACGTGGGTGGCACCGGTCGGCGCGGTGGTGCTGGAGTCGTTTGCCTCCCAGCCCGCTGCGATCGCCGGCCGGGCGACGCTGGCGACCCTGGGCCGGCAGGCGCGACTCGCGTTGACACGAGCCCAGCGCTATGAGCGCATTCCGGCCGTGCGGCTGTGGGAGCGTGTGGGACGTTGGTGTTCCGTGAGCCGGGCGAGCCGGGCCGTGTTGTGGTCGCTGCCGCTGGTCGCCATCCTCGCGGTGCTGGTCTTCTTTCCCGCCGATTTTCGCGTGACCTGCCACGGCCGGTTGAAGCCCGAGCAGGAAAGGCGGATCTTCGCTCCGCGAGACGGCCGCATCGAGCAGTTGCACGCCGATCACGGCCAGACCGTCGCCGCCGGGCAATTGCTGGCCACGCTCCACAGCAGCGAACTGGACTTCGAGCACGCTCGACTGCTGGGTGAAATCCAGACGACGACCGAGCAGTTGGAAGCCATCCGCACCTCGCGGCTGGGCGCCAACCCGTTGACGGCCGAACAGCGCGATGAGTACGCCAAGCAAAGCGCCGAAGAAGAACGCTTGAAAAAACTCGTCGCCAGCCTCCAGGAGCAGAAGCAGATCCTGGACGCCGAGCGAGACGCGCTCCAGATCCGCAGCCCGATCGCCGGACAAGTCCTGACGTGGGACCTGGTCCAGTCCCTGCAGCAGCGCCCGGTAAAACGCGGGCAGCGATTGATGACGGTGGCCGACGCCAATGGCCCGTGGGTGCTGGAACTCGATATTCCGGATCACGATGCGGGGGAGGTGTTGGACGCACGCCAACACGCCAACTCGGAAATGACCGTTTCGTATGTCCTGGCGACGGAACCTGCCCGAACCTACACGGGCCGGCTTCAGCGGGTGGCACAGATCACTGAACCGGACGACCGCCGGCAACTGTCGGTCGCGGCCCTCGTCGATATCGACGAGACGGACATCCCGCAGCGGCGGGCCGGCGCGGGCGTTGTGGCCCGCATCGCTTGCGGCCGCCGCCCCCTCGGCTATGTCTGGCTGCACGACCTGATCCACGCCGTGCGGACGTGGCTGTTCATCTAGCGTCAGGGCACAATCTCGCCCCGCACCATGTCCTCGAATGTCTGCCGTTCGCGGATCAGGTGATCGTGGCCGTTGCGAATCAACACCTCGGCAGCCAGCGGCTTGGAGTTGTAGTTCGAGCCCATGACATACCCATAGGCGCCCGTGCAGCCGATCACCAGATAGTCGCCGACCCCCGCCGCCGGCAGTTCGCGCTGGCAGACGAATCCGCCTTCCTCTTGCGTGAAGATATCGCCGGATTCGCACAGGGGTCCGCCGACGACCACGTTCTGCACGGGCCGGCGATCGTCGCCGTCCGCGGGCGCGACGGCGATCGGATGGTACGCTCCGTACAGGATCGGCCGTGCGAGATTGTTGAAGCCGGCATCGACCAGGTAGAACAGATTGCGTCCCATGCGTTTCACAGCACGGATTTCAGTGACCAGGCAGCCGCTCTCCGCTACCACGTAGCGCCCCGGCTCGATCTCCAGCCGGACCGGGTGCCGGAAAGCACGTTCGAGCCGTTTGCGGGTCTCGTCCCACAGGCGAAAATACTCGTCCAAGTCGACGTAGGTTTGGTTTTCGTGATAGGGCACGGGCAGTCCGCCGCCGGCGCTGATCGAAGTCACGGTCCGGCCGACGCTCAGAGCGGCCTTTTCCAGCGCCCCGCAGACCTGTGCCAGGTGCTGCAAATCCGTGCCCGAACCGATGTGCATGTGGACGCCCGTGACCGACAATCCATGATGCTCGGCGCGACGCAGGCATTCCTCCAATTGCTCGTGCCAAATCCCGTGCTTGGATTGCTCCCCGCCCGTATTGGTCTTCTGGCTGTGTCCGTGTCCGAAGCCGGGGTTGATCCGCAACGTCAGGTTTCGCCCTGGGGCTATCTCGCCCAATTGCTCGATCATGTCGGGCGAGCCGGCATTGACATGGATGTCGAGCGAGCGGACCAGATCCAGCGACTCGGCGTCGAAAATGTCGGCGGTGTAGGCCATCGGCGGAGGATCGCCCTGGGGCGTGTAGCCGGCCGCCAGGGCGCGGCGAATCTCGCCGGCACTCACCGCGTCCACCATCGCGCCGGATCGTCTCACCAGATCGAGAATCGCCAGATTCGAGCAAGCTTTTTGAGCGTAGCGAACGACGTCGAAGGCGTGCAAATCCGCGATCCGTTCCACGATCTTGGCCGCATCGTACACGTAAAAAGGCGTCGTGTACCGCCGCGCCAGTTCCACGACGGGGATTCCGGCGATTTCGGTGCGCAAGGTGGGAAAGGGGCCTACGGTCGGCATCATCGGTCTGGCCTCAGGAGAATTCAGGTTTCGCGACGGTTACGTTTCGAGGCTACGATTTCCTTGTGAATCATCCGGGCTGGCACTTCTTGGACTGTAACGAATTCTCCCCGACAAGAGAAGTACACCGGCCCTTTTTGGCCCGGCGCGCACTGCGCGCCTGTGGCCCTTTCGCACACTTTGTCGCTGCCGCACGCCGCTGACGCGCGGAAAAGCTACTGGGGTTCGTGCTCCCGAGGCGGAGGTGGCGCGGACCGATCCAGCGTGCGGATCCGCGACGGCGCCAATTGGACCTGCATGTTGGTCAATTCGCCGTTCCGCCAATTCTGCACCAGCAGGAGCACTTCGCCGCTCCGATCGGCCCGCTGTTGCAACTCGGGTCCCAGGGCATATAAACGGCGATGGACATAACCCACCTGGTAACCTTCGACCGTGACGATGCGATCGCGTGGTTCCAGACCTGCACGTGCCGCAGGGCTGCTGGGAACCACTCGCGTAATGACCACGCCCGCGGGAGTATCGTAGACGTAGACCCCCAGCCACCACCGTGGCGGCCACGTCATGCCCGGGAGAATTCGTGCCTGGCCGGGTGCGGCGGATCGTTCTTCCATTCCGCCCGGCCAACCGTCCTCGGAACCTTCACGGGAGTCTCGGCTGAGGGCGTCGATGGGCCCGGCCTGGGGGCCCGCGTCCGGACGCTCGCGCACCGGCGGCGCGTCCGCCCCCTCCGGCGGCCTGGACTCAGGGCGGCGTGAGCGTTGGGCCGTCGCCAAGGACGCCCCGAACAACGTGGTCCCGATCGCCGCGACGAGCGCCAGAACAAGCGATTTGCGATACATGGGTCTGTCTCCGTGTTAAAGAGCGGAAGCTGCATTCGCGAAGCCGTTGAAGAATTATATGCAGCAAGTCGCGGGCCAAAAGCAATTTCGCTTTTTTCCGGAAAGCTTCTTGTCTGGCCGCGTTGTGAACCACCGCCGCAAGGATTACCATCGAGTCAACAAAAACCTGGCCGGCAAGCAGGGTTCGAGAAACAACTCGTCAAAGTAGCCATCACACTCCGTGTGATGATCTGCAAGAAGCGCTGGACAATTATTCCTCGAACCCTGCGAAGTCATCGTACTCGATTTCCGACATCGGATAAGGACCACCCCCATGCGACAACTGGCTGCGATCTTGCCGTTGTTCATCTCCTGGCCCATCCTGGCCGCCGAACCGGACATCCTGATCGCCGATTTTGAGGGTCCGGACTACGGTGACTGGCAGGCCACGGGCGAAGCCTTTGGACCGGGTCCGGCCCGCGGGACGCT
Source organism: uncultured Pirellulaceae bacterium (assembly GCA_964486845.1). Classification (GTDB taxonomy): domain Bacteria; phylum Planctomycetota; class Planctomycetia; order Pirellulales; family Pirellulaceae; genus Anammoximicrobium. Next base: position 10,478 of record CAZAQY010000104.1, read on the forward strand.
GCCGAACCAGATGGAGGTGTCCGGCTTCGAGGGCAAGGGCCTGGTGAACAGCTTCTACCGCGGGGACGGCACGACAGGGACGCTGACTTCCCCGCCGATCAAAATCGAGCGAAAGTACATCAACTTTCTTCTCGGCGGCGGGATGCACCCCGGCAAGACCTGCATCAACTTGCTGATCGACGGCCAGGCAGTCCGCACCGCCACAGGACCAAACGACAAACCGGGCGGCACCGAGCGACTGGACTGGCACTCCTGGGATGTCAGCGATCTGGCGGGTAAGGCGGCCTTGATTCAGATTGTGGACGAGCAGACCGGCGGCTGGGGACACATCAACGTCGATCACATCGTGCAGTCCAACCGTCGCAGCGGGGTGGTGGAGACGGTCCGTGATCTGGAGATCGACCGCGAGTACCTCAACTTCTGCTTCGCGCCCGGCCAGGCCGGCCGCACGCAGATCAGCTTGCAGATCGACGGCAAGCCGGTCCGGCAGGCCGTCGGTCAGGGGCGGCCGAAGGCCTCGGCTTTGAGTTGGGATGTGTCGCAACTCAAAGGCCGGCGTGTCCAGTTGCGAGTGGCCGAACTGCCGGCGCCGGACGGTACCTGCCCGTTGGGCGCGAGCGTTAGATTGTCCGACCAGCCGGAAGGCGTGCTGATTGTCGTCGACCGGCTGTATCAAGAAACCTACCGTCCGCAATTCCATTTTACGCCGGCCAAGAATTGGACAAACGACCCTAACGGCCTGGTCTACTACGCCGGCGAATACCACCTGTTCTTCCAGCACAATCCCACGGGAATCAATTGGGGCAACATGACGTGGGGCCACGCCGTCAGCCCGGACCTGGTACACTGGCAGCAACTCGACCACGCCATCCACCCCGATGGCCTGGGCACGATTTTCTCCGGTTCGGCCGTGGTCGATCACCAGAATACGGCGGGCTTCCAAACGGGCAGCGAAAAACCGATCGTTTGCATCTACACCTCAGCCGGAAATCCGTTCACGCAGAGCATCGCCTACTCGAACGACCGGGGCCGCACGTGGACCAAGTACGACAAGAACCCGGTGCTGAAGCACATCGCCGGCAGCAACCGCGATCCCAAGGTGATCTGGCACGAGCCGGCCAAGAAGTGGGTGATGGCGTTGTACCTGGACCAGAACGATTACGCGCTGTTCGGTTCGCCGAACCTCAAGGAGTGGACCCGGTTGTGCGACGTGTCCATGCCGGGATCGGGCGAGTGCCCGGATTTCTTTTCCATCGCGGTCGACGGCCAGGAGCAGCAGGTCAAGTGGCTGTTCTGGGGCGCGAACGGCAATTACCGGCTGGGGACGTTCGACGGCACGAAATTCCAGCCGGAGACGGAACCGATCAAGTCGCTGTGGGGCGGCAACGATTACGCGGCGCAGACGTACAGCGACATCCCCGGCGCGGACGGGCGGCGAATCCAGATTTCCTGGATGGCGGGCGGCAAGTACCCGGACATGCCGTTCAATCAGCAGATGAGCTTCCCTCGCGAACTGACCTTGCGCACCACGCCGGAAGGCCCCCGGCTGCACATGCTGCCGGTCCGCGAGATCGAGTCGCTGCGAGGAAGGAAACATGCTTGGACCGACCTGAAACTGCGTCCCGGCGAGAACCCGCTGTCTGCGCTGGAGGGCGAATTGTGGGACATCGGTGCGGAATTCGCCTTGGGCAAGGACCAGGTTGCGGCGATTGTTCTGGACGTGCGCGGCGAGCCGGTCCGCTACGACGTCAAGGCCGCGGCGCTCCACTGCCTGGGCCGTTCCGCCCCGCTGGCAGCGCAGGACGGCCGGATCAAACTTCGCGTGCTCGTCGACCGCACGTCGATCGAAATCTTTGCCAACGACGGGCTCGTCACGATGTGTTCCTGCTTTCTGCCCGACCCCGCGGACCGATCGTTGAGACTGACCGCCGAAGGCGGTGAGGCCACCGCCGTGTCGCTGACGTTGTACGAGTTGACGTCGGCTTGGCGGTAGCGCCGGTTTGGCTTCTCATCCCGCAAGAACTCCTGATCGCGTGCTTCCGCACCGTCGGCGTGTCCTGTCGCTGGCCCGCTAGCTCCGCCAGCACATTCCCCGGCGGCCATTGCGGGTCCCACCGGTGGCCAACTTGTGCGTTTCGCCACAAAACCTTTCTTCTGGGAGGATTATGTTTCGGCCGTGCGGCGCCGGCGTGATAGGCACGACCCCGAAAACCGGCAAAATCGAAAAAAACCTGCTATTCGGCACGATACGCAACCGACAAGTATTATCGGAGACAACGATGTCGACCGGCTTCACTGCGCTGGAATCGGCTTGCCGTCAGCGCCGCGTCGAGGAATCGCGGGGGGCGTTTTCGGACGGCCGCGTGAAGGCAAGACTTCGTTGGGAGGACTACGGCCGAGTATCAGAACCCAGGCGACCGGATTCCCCGCAAGTTCGTCGTTCAAGCCATTTCGCCACGCCTCCTGATCGGGACGGAACAGCGAAGGCGAATAGCGACTGGGACTTCGGACAAGCAGCATGAAACAGGTTTATTCAGGGAGGGCACTCATGCGACGTCTAGTTGTTGGATCGGCGATTCTCGCTCTGACCGCAACCACGCTCAGTTGGACGTGGGCCGACGATCAGGAAATCGCACGCAAAGTAGCAGAACGTTTGAAGCAGGAGCAGAAGGAAGGCAACCTGCGGGGCTTCGACATCAACCTCAAAGTTGCCGAAGGAAGGGTCACGCTCAAAGGAGATGTCTCCTCCGCCCAGCAAGAAGCGTTGGCGGTCGAGGCGGCGCGTCACGTGGACGGCGTTGAGGAGGTGGTGAACGATCTCCAAGTGAAAGCGTCCCCCACCTCATCCGACGCCGGATCGAGTGAATCCACGGCGAGTTCGACGACCGCTCGGAAGCCGCTTCTGGGCGGTTTGCTGAACCGACCTATGAACAAACAGTCGGTCGGCGACGGCAACGAAACCGTCGAAGCGGCGCCTTCCCCGTCCAAGCGGTCCGACGCGGAACTGGCGCAAGACGTCGCCAAGGCCCTTGAAGAAGAGAAAAAAGCAGGGAGTAACGAGACGGCCGGATCGAAGGCACCGCTGTTGACCGCCAGCAGGCTCGATCAAGCGGGTTCGAGTGGCACCCTGGAGCCGAACCAGGCCAGCGAGGATCGCCGCATCGGTGCGGCAATCACCCAATGCCTGCAAGAGGCGAAACAAAGTGGACAACTGCACGGGTTCGGCATCTCCGTAAACGTCGAGAACGGCTGCGTCTGGCTGAAGGGCCGCGTCGGCTCGGCGGCTCAACAAAAAATGGCGCTGGATCTCGCTCGCCAGACCAGCGGCGTGCGTCAAGTCATTAACGATTTGACCGTGGGAGAACCTCCGGCCAACATCGCCCAGAATCTCAGTCAGCGTCTGCGGGCGGCGGAAGCGGACGGGGCGCTTCGCGGCACCAGCCTGAACGTCAAGGTCGATGGCCCTGACGTGTGGCTGACGGGACTGGTTAGCACGCCCGAACAGGAGAAACTGGCGGTCGACTTGGCCCGCCAGGTTCCCGGCGTCCGCCGCGTCATTAGCGGCGTGAATATCGCTGGTGTCACTCCGGCGAGCTTGCCTGTGTTGGCTGCGCCGCAGGCGCCCGCTGCCATCCAGTTCAGCCGGACGAATATGCCGCAAAGCCAGCTTGTCGCCGCTTCGCCGTCTGCCGGGCCGGCCCTGACTCAGACGGCGGCTCAATTGCCCGAGGCGACGTCGCTGCCAGGTCTGCGGCTGCCGGCCGAAGGAAATGCCGGCAGCTTGCTGGCCCCGTCCAGTTACCCCGCCACGAGACCGGCGGTTGCGCTGGACCAGACTCCGCGCCCGCTGGGGATGCACCAATTGGCCAGCTATGCTGGCGCGATGGCAGCCGCACCGCTGGTCGCTGTTTCCGGGGCTGCCGGGGTGGCGCCGGCCCAGTTGCCCGGTCCGGGTTACGCCGTTGTGCCGGCTCGCTACGATCATCCCAGCTTGCCTGGATATGCGTGGCCGACCTATGCCGCCCACCCGAACTACGCGGCGGTGACGTATCCCAAACAGTATTCGCCCTCGGCCTGGCCTTACATCGGCCCGTTCTACCCCTACCCGCAAGTCCCGTTGGGATGGCGGAAAGTAACCTTGAAGTGGGATGACGGCTGGTGGAACCTGGACTTCAAGGCGAAGTAACTCGCCCTCGCGACGCCCGCCCAGTGCCTGCCTTCGCCGGAGCTGCTCCGGCGGAGGTTTTTTGTTGAGACTCCAGAAGCCCGGCTTTTTCGGAAAAATCCGAAAAAACCGCAAGTTTCCCCCAAATTAACACGATATCTAGGGTTAGACAGGGTCGTGAAAACCGAGGGACAAGTCCATGTCGCACAGATTCACTCTTCTCCTGCTTTCCTTGACGCTGGCTTGCCTTTCGCTCAGCAACACCGGATGCGTCCATCTGACGGAGGGCAATTCGCTGGGCTTGCTGGCCATTCCCATCCCCGTCAGTCCGTACTTTCAGAAAACGAAGGAAGACGACTTCTGGAAAGCTGAGCGCTATGATTCCGTCCCGATCCTGGGCCCGATCACGGCAGGCGGTCCTACGACGGCGCTGGACGAACCGAGCGACGATGAAGTGATGCGGGCGTTCGAGCGAGCGCGGCCGACCCAAGGCGGCTTGCCCTTCCTGCACGAAATCCAAATCAATGACGTGCGGATCGTGAAGGAGAAAATCGCGGACTACATCGATCCGCCGCGCATGGTTCCCCTGATTGGGCCAGCCCAATTACACCACGCCCACTACAAGTGTACGATCTACTACACTCAGACGACGCGGGTCGGCTGGCCCATCCCGCACACGCTCCGCGACGAGGAAGCGATGGAAGTCATCTACGTGGACCACAATCATTTTCACATGGTGGGGAACGTCGATCCCGGCACTTCGCCGAATTACTGATCGGGGATGCGGCGGCAACAGATCGACCTTCTTGGCTTGGAGACCTCGCGATGATTCAGACGTCGCGGGGTTTTCTTTTTTGGGCGGACGCTCGTGTGCAGGCCCTTCGGGCGTAACGTCTTGACGGCCCATCGACTCCGCAGGACGATGGCCGTATGTCACAAAAGCACCGCGACAAGATTCCGCTGCCCTTCGGACCAGCGCGGCATCGCGCGGCCATCTCGGCCTTCGTCATCGGCTTCGGCTGGTTCTGGGCCGTCTCGTTGGTGGCCGCGCGCGAGCACCAAATCGTCGGCTATGACGTCCTTGCTTCCGCTCCGGCCGTCTGGGGACTCCTGGCCCTGCCGGCGTGGAAACTGGTGTCGATGCTGCTGGTCAGCATCGCTCTGGCGGCCCTGTGCGGATATTCCGCCCGGCGTCAAGGGCGAGGTATGGACACGGCTGGGCGATGGCTGCTGTTCGCCTACAGCGTCCCCCTGCTGGATCTTCTTCGTGCTCTGGGAGTGCCGATCGAATACACGTTTTTCGAGCCTTTGCTGCTAACCGGAACATCGGGGGCGGCCGTGTCCGCACTGGCACGGCAATGGCCCGGCGAACCGGGGGAACGAGCGCCGGCGGCGCCAGCGATGCCGGAGGCTTTCGGTGCGCGGTCCGCGGCCCGCTTGGCGACGCGGTTCGCGGCACGGCTGGGGGAATGGATACCGTGGGGAGTCACCTGGGTGCTGGCGGCAGCGGCGGTCGGATGGTGGTATTGGCAGGGCTGCTGGGCGTACGACGAATTCATGCTGGGCCACCACGATTTCGGGCATTTCGCCTACCGCGTCGCCAGCACGTGGGAGGGCCGTGGATTCCTGCTGGAGACGCCCAGCCTGCCCGCGTTTTGGGACCACTTCAATCCCGGCCTGGCCTTGCTCGCGCCGCTGTGGGGACTGTGGCCGGACGCGAGACTGTTCTTGCTGCTGCAGGCGCTCTGCCTGGCGATCCCCGCTCCTGTGGTGTTTCGCATCGCGCGGACCTGGGGTATGCACTCGACCGCTGCAGCCCTGTGGGCCGCCGCCTACCTTGCCTTTCCCGCAGTGGGGCAATTGAACCTGAACTACTCCTACGGTTGGCATCCCATCAGTTTGGCCCTGCCGTGGATGTTCGCAACGGTGGCCGCGCTGCTGGCCCGCCGCTATGGGTGGGCCGCCGGGTTTGCCGTCTTGGCGTGCAGCTTCGAGGAAGCGGTGATTGTCGCCATGGCATGCCTGACAGCCGTCTTGGGGTTCCAGGCGTGGTGGAGCGGACGCAGCAGCCAGCCCGATTCCGGCGAATCCCGTCCCGATGCGGCCGTGGCCCGGCGCCTGCCGGTCGGCGCTTGGCTGGCGATTTGGGCGGTTCTGACCCTGGCCTTTATCCTGATTTCCCGATACGCGGCGTTCACCCAGTACCAGACGGAACGCTTCGCCAACCTGGGCGACTCGGGGGTCGAGATCGCACTGTCGCCGCTGTTGCGGCCCCAAGCGTTCTGGAGCCAGGCGTTGAGTCCCGACGCGATCTTGTTTCTGCTCGTATTCCTGCTGCCGCTGACGCCGGCCGTGCTCGTCAAGGGACGTCTGATCCTGCTGGCCGCCGTGTTCCCCATCGGGTTGCTGATGGGCTGGAATCATCCGCCGGCCAAGTCGATCGCTTTTCAATACGTGACGACCCTGCTGCCCATCCTGCTGTTGGCTGCGATCGCCGGCGCCCGGCGTTTGGCAGCCCAGCGACAAGCGGCGGTCGCGGGGCAGGCAACCGTCTCGGCCGGCGGGGACCGATCCGCGGGTTTGGCGGCGCTGGTATCCTGCCTGGTGGCATCGACGTTCTTTGGGGCGCTGCCTTGGAGCAGCCCGACCTTGACCATCATGCGTGCCCAGACCTACCAGATCCACGGCGGTCCCAGCGAGGAAAACCCGCGGCGCTCTGGAACCGCCAGTCACCGGGCGTTGAACGAGATCGTGGCGCGGGTGAATTCAGAACAGTCCAGCGTCGTGGCCAGCGGTCGCGTCGCCGCGCATTTGTTGAATGTCCGCCGCCTGGAGACCGTCGAGCAGGCCGTCGCCCGCTGGAACGCGTTGTGTGCCGAGGCTGGTTCCGGCCGAAGCGGCACGGAGGTCTTCGATTGGGTCGTGGTGGACACCTGCGAGCGTTTCCAACAGTCGCTTGACAAAATGGAATTCATCTTGGCGGATGCCCGACGAGCAGGGTATCGGCAACAATGGGCTCAGGACGGTATTTTCGTCCTCGCCCGCCCCGGAGTGGATGGCGTCCCGGTGCGGGCAGCGGAAACGGAGCCCTGAGAGGCCCTTCGTCGGCAAGATGCACACGTCGCGCGCATGCCGGGTTGCGGGGCCCAGCCTGCGTGAAGAAAATGGTGACCTGCGGTCGGCGTGCTGATCGGCTCGCCGGCGCCGGCCTGCGTTGGCGCGCCAGTAACAGGAGATCAATGTCATGACTCGCATCCATCGTTGTCTGCGGCTCCGTGGGATGCAAACGAGCATCTTCGCATGGTCCGTTGGCCTGACGATTTTAGGCGGCGCTTGGTCACTCCAGGCTGCTGAGGAAAACGGCAAGCGGCGCCCCGAGGTGGTGGCCGTGTATTACCCTCACTGGCACAACTACGATCACGGCAGCGCGTGAAAAGGCGAGGGCTGGAGCGAATGGGAAGGCTTGAAGGCGGCGGTCCCGCGGTTTCCCGGACATCACCAGCCGCTGAAGCCCTCCTGGGGCTGCTTCGACGACAGCGACCCGAAATGGTGTGCACGGGAGATCGATCTGGCGGCCGAACACGGCATCGACGTATTCCTGTATGACTGGTACTGGTACAGCGGCGTGCAGAACATGCAGGAGGCCCTGGAGCAGGGATTCCTGCGAGCCGCCAATCGCGACCGCATGAAGTTCGCCTTGATGTGGGCCAACCATGACCGCAGGGACCAGTTCTGTCCGGAGTTCGGCAAGGAGCGAACCGTCTGGCTGCCCTCGCGTCACTCGCCGCGCGACTTGCAGCGCGTGATGGACTATTGTGTCGAGCACTACTTTCGGCAGCCGAACTATTGGCGGGTGGAGGGCCGGCTCTTCTTCAGCATCTTCCAGCCGACGAGGTTCGTCCAGGAACTTGGGGGGCCGGAAGAGACCCGCCAGGTGTTGCAGAAAGTGGATGACCGGCTGCGCCAGGCCGGGTTGCCGCCGATCCACTGGAACGGCATGGTCGCCGATCCGAAGGCGGCGGCGGTGCTCAAGGATGCGGGGTTTCAGAGCACGAGCCGATACAACGTACACACGGCCGGCAAAGCCGGCTCCGACCTCACCGAACGCTACGAGGATATCATGCAAGCGCATCGGGACCACTGGCAGCGGATGACGACCGCGCCGCTGGTCGACTTGCCGGTGGTCACGACCGGCTGGGATGTTACGCCACGCTGCGCCAAGGACGTGCCTTGGCCGTTTCCGGTGGCACCGACTTCCGGGAGGCTCGAGTACCCTTACGTGCCCGTCGTGGTCGGCAATACGCCCGATCGGTTCGAGCAGCTGTTGCGTGAAGCCGCCCAGCACGTCGAACGCGACCCGCGCCAGCCCTTCGCCGTGCTCATCAATGCGTGGAACGAATGGACGGAGGGTTGTTACTTGCTTCCCGAGGAGCGAACCGGCACGGCCTGCTTGGAGGCCATCCGCCGGACGATGCCGTGATGGTCTCGGCGCCCGACCATGCCCGCGCACCGGGCAATTTTTCCCGATCTTTTTTCGCGATCAGACTTGCTCCGGCATCAGAAAGGCTCCGCGGTAGGGCCGGGTCAGCAGATGGTCGGCGCCGGGATCGCCGGCGAACTTCTCGGCTTGGGCGTCGAAACGCAGCGTCCGGCCGAGGCGATACGCACGCCCGGCCAACTCCAGGTAGCCGGCGTCCGCCAGGTGCCGCTTCATGTCCTCGAACGCTCCGGCGGCCAGTTGATTGCCGCCAAAGGCCTGCGTCCGCTTGGCGAAGGGAACCTCTTCGCCCAGGCGGTACGAGATGTTGCCCAAGTGGACCAGCAGGGTTGACCGATGCTCTTCGAGAATCTCGGCGTTCAGGCCTTCCCGCTTTCGGCTGCGGATGCAGTCGATGAAGTTCCGGAAATGGAGCCGCCCCAGGTCGGCGAATCCGCCGGCCGGAGCGCCCGGAATCGGTTCGCCGTCCAGCTTGCCTTTGGCGAAGGACTTGCCTTCCCTGACCACGCCGTCGGTGGTGTGAAATTCGACGGTCACCTTGACCGCCTTTCTGTCGACCAAGCCGCGCTGCTCGCAGAACAGCTTGACGTCGCCGCAGTCGAAGACCGTCAGTTGGGTGTTGGGCGTCTGTCCCTGGTCCCGGTAGCCGAAGCGGCCGCCCAGGCTGACGGCGCTCTGCGGCGCGGCGCCGACGGGCATGGCCCAGCGCGCTACGCCCAATTGGTGCGTCCCCAGGTTCCCGATCTCGCCGTTGCCGAAATCCCAGATCCAATGCCAGTCGTAATGCACCAGATTCGTGCGGTACGGGTGCACGGGCGCCGGACCGATCCAGAGATCGTAGTCAAGCTGCTGGGGTGGTTTCTCCGGACTGCGGATACCGATGCTCTCGCGAGGCCGGCTGACGGACGCAGTAGAGCCTGGCGGACGTGCGAATCAACAGCCGGTCGCCGACGACTGCCGGCGTCGCCATGCACATGTCGTCGTCCGCCAGCCTGTTGGTGTGCAGTAGTTCGAACTTGTCGCCCGCGCGCAAGACGAAGGTGACGCCGTCTTCGTCCAGGCAGAAGACCTTGCCGTCATAGGCCCAGGGTGACGCCGTAAAGTGGAGTCCCTGCGGCAGTCGCTGGCGCTCAAACACGACCTCGCCCGTGAGTGCCCGAAAGCAGGCCAACATAGCGCGGTCGTACAGTACATACAGCCGCCCGTCGTAGACCAGCGTCGTCGGGTTGTAGGGCGCGGCCTTCGGCTGGCACCAGGCGATGAACTGGTTGCTGGTCTGGCCGGATTGCAGCGAGATGTCGCCGGATGCGCCTGGCCGAATTGCGTACAAAGGGCGCCGATCGTCGTTGACATAACCCGAACTCACGTACAACAATCCTTGATCCGTGTACGGCGTCGCGATCGCGATCGTCGACATCCCCGTGAACCACCACAGCAGCTTTCCCTCCAGGTCGTAAGAACGAACCTTATCGGTCCCCGAGGTGACGATTTCCGTGCGAAGATCGTTCTGCCAAATGAAAGGCGTCGACCAGTTGCTTCCTTCGTCGCGCACGACCCGCCACACCTCGCTGCCAGTGCGCTTGTCCAGGCACAGCAGATAGGATTCCTCGTCGTTGTCATTCAGGATGTACAAGCGGTCGCCGTACAGCACCGGCGACGCGGCGGTGCCCCAACCATTGCGCGTGGCCCGCGGTTCGAACCGTCGGGACCACACGGAGTGGCCTTCGAGATCGAAGCAGTACAGCCCCTGGTTGCCGAAGTAGGCGTACACTCGCTCGCCATCGGTCACGGGCGTTTCCGAAGCATAGCTGTTCTTCAGGTGAATCGGGCTGCGCGGCTGGCCGCGGTGGACCGTTTCCTCCCACCGCGTCTTGCCGGACACCAGGTCGAGGCAAATCAGCTTGTACTCTTCCTGCACCGTGCGCGGCTCCGGACGGTTGCCGCCGAAGTACAGGCCCTTCTTGGGTGGCTCCAGTTCTCCGGTGTTGACCGCCGTCGTCAAGAACACGCGGTTGCCCCACACAATCGGCGAGGACCAGCCGCGCCCCGGCACGTCCGTCTTCCAGGCGATGTTCTCGCTGGCAGACCAACGGTCGGGCAGATCCGGCCCGCCGGCGATACCCCGGCCTCCCGGCCCGCGAAACTGCGGCCAGTGCTCCAGCGTCTGGCCCAACAACAGGTCCGGCAAACACAACAGCAAAACGAGCACGGCAAGCGGAGTCGCGATTCCCGCCGCGCGATCAACTTTCCTCACCAATTCTTTTCTCCGGGCAAAGAGACTCTAGTCATGAAACGAAGACGATGCCGGCGGGTATACTGGCCGCAAGCAAGGCCTCCTGAACCATCCGTTCATGCGCCAGCGGGTAGGGATTCGCGATTTCGCCGCGGATCACTTGGGCCAATTCGATCAGTTGGTCGTCGTATCGTCCCGGCATCGGAGGCAGCGCGACTTGCCGATAGCCCGGCAGTCCGTTGTCGTACAAGTTCTCGTCCGGGTGCGTCTGCCGCTGATAGGGCGTGATCCGGTCGGGCTTGCCCAGCATGCTCACCACCAGGTCGATCAGGTGGCAACCGAAGGTATACATCGTGCCGCCGCGAAACTGCGACAGCCACCGGCGGTAGGCCAACGGCTGCTGCTTGCTCATGACCGCGTGAACCTCGAAGACCCGGCCGAGCCAACCCTCGCGAACCGCGCGGAGGCAAAACTGAACCGCCGGATTGTTGCGATACATATAACCCAGTTATTGTGCCCAATCCCGATCTGGCCCACCTTGATCCGCTGCCTGGGCTGAGCAGTCGCCGTCACACGCGGCGGAAGCCAAGGGGCGGCGGCCGCGACAGCGCCAACGGTGCTGGTCAGAAAACAACGCCGATCGTAACCGTTCATATTGCCCACCCGTAGGAGAGAGACGGGAAATCATGGCAGCACTTCATCGGACGGGAGAGCCGGCACGGCCATCGTGCCCGTCTGGACCCGCCGGCCCCGCGACCGTCTTGGTCGAGGCAACGCGGCGCGGGATGCGCCGTCACTCCACCAAGGCCAACGCTTTCTTCATCGCCCCGGCGACCAGGGCCAGGGTTTCGTCACGGGGCAGGGTCCGCAGGTCCGGACGAAACGGCTCGGCCATGACCGGGCCGTCGTAGCCGATCTCCACTAACGCGCCGAGAAACGCCTTCAGGTCGATCACGCCCGTGGCCGCCGGAAGGTCGCGACGGTTGTCAACCTGCTGATCGACCGGAAGCCCTGCCGGGGCGTCGTTCAGGTGGCAGCAGACGACGTCGGCGTTGCGGAGCGAGAGCAGATCGGCTGGCGTCTCTTGAGCCGTGTACCAATGCCAACTGTCGAGGAGGAAGCCGACGTTCGAGCAGCCCATCTCGGCGATCAAGTCCTTCATTTCGGCCATCGTGTGGATGAACGGAAACCGCCCCGCGGACCAAGAGGTCTTCGGGCCGACGTACTCCAATCCCAGCCGAATCGCGTGGTCGGCCAGCACTTTTGCCACCTCGCGCAGACGCTGCGCGTGCCGGCGAAAGTTGGCCATGTAGGTGAGGGAACCGTGGCTGGGGCTGAGCCACGTGGCGACGCGAGTCACGCCGGCGCGCTGCAGTGCGCCAGCCACCGCGGGCAATCGCGCCAGCGAATCCTGGAAGGCCGCATCCGTGTTGCGGAAGTCGACGGGCAGCCCCGCCGACGCCCAAACCAGTTTCTTGGCCTTCATCTCGGCCAGGAGTTCGGCCAGGGCGTCCTCCGAGAGCTTGCCCAGGAAATCCGCAGCAGGTTCGACCGCTTCAAAGCCAAATTGCTGAGCCAATTCAATGGCCTCGCGCGGGGTGGCCGTGACTCCAATCGGGCCGCAGGACAGGGCCATCCTGAATTGGCGTTGGGGCTTCGAGTCCGCGGCCGGAACAGCAGAACCTCCGGCCACGGCCAGCCCGATACCGCTGCCAGCGGCTGCTCGCAAGAACGTGCGGCGGGTCATTTCGGCGCTCATACGCAGGCTCCTCTCCATCAACGTGAGATAGGCTTCCAGGCAGGGCGTGTCCTTGAAATCCCCGAAGGGCGGATGAAGCCGGTTCGCTTTGGGCTGGCCGGACAGCCGCCATTGTCTGCAAACTCCGGCGTTGAATCAAGCGGTCTCGGGTTCATCCAGCGGAAGTTCTGGTCCCGCGTTGGACTGGCTGTGCCCTGCTCGTCCCCCACGGATTGCGGTGCAATCGAAAAACCGATAAAACCACAAACAGAATTCACGATTGCTGTCACGGGAAGGGATACTGATGAACATCGACTGGCCGAAGTTTGTCGAGATCGTCCGCCAACATCGAACATTCCTGCTCACCAGCCACATTCGTCCGGACTGCGATGCCTTGGGCAGCGAATTGGGTATGGCGGGGGTGCTGGATGCCCTGGGCAAAGAAGTGCTGATTGTCAACGGCCAGCCGACGCCGCCCAACCTGGCTTTCATCGATCCGCAACGGCGGATTCTGGCCCTGGAACGCGATCTGGCCGCGGGCCAACTGCCGCGGACCGAGGTGCTCATGATCCTGGATACCAGCGCCTGGGCGCAACTGGGTCCCATGGCCGACGTCGTCCGGTCGAGCGCGGCGAGGAAGATCGTCGTCGATCATCACGTCAGCGAGGATGATCTGCAGGCGTTGGCCTTCAAGGACCCGCAAGTCGAAGCGACCGGACGGCTGGTGCTCGAGGCGGCTCACCAGCTGGACGTGCCGTTGACGCCCCAAATCGCCGTTCCCTTGTTTGCGGCCATCGCGACCGACACGGGCTGGTTCCGCTTCTCGTCCACCCGCGCAACGACCTATCGCGCGGCCGCCGAACTGATCGATGCCGGAGTTCGTCCCGACGAGGTCTTCGCCCAGTTGTACGAGCGGGACACGATCGGCCGCGTCCGCCTGCGCGGGTTGATCCTGTCGCGAGTCCAAGCCGAGCGCGAGGGGCGATTGGTGCACAGCTACGTCGTGAAGGACGATTACGCCCTGGCGGGAGCCCTGCCCAGCGACACCGAAGACGTGATCAACATGACGTTGGCCATCGAGGGCACGCAGGTCGCCGTGTTCACGATCGAACAGCCTCAGGGCGGGTGCAAGGTGAGCCTGCGCAGTCGTTGCGAACTGGATTGCAGCCGCATCGCGGAACAATTCGGCGGAGGCGGACACAAGGCGGCGGCGGGGGCCTTTCTGAACGAACCGCCGGACGTGGCCGCCGCCAAGGTGCTGGATGCCGTTCGTGCGGCGATGCGGTGAACGTCGCGAGATGCGGGTTGCTGGCGCATGAAAAAACCCATCGGTACGAGATCCGCACCGATGGGTGACTTTCGACCGTGTTTTCCGTCCGATGGTGGCAAAACGGGCGACCGGCGACTACGTCGGCAGCGCCTGGTTGACCTTGTCAAACGTATTGTTCACGTCCGTGCCCAAGATGTTGATGGTCGTGATGCAAGCCGCAATGATCAAGGCGACCATGACGGCGTACTCGACGGCGGTCGCGCCATCTTCGGAACCCAGGAAACCACGGATCTTCAGAGCCAGATTCTTCATGCTAACCTCCACGTTTTGTTGGCCGCCTGCGTGCGGCGGCGTCTCCGCCGTACGGCCGGGTTGGAAAGGACTTGCGAACTGCGCCGGATGCAAGACTGCCGACCGGCAGCCCTCGCCTGACGAACGACCGGACGAGTTCTCTCATAACACACACCTGGCGCCTCTCTTCCCCTTGTCCTCAGACCGTGGCTCGCCACCGTCGTAACTCAATCGTCCCTTCGGTAACCAGGCTACCCCACCGGCTCAGCCGGTTTGGCCCTTGGCTTTGCGCCCCAGCCTTCCGACTGGTTTGCCTTTTTCGGAGATCAGAGGCTTTCAACGTTGCGTTGAACCATTCCTGCCGTGGGCAGTCGCCTTCCCGGGATGGACGCTGCGCAGCAGTCGGATCAACTCCAGCGGCGAGTGACAGTCACTCGCCGCGGCAGAACCTTGGCGAGTCTCGCCACGGCCCTGTACTGGAAACCTATGTCACAGACTTCCGGTGTCAAATCAGGCGCCCCTGGCAGAACTCGGATTCCTCTCGAAAGGGTCTTTGTCGTTGTAAACGGTCAACATCGCCAGGCCGCGGTGTGGTCGCGGAACCACACGTTGCCGTTTCGCATCATCCCTCCCGCAGCCCGCCGGAAACGATCCACCCGGTTTCTGGCCGCGCCCAGCAGCCAGCTTGATGCTGCTACAACTCCCCCCCACGCTCCTTTGCACCGGTTGGTAGGGAGGAATTTATTCCGCCCGAGCGGACTGAAATCCGCTCTACGACGAAATCGCGGGGTCGTTTGGCGGCACGGGGTCGTTTGGCGGCAGGCACTTTTCGCCGAATGGGGGTAAAATTGCTCGCGGCCCGGTTGCAATCG
>CAZAQY010000105.1:0-25543 GCA_964486845.1 uncultured Pirellulaceae bacterium
GCAAGTCGATCCCACCCAGCAGCAATGTCAACTGGGTGGGCGACAAGCGGAGCGGCTCCCCTTCACTCGCAGGCAGGGCGTACGTTCCCGCCTCCAATCGCTTGTGCCAAATCGCGAAACCGTCTCCTTGCCAGGATAGCACCTTGATGCGGTCGTGGCGGCGACACGCCCTCTCGGCGACAGAATTCGGCCACTGGCCAAGGGCCCTGCAACTGCCTTTCCAACCGCTCCCGCCACACCGTTTCGCGACCTGAATCCATCTTTCCACCCATGCTTCGTCCTCTCTGCTGGGGCCGGAAAACAACCAACCTGACAGCCCTGGGCACGCGGCGACGCTATGCCGGATCGGCGGAACCTCGCCGCCGTTCCCGACCATCGCCATCCCCGACACCCTCGGCTGCCCACCAGCCCCTCAGACTAGCACGGCCTGCAAGATGTGGTTCGTAGAACGGTCACACATGCGCAACGCTGGAGGGCCACGCTCCGTCGTGGCCGTGAGCGCACAATGCGGACGCGACGGAGCGCGTCCCTCCAGGGCGGCGCACTCGGCTACGGTCGCCGCCCGGCTATTGCCTTTGCCATTACGTCGTGTCCAGCTCGTTCTTGTGGAAATCTGGGAATACTTCTCGCTCCATGTCCCATCAATTCTGACTTGCGGCAGTAGTTCCTTCTCCGGCGACCACCACGACACCGGTTCGATTGCAACAAGGAACGTCCGCCGGCATCCTGAACCGACAACAGGCGCGGAAAACGCCGCGATTGAGGCCCTGCTCGGACCTCGCGCGCCATTCCTGCGTCGGCTCTATTTGGATTCCATCTTGATGTCGAACGTGTTCTTGCCTGGTTTGACGTCGAATTTCAATTCCGACTCCCTGTTATACTTCGCAGGGATCGCCGCGGTCGGCGTCGTCCCGTCGGGCCAAAAAACGGTGACCTCGTTGCTGCCCGTCTGGGCGCCTTTGACGCCATAGACGAAGGTCAACTCGTACTTGCCGTCCTGATCGACAATCGCCAGCGCTTGGCGGCCACCCGACAGAGGATAGAAGCCAACCGCCGCACCGGGAACTGGCTTTCCGTCGAGAGTGACTGTGCCTTGCACGCGTCCCAGTTCTGGCAGATCTCTGCCGCATCCGGTAATGGTCAGCGCGCTCGCCGAAGCGAGCACAATCAGCGTCAACCCTCGTGGACAAATCATGTCGGCCTCGCTTTCTGTCGGGAAAATAAACAGCCCCAGCCTTGTTGGCGGAGAGCAGGCAATGCCTAGAAACTCGCCACTGCCTGGCCATCGTTCCTCGAAAGGAACCGCTCGAACGTGCTGTCAACCCCCTGATTCGCACTCGTCATGCCCCCGATGCTGTTTCCGCGGAAGTCGATGGTATCGCTAATGAAGCGGACCGAGCCGTCGCACACCGCGAATTGGACCCCGCCGGGATGCACGCTGCTGAAGCCGCGATTTTGATGTTGCCAGGCGGTGACGGTCTGGTTGATGCCCCAATAGGGGATGCCCAGGGCGCTATTGATCGCCCGTGTGCGGCTGCTGTAGGCGGTCGCCACAGGACTGCACCCGAAAACCGTCCCTGCGCCCATGAGCAAGTTCTGGAAACGGTAACAGCGTTCTCCCAGCATTCCCGTGTTGCTGGCCCCGTCAACGATGTCGCGAAACGAGATGGAGGAGTTCCAGAAGAATACTCCCACCGGCTCGCCGTACGAAACAAAATCGCCGCTGGGCGGGGTCATGCTGTCGCCGACGGAGGTCACCCCCACGTAGTTGGACTTCGCGATTTCAATTCGGTTCGTGCCGTCGCTCGTCACGCACTTTTCATAGGACCTGAATTGCGGTGAATTGGTGGGATACACATCGCCGGTGCCGGCATACTTGCCGCCGAAGTCGTTCAGTTCCGGGCCAACGTCGGACGGGCAGACGAACGTGGGTATCGGTGTCCGCAGCGCGGCGAACCCCTCGGGAGTCGCCAGGCTCTGCCACAACGCGAGATCGCCAACTCGCAAGGTCGCATGCACGGCGCCCTGCTCGACGTAAGGCAGAAGCAGCGCCCCCCACGTCCAGACCGACCGTTCTGCAGCCGAAGTAGCTTCCGGGATTGCCGGGAGGCTGGAGATGAACCCGGAAGGAAAGCGCTTGTTTGCGTCCGCGTAGTTGTGGATCCCCAGCGCAAGCTGCTTCAGGTTGTTGGTGCATTGCGTGCGTCGCGCAGCCTCCCGCGCGGCCTGGATAGCGGGCAACAGCAAGGCAACCAAGATCCCAATGATGGCAATCACGACCAACAATTCCACAAGCGTGAATCCGAGCCGTCTTCCAGTCTTCATCGCTATCCCCTCCCAAAACGTAGTAGAAAAGCAAGATAAGAACTCCCGGCCGCTGACGAAACCAACGGGCGGTCTCAGTTGCAAATATAGCAAAACGAGGTTGATCATGCAAGTAAGAAACGTGTCGAATCCGAGCCCAATGCGCTGTGCGCAAGCCTCCCGCCTCCCGGCGCCGCGAGGTCCTACTCCACCGTCACCCATTTTCGTTCGCGAGCGGATCGATACAGGGCTTCCACCACTTTGACCCTGGCCGCCGCTTCGCGCGCCGCAACCAGCGGCAGGTTCTTCTGGCCGGCGATGGCACTGACCAACTGCAGCAGGGGGTGGTCCAGCGGCGGCGGAAGTCTCATCCAGGGACGAGTTCCGTCGGCGCCCTCGACTTTCTTCGTCCGCAGATACAGCCGGTCGTTGAGCACCACTGCGTGGCCTTCGGCGCCGGAGAACTGGCTCAAGTACATGAAGGAGCAGTTTCTCCTGGACGTGTTGGTGGACTACGCGACGGAGCCTGACGACCCGCGACGGGAAGTCGTCAATCCGGAACGACGAAAGTTGGACCGCCAACTGCGTGCTGCTCGGACACGGTTGAATCGCGAGGAGGCGAAGCTGGCCCAGTGGCAGCGAGGAGAACGCAAGGCCCGCCGCAAGGATCGCCAGGAGTGGCTTTGGCACTAAGCCGCAAATTGGCCGTGATGTTCTCCCACTGCTCGTCGTTGAACCAATCCATCTTCCAGTTATTGGCCGCGTACAGGCAGAGGAAGTTGTCCGTGAACGTCCTCCACTCGATCGCCGCGAGATCATCGAATTGCGGCTTCAGCCGCGACTCGTCCCACGGCCGCGGGTCGAACGCGTGGTTCCAATCCCGCAGCCGGAAGATGACGCCGTCGAAAGGCTTCTTCTGCATGTCGCGGATGTCTTTCCGCACCTGGTCCGGGTAGGGAACGTCCCAGCCGTACTCGATCAGCTTCTTGACGGGACGTGGCGGGGGCGAGGACTGGGCGTGCAATACGACGGGTGCGGCCAGCAGCCAGGCGGCGAAGATGATGATGTGTTTCATGTGGGCGTGTTTCCTTTTGTGGAACTTAACCAGCTGCGCCGGAACCTCATCCTGCGCGGGACATGCGGTTGCGAGCGGGAGGAGATACGAGGGAACGAGCCGCTGTCCTGGATGTAGTGCAACATCACGCCGAGCACGTCATGGCGTTTTGGATGATGGTTGTGTCTCTTCGGCAAACGTCCAGGCCGCCTTCTGGTCCTGCACCGACACGACGGCGAAATGGGCGGCGATCCTCTTCTCACCTGCCGGCGTGGGAACCTGCAGCGTTCCCGTGTCCAGACTGGACATCACGTAGTCCTGGCCAAGCGAGGTCTCGACCAGCAACACGCCGGAGGGTTCCACAAGCTTCAGGCTACGGACGAACGGCTCGCCGCCCTGGTGGCCCTCAAAGACCGAGATGAACGTTTTGACGCCGTCGCCTTCGCAGCGGCGCACGACGTAGGGGATCGTCGCGCCGATGTCGGAGTTTTTCCAGTCGCGCTGGCCCCAGCCGTCGGCCACCAACGCCCGCTCGCCCGGCTGGCCCACGTTCCAAGCCACGCACGTCATCTCGCCGCCGCAGTCCCACGCCGCCCGCCACACGCCGGCGCCGTCGGCGGCGCGGACGTTGGCGAAATCGTAGAGCTTCTGCGACCCGACGGGTTGCAGTTTCAGGTCGAGGACGTCACACGCGCCGGTGGCAGCGTGATAGACGTAGTCCTGTCGCTTGCCGCCTTCCACGCGGAAGAAGTCCACCGCGTAATTTCGGCCGCCGCCGTGGTCGATGACCGCCGTGGTGCGGCGGTAAAGCTTGGCCTGCGGATAGGCGCCCGACGATGCTTCCATCGCCTTGACGTGTTCGGACGTCTTGAAGAACAACACCTCGCCGGCGCGGTCCCTCGTGACTTGGTCCTTTTCGTCCAAGACCACCGTGTTGTGCGCGACGGTGCGCATGGTCATGTGTTTCAACGGATGGTCCCACAGGTAGCCGAGGTCGGAAAGTAGTTCGTGGCCCTGCTTCCAGTAATAGACGTTCAAGCTGTCGTCGTGATGGTGATTGCCCCAGTGGCTGGCGCTCAGCAGCAAGAGGCTCTCGCGACCGCCCGCACCGGTGCGCAGGTGGCCAATCCGCAGGTCCGGCGGACACCAGTCCGGAAACGACAGCGGCGGCGAGGTCCGCTGTTCCAGGCCCGGCTCGCGGACGTAGAGCGCCAGGCCGGAACCGGGCAGCTCGTTCAACAGGTCCTGCCGCGTGGCATCCCCCGCCGCAACTCCGGCCCTGCCGCGCCCGCCGCCCAGCGTTTCCTTCAGCAATGCCAGGTACTGCGGCTGATCGGGATAGTTGCTGGCCATCAACTCGATGAAGTTCACACCCAGGCTCGCGCCGCGCGAGGAATCGGCGTAAGGGGGATAGTGCAAGTCGCCCTGCAAGCCGCGGAAGAAGCATTCCCACACCCGCTCATACGCCGTTCCGTGGTACAGATCGAGCGAGTCGATGCGTTTGCCTTCTGCATCTTGATAGCCGGGCGGATCGCTGTAGCCGCGAAACGCCTCCGCGAGGTCCCATATTCCGCCCAGCGTCATGGTTCCGTAACTGGGCGACTCGGAGGTCGCCCCGTCGGGCAGGAACCAGCCGTCAACCGTCCTGTGGAAACCTTCCAGCCCGAACCGCACCAGCTCCGGATGGCCGACGCACATGCCGACCAGCGCCGCGGCCGTGCGGTTGCTGACCGACTTGTTGTTGATCTGCTTGTCGCACACCAGCAGGATCGTGCTTTCCAGCAACAGGTCGCGCTCGATCTTGCGCCGGCTGGCGTCGCTGTAGATCGGGCGGCCGCCGGCGTCCTTTGCGGCGCAGGTCCAATCGTAGGCATCCACCACCTGCCGCACGAAACCCGATTCCATGCCCACGCCGGCCGCCCGGCCCGCGCTCCAGTAGCCGGTGTGCAGCCGGCGGTCGGGCGTGTTGGGCGGCGGGCACAGCTCCGGTTCCGGCAGCTTGTTGATGTTCAGCGATGCCACGCGCGGGTCCATATCGGCATATTCCCCGTAGCCGACGTGGACCAGCCAGGCCGGATAGCAATCTGCGAACCGCAGGAGAATCTCGCGACAAGCGCGGGCGTATTCGGGCTTGCCGGTCAGCAAATGCGCCTCGCCCAGGGTGCGGCAGTAACCGGCAATCCAGCGGACTTTGCGCGAGCGGACGTTGGCGGTGAAACTGGGCCGGCCGGTCTTGTAGCCAAAGATGACGAACGTCTCGCCGCCACAGTACGTGATGGTCTGCGGTTTGCGCCACCGCGTCTGCAGCACGACGTCTTCGGGATACTTGTCGTTGGGAAAGACCGTCCGGCACATGGTACACCGGATGTGGTCGGCATCGTCGAGGTCCCAGTTCCAGAGTCCGTGCGGATGGACCGGCTTGCCTTGCTCGCGGCACGCCGGACACGGCGTCCACAAGGGATCGCCCGGCGTTGTCTCCGGAATCATGTTCGCCAGGAATTCCGGCGTGAGCCGGTCGAGATGCCGCTTGGCGTTCGCCTCCACGCCCGCGGCGTAGTTCTTCGCCCAGGTGTACCGCTGGATGTTCGCCTTGGCGCGCTCGATGTCGGCTGGCTTGAACGTGACGCACGGATGCTTGACCGTGCCGCCATACTGCTCCCATGCCGACCAATCCAGCAGCGGGTCGGGCTCGCCGCCCTGCACGATCGAGACCAACCCAAGAACCAGACCAACCATCGCCGCGCAACCGGCCAGACAATCGTCCCTGTGCGTTCTGAACATCATCTCGGTTCGCCTCCTTCGTCAAGAAGATCCAAGAAGCTGACAGAAAGATGGGGTGACGGAGAAATGAAGGGGAAAGAAGAGGATCGGCTTCGAGCACAAAGACACGGCGCCGCTCCCATTCCCTCGACTGCCGATCCTTTCATTTTTCTGTCACCCCATCTTTCTGTCAGCTTCTCCCTTGTTTCTGCACCCTCGGCGCTCACTCCACGCGCCATTCCAAAATGCCCGCAGACCACTTGTCTTGGAATTGCACCTCCAGCCGTAGCGAGTTGGTGGTGACCGGATCGAAGGTCACGCGATTGAACTTGTCGCGTTCGACCGCGTAGTCCGAGACGTTTTCGACGGGCTTCCACTGCTCGCCCTCGCGGTACAGTAGTTGCCACGACTCGGGCACGCGGCAGTGGCCGCCGGAGATGCGGTCGTCGTACCAGTACACCTCCACCGCGCCGACCTTCTCCGGCTGAGCAAAATCATACTGGACCCACTCGCGCGTTCCCAAGTGCGGCCACCAGTGAAACAGCGGCGTGCCGCGCTCGTCGGACTGCTTGGGCTCCTTCTGGTCGTGAATCGCCCGCGTGCTGAACCGGCCTTCGTGGGTTTGATACGAGGTCGTCACCTTGCTCTGCGAGGCGATGGTCGATTCCAGCGGCGGCTCGGCGACTTCCGGCTTCTCCGCAATCCAGACCTGCGACCAGCCTTCGCGATTGAGCCGCGCGTAGTTGGGGATCGCCCGCAGTCGCTGGTCCTCGCTTTCGATCGCCATCACACCGCCCAGCAGGTCTGGTTTCCACACCGCGTGCAGCGGCAGATGGGGCGGCAGCACGACGGATCGGCTCTGGCCCCGGTTGTCCGCGTCCTCGATGTTGTAGACCAGCGGTCCGCGCTGCAGGGCCACGCGGCCGCGGTTGGCTTCGACTCGCTCGTCCGCGTGGACCCGTTGGATCTCCATGGGCAGGCAGAGATCGACGCGATCACCGGGCTCCCACGTGCGGCGCAGGCAGGCGTAGCCCCGGACGATTTCGGCCTGCTGCGGCGTGCCGTTGACCTGGACCGTGAACTTGCCCGTCAAGTCCGGATCGAGCGTGTACAGCCGGCTCTCGCCGCGATTGGGGATGCGCAGGTTCAGCACGAACGCCGCGGTCTTCGCCGGGTGCAGCCGGATCGAAACCTTGCCTTTCCACGGGTACTCGGTCTGCTGCTCGATGCGCAGCGGACCGCCGGCCACGTCGTCGATCATCGCTTCGCCGGCCACGTAGTGTTGCACGTACAGCGCGTCGCGTTCTGCGTTGCGGGCCAGCATCAGGTCCTTGATCGCGATCAGCGCTCGAGGGATGTTCCCGGCGCAGCACGGGCAGCCGTGCCAGGGATACCGCCGCGCGTCGGACGCCGGCGGGTTCTGGTAGAAGAAGTTCTCGCCGGACAGTTCGACGGCGCCCAGGATGTTGTTGTACAGCACGCGTTCCTGGACATCGACGTAGTGCGAGTCGTGATGCAGGCGGTTCATACGATCCGCCCAGAACGACAGGCCGCATCCGGCGCAGGATTCGCAATAGCCGTCGTTGCGCAGGTCGAAATCGTCTGAGAACGCCTCACCTCGATGCGACGCGCCGACGCCGCCAGTCAGATAGTGTTTCCGCTGAATGGCGCTGTCCCAGATCTTGTCCACCGCGCTCAGGAAGGCGCCGTCGCCCTGCAGCATGGCGATGTCGGCCATGCCGGCATAGAAGTACGTCGCACGCACGGCATGGCCCACCGCCTCGGCCTGCTCGACGGCCGGCAGATGGGATTGGCGATAGGCGTTGCGATGCTCCGCCACACTGGCGCGGGTGTCGTACAGGAACCGCACCACTTCGACGTACTTGTCGCCCCGCCCGGAGCCTTCGACCTGGTTCACGAGCCGGCCCAGGCGGCAGAGGGCAATCTCGATGCCCGGATGCCCGTGGACCCAAACTCGTTTGGGTGCCGGCCCGAACGTCTCGCACAATCGGTCCGCGCACTTGCGAGCCGCATCGTACAGGCGGCGATCCGCGCCGCCCGTTACCAGGTAGTGGGCCACGCCCGCCTCGATGAAGTAGCCCTGCACGTAGAACTCGTGGTTGTTGATGTTCGTGTAGCGGTCGATCTTGTTGACGGCGTGGAAGGAGTGGATATAGCCGTCGTCCATTTGGGCTGCCAGCACGATCGGAATCCACTCGTCCACCTTCTTGCGGAGCGATGCCTGGGCCGCGGCCAACTCTTGATCGCCCTCCGGATCGACCGCCAGCGCCAGGCAGATCGCTTCGATCGTGTTGTAGATGTACGCGTCGCTCCACGGGGCCCCGGTGAATTTCCCGGTCGGCTCGCCCCTGAGCACCTTGGCCGCATGGACAAAGTTGAGCAATTCCTGCCCCCTGCCGCCTGCTTCCATCTCTTGGATGCAATGCGGAATCCACTTGACCGTCAGCCGCCGGACCTGGTCCTTCCAGAACCCGCGGATCTTGACCTGCCTCAAGAACACCGGCTCCAACGGCCGCCCCGGAGCCTCGGCTCGCGCGAAACGTGGACTAACCGCCCAGGCGAACGTCGCCAGCAGCGCTGCGACTGCCAGAAATCGAAACGTCTTCATGTTTCTATCTCCCTTGTGCGCCGATGCACTCCAATGAACAGTCCAGTAAGGTCGTCATCCGATTTGCACCTGGACCTGCCCTGCGAGGTCCAGGGTGGCCTCCTCGAAGTCAAAGCCGTACACGCTTCGCGGCTTGGCGGGCACGGGATGATTGCCGATGCGGATGGTGCGTGCTTCGGGGCGGGGTTTCAGAAACAACAGCGTGGCTTCGCGCAGCGACTGGGCTGCGTTGAGCGTGAAGGTGCTGGCGGAGTCGAACTTCGCTTCTACGCTGCGGCGCTGGATTTCCCACTGGTAAATTTGCTCGTTGGTCCACCATTCCATTCCTTGGGCTCGGGCGTACTCGACCAGGCTGCACAGGGTGTCGGCCACGGTCGGTTTGAGGATGTGCGCCGGGTGGAACAGGAAATGGGCGACGCCGTGATGCCGCAACACGGAATCGACGAGCTGCTGGCCGTACTCGGGCGGGCAGACCACCACCAAGTCTTGAGTCTGCAGGTTGAGTTCGAGCACCTTGAAGAACCGCGGCGGGGCGGCTTCGTCGTCCAGCGGGAAGTAGGGCTGCGAACCGCCCAGCGCAAAACCGATCGTGCCTTGTTTGCTCGGCCCGCGCGTCTGGTCGGAGTGCATGCCGACCTCTTCACACCAGCGCCAGAAATCGAGACGATTCTCCCAACGCGTGTAGTGATTCTTGTTGGAATAGATGTGCTCCAGTCCCGCCTCCTTGAGCAGCCACTGGTGCTGGAGCAGGAAGTTCTCCTTCGACCAGAACGCCTGCGGACTGCCGCCCATGGCATCGTAGTGCAATGCGATTTCGTAGCCTTGTTCTTTCAGAGTGCGGTAGAATTCCTGCGGATAGCCGCCCGGGTACAGCGTACACCACGTGGATTTCACCTGGCAGCGGTTCATCACCTCCAGCAGCGCCACCGCCTTGGCCGGATCGTTGCCGTCCGAATCGTGCGAGATGTGCCCGACGGCCGGCAAGCCGCGCGGCCAGTACCACAGCAAAGGCAGCGCAACGCCTTGTTCCCGGGCCGCGTGGAAAATGCTGCGCAGGACGAGTTCCCGCAATTCGTCGCTGATCGGTTCGAGGAACGCCGGCACGCCCGTGGGCGACATCGGACTGCGGTCCCGCTGCCAATCGAGCACCATTCCGTCCTCGGCTTTCAAAATGCCCTCGTTCGTCGCCGCAGACTCGTCCGGAGCCGCGTGGCAATCCTGGAACACGGGGATGCCTTGCTGGATGTGGACGATGGAGAACAACAGATCAGCGGCCAGCAGGATGGCACGCCCCTGGCCTGGACGATGTTCCAGGATGACGCTGCCTTTCTTCGTAGCATTGGCCAACTCCAATTCCGCCAGCGGGGTCGCAGCGCCGGCCTTGACCGTGTAGCCGCCGAACACGTGCAACGAACTGCGGAGACCGGCGGTCAGGGGATGGTCTTGAGCGGTCACCTTGATCCAGCCTTCCGCCAGGCGGCGCGGGTCCGTGACGCCGAAGACCTCGTCAAGCCCCGACGTGCCGCCGATGCCCACCAGCGAGCCGCCGTTGCTGACCCAGGCCGCGAGGACTTGACGCTCCGCCTCGGTCAGAGACAAGTTCCCGGCCAGCAGCACGATGGCATTCGGCCGGCGAGCCAGCCAGGGCAAGCGATCCAGAGACAGTTCTTCGAAAAACACTCCCGCACGGCGCAGGACTTCGGTGATGTAGACCCAACTGCCAGCCCGCGGATCGACGTCGCGCGAGACCGGTTGTGTGACCACCAGGACCGGTGTGTTCAGCGCCATCGCCGGGCAATCGTCAGCCGCCGATGGTCCGGCGGAGTTCGCCGGCCCCGATTGGGATTCCGCCGGTTGTCCCGCAGGTCTCGCTTGGCTCCACCCCGGCACCATTAGGCAACCGCCTGCCGCTGCCGCTGACCGCAGAAAATCACGTCGTGTCGTCGAACCGCTCATTGAACACCTCCCCACAGAGTGCCATCTCAAACCGCTGCGGCTCCTTCGTTGATGGTGCGGATGTCGCACCTCCAGAAGCGCCGACTATTTCGTCTAGGGTACACCGAAGCCACCTCGGCATTCAACAGGATGTGCGGATCGAGTGGGAAGCGGAACGATCCCCCGGACGAGCCGGGGCATTCGAGAGCGAGACCATTGCTAATGGTTCGTTTTGTTCTTTTGTGGCGGGAACGAGCTGGTCACGCACAGATCGCCGATGTCAGGGTGGCCGACCGTCGCTTGCTGTCCGTCGAATGAAAAGGACGTACGAGGTGGCTCCGATCCCCGGTACGGGAACAGCAGCGTGGCCGCGCGCCAAGGCAAAGTCGTCCGCAGCGAACAGACCAAGGCCGGCGCGGGCTCGATCTTGTTGTAGCTGTCGGAGTACCAGCCGCCGCGCGGCTTCTCTTGCCCCTGCTCGACGTGGATGTCGGCAAACGGCACGCTCGGCGCGGCCATCAGCAGCAGGTTGCCATCGTCGAACCCGGTCCGCGCCGTTGTGCCGCTGATGTGCAATTCGCCCGGCGCAAACTGGAACCGGGACTCGACGGTGTGCTCGCCGTCGCCTTCCACCGCATCAAACACGACCCAGCAGCATTCTTTGACGAACACGATCTCGCGTCGGTGAACGACGGCGATGCTGTTGTCCCGGCCGTAACCGAGATCGTAGACGCCGGATGCCCGCACTTCCCCGTCCGCCACGTTCCAGCGCAGATCCAACGGCTGCTTTGCGATCCACGCGCCGCGCCGCCCTGCGCTGTGCTGGTCTTGCCCGTCGATCCGGATCGTCGAATGGGCCGCCGTGCTGCGCAGGTAGGGATAGAACGAGCGGGCCGACGAGTCGTACAGATGGCGGCCCGGATCGACCAGCAGGTTCCGCCCGAAGGCGAACAACCACAAGCCGAGCTTGTCCTCGTGCTGGTGCGATCGACCATACGGCCCGGCATCGAAGGCCAGGTACAGGTCCCCCAGGTCCTGCCGCTGGCGCAGCAAGGCCACTCCCGCATACGGAAACACTTCGGGACCCAGGCGGGACGGCGGCGAGATGAACTCCTGGAGCCCCAGCTCGGTGAGCGTTCGCGAATACTTGCCGGGCGTGCCCGGATCGGAATCGTTGAAGGCCACCTGCTTGCTGCCGTCCGGCACAGTCGTCTGCTGGGCGTAGTGCAGCATCTTGCCCAGCGTTTGCCGCGTCTGCGGGTCCAAATCGCGGTCCAAGGCGCGCAACGCTCGGAGGGCATTCAGCAGGTTGTTGACCACCACGAGGTGATAATGGGGCGTCAGCTCGTCCTGCACGCCGTCGGGAAGCACCTGGTCCGCAATCTGCTCGCGGAGCGCTTCGCTGCAGTAATCGACGAACCGCTCCGTGTCGCGGAAGACCGGAAAGGTCGACAGGCACTGCAGCATCGCCTGCATGCCGATCGTGGGCCAATTGCCCGCGTGCCCGTTCGTGACAATCTCCAGATAGGCGAGTTGATCGTGTACCGACTTCAGCACGCGCAGCAATTCGATCGGCGTCACCTGGCCGCAGGTGACCAGCGTTGCCAGGTTGGCACACCAGGCCTGGCAGTGGATCGCGTTGTTCAGGTACGAGCCCCAGACGTACGGCGAGCCCGCAAAGCATCGGCTGGCGCTGCATTTGGAAATCCAATCCAGAATCAATTCCACCGCCTTGCGGCTGTAGCGCAAGTCGCCGGTCGCCAGGTAGGCCTGGGTGAGCGGACTGAGGAACGAGAATCGGTTCAGGTCGTGGCCCCAGTGCGCCGTGCCGGGGTTGGCGTCCCAGTCGATGCTGGGCGGCAACTGGTGTTGTTCGCCGTAGAAGCTGAAACGGTGCTCCAGCAGATCGTTGGCGGCGGCCGGCGCGACGGCGGAAACGCCCGGCTTGGCCAGGGCAGACCGGCTGTCGCGGCAGGCGCGGAACACTGCGTCGAGCGCTCGATTCGTATCGCCGGCCTGCCGGGCCTCCACCAGGCCGGGAATTCGCTTCGGATCCAGCAGATCCAGTGCCCGCGACGTGAACTCCGCATCGGACAATCCGTGGTCGTCGAACGAACCCAACGCCGCAAACACGCCGGCACGATCGAGTTTCTTCAATCTTGGCAGATCAGCACGCGACAGCCTCGGCCGAGATTCTGGGGCCGGCGTGGACGAAGGTCCGGGCTTCGCGTTCGGGTCGGCAGCATGGCCGCTGGGAGAGACATCCGGTTCCGCGGCATTCGTGAAGGCCGCGCAGGTGATTGCGACGAACAAGGCAAGAACGCTTCGGCTCATGGCATCAACCTTTCGGTGGCGGATTTGCAGTCTCGCCGGCCGCCCGGCAGACCCTGGCGGGGACGACGTCCTGCACGAGGTCAGACAATAACATACCGTCGTAATGGTCAGCCCAACGAGTGTACTTGGGAGTGCGTCGCCTTAAGTGCCGGGTACAGGGACTCGTAGACGGCAAACCACCGGCGATAGCGGGCGTTCAGGTCATGGTCCGGTTCATAGATGCGGCCGGGACGGTGTACTTGGGCGTAGGCGTCGGCGACGTCGCGGTAGATTCCGACGCCGGCGCCGGCCAGTATCGCGGCGCCCAGCACCACGGCTTCTTCGATTTCCGGCACCTCGATCGGCTTGCCGACCACGTCAGCCTTGTTTTGCATCCAGAACTCGTTGTTGATTGCCCCGCCAATGGCCACAATCGTCTCCGGCTGCACGCCCAACCCGTGCTCCAAGCCGCGAACCACTTGCAGGAATTGGTAGTCCAAGCCTTCGATGATCGCCCGCAGCATGTCGCCCTTGGTCGTGATGTTCCGCAAGCCGACGAAGGCGCCCAGCGAGCGATGGTCCACGACCGGGCAGTGGCCGCCGGACATGTGAGGCAGGAACAGGCAGCCGTGGGCGCCGGGCGGCGCGGCGGCTGCAGCTTGCATCAGGTAGTCCCAATCCACGCCGCCTTCCTGCTCGGCTCGCAACTTTTCCGTTTGCCCGTACTCGCGGCGGAACCACTCCAGTTGCTCGGCCGCCACGGTGGCTCCCATCGCCGCCCACATGCCGGGGGCCACGTGGGAATCCATTAGGATGCCCATCTCGCGCACGGCAGGCGTGAGAACCGGTTCGGGAATCGCCGCCACGACCATCTCCCAGGTGCCGGTCACGTCACAGACCACGCCGGGCCGAAAGGCGCCGGTGGGCAGCGCGCCGCACAAGTAGTCGTGGCCGCCCAGCACGACGGGCGTGCCGGCGGGCAGTCCCGTCGCTTCGGCCGCCGCCGCATGGACTTGCCCCAGCAGCGTGCCGCTGGGCTGCGGGTCGCACAGCAGATCGCGGCGCACGCCGGAAATCGAAATCAACTCGTCCGACCACGCCTGCCGCCGCTGGTCGAACAGCAGCGTGGTCGAGGCCATGCTGTAGTCGGTCGCGAGCGTGCCGCAGAGCATGAAGTTGACGAAGTCCTCGATCAGCACCCACTTGTGCGTCTGAGCCAGGATCTGCGGCTCGTTCTCCATCATCCACAGGATCCGCAGAACGGTGTTGAAGACCCAGAGTTGGTTGCCGCCAATGGCAAACTGCTTTTCCGCGCCGACGTGCTCCAGCCACCACTTGTACTGCGGCTCGGTCCGCGGGCAGTGCCAGGAGATGAACGGGTACAGCCAGCGGCCTTGCGCGTCCAGCGGCACGCCGTCCATGCCCATGCCGGTGACCGCCACGCCGCGAATCCGCGACGGGTCGTCCAGCTGGCCGATCGCCTCCCGCAGCGATTCCGCCACGCCGCCCCAGATCTGTTCCGGTTTCCAAATCGCCCACTGCGGCCGGGCGGGATCCGGGTTGAATCGTTGTGTTGCCCGGCTGGCGCGAGTCACGACATGGCCGGTCACGTCATACACGATCGCTTTCAGATTGGTCGAGCCCAGGTCGATGCCGACGAGGTAGTCCATGGAAGACCTCCCAGGTTGATGCGGGGCGCGGGTTACGGGTTGCGGGTCACGCGTTACGCGATTCGGGATGCGAGATACGGGTTACGGGATACGGGACGCGCGGTATGGTTGCGGACCAAAAACGGTGGACACGTAATTCGGGTCGCAGTGCGAGAGCACGTCCCATCTGTTGACTCGCTACGCCGCCCGCATCCCGCATCCCGCATCCCGTATCCCGCATCCCGTATCTCGCATCCCCTATCCCGCTTCATGCAAACGTATTCCCCGTGTCGTCGCCCCAGGTATCGAGCGAGATCGGGTACTTGCCGTACATGCGGATCGCATTCCACATGGCCAGGTAGTTGCCCGGCTTGACGGACGAATGGATGCTGTTGCTGGAGGACAGGATCAGTCCTCCTCCGCCGGCCGCTTTGCGGATCACTTCCTTGGTCTCGCGGACCGTGTCTGCTTCGCTGCCGAAGGTCAGCGTATGGGCGCAATCGACGTTGCCCTTCAACGCGACTCGCTGGCCGTAATCGCGTTTGATTTTCTCGATGTCCATGCCGGCGACCGGATCGATGGGGTCGAGGCAGTCGATGCCGGAATCCAGGATCATCTCCAGCAGCGGCATGATGTTCCCGTCGGTATGCTTGATCACGGGCAATCCCTGACGTTTGAAGCCCATGACCACGCGCCGGAGCGGTTCCGCGAACAGATCGCGGAACATGGCGGGCGACATCAGCGGGCCGCTGGTGGACGCATAATCGTCGCCGGTGAAGACGAAATCCGCGCCGCGGCCGGCCACTTCGCAGGCCATATCCAAGTTGACTTCGACGGACAGCTCGACCAGTTTCCGCACCAGATCCTGGTCCGCCGCCAGAGCGATCAGCAGTTCTTCGTAACCGATCAGGTATCGCGGGATCGAAAACACGTCGTTCAGGTGTACGCCAATTGCCAGCTTGCCTTTGTACTTCGCGACCAGCCGATCCAGGCTCGCGTACCGTCCCGGAGCGTGCGGGTCGGGCGGCGTGTAACGCTGGAAGTCCTCCAGGCTCTTGATCGGTCCCTCGACCGGATAGCTGTGCTCTTCGCTCGTGTACTCGGTGACTACGCCCCATTCGTTGCGGTAGCGTTTTTCGCCGATCTGCTGCTTGCGAAAATCCGGGCCGGTGAGGATGGCATCCAAGCCCATCCGCACCGTGAATTCTTCCACGCTGCAGCCGGGGATGATCGCCTCGCGCACGTGGTGGTCGATGATCCATTCGAAGTGTGGAATCCGATCCGGCTCTTCGTTCCGCAGCACCCGCAGTACCCGCTCGACAGAAGTCAATTCGGCCATGTTGTCCTTTCTTTGAATCGCCGTCTTCTCGTAGCATGGCTCTCGGAGCCGTTCGTCATGGTTCGGGATCCGGCGACGCGCCGCACGGGCCGGTGAGCCATGCTACGTCCTACATCGCCGTATGTTCCGTCCGGGCGATGATTTCATCCTGCAATTCCCGCGACAAGTCGCAGAAGTAGTCGCTGTAGCCGGCCACGCGCACGATCAAGTCCCGATGCTCGTCCGGTCTGGCCTGCGCCGCTCGTAAGGTCTCCGCCGTCACCACGTTAAACTGAACGTGGTGTCCGTCGAGCTTGAAATAGCCGCGGACCAACTGGGCGAGCCGGTCGATGCCGGTTTCGTCCCGCAGCAGGGCGGGAGTGACCTTCATATTCAACAGCGTCCCGCCGGTCTTCAGGTGGTCCATTTTTGCGGCCGACTTGAAGACCGCCGTCGGCCCGCGGCGATCGGCGCCTTGGACCGGGGAAATCCCCTCGGACAGCGCGACCCCCGCTTTGCGGCCATCCGGCATGGCGCCGGTCACCGAGCCGAAATAGACGTGACACGTCGTGGGCAACATCTCCACCCGATAACATCCCCCCTTGGTGTTCGGCCGGCCGTCGACATCTTCGACAACCGCATTGAAGGCGCGGACCATTAGGTCGTCGGCATCGTCGTCGTCGTTGCCGTACTTGGGCGTACGGTGCAGTAGCCTCTGCCGCAACGGCTCAGAGCCGGCAAAATCCGCGTCCAAGGCGGCAACCAACTCCGGCAAACTCAACTGCCCCTCGTCAAAAACCAGCTGCCGAATGGCCGACAGGCTGTCGGTCAGACTGCCGATGCCGACGAATTGGATGAAGGTGTGGTTGTAGCGAGCGCCGCCTGCGTTGTAGTCCTTGCCCTTTCGGATGCAGTCGTCGGTGATGACCGACAGGAACGGCGCGGGCATCAAGGTGGCGTACATCCGCTCGATCACCTGGTTGCCGGCGATCTTGATCTCTACGAAATGCTGCAACTGCCTGCGGAACGCGGCGAAAACATCGTCGAACGTCGCCAGCGAGGAGGCGTCCCCCGTGCGCGGTCCCAGCTGCTTGCCGGTCCGCGGATCGACGCCATCGTGCAGGGCCAATTCCAGGATCTTCACCAGGTTGAAGTAGCCCGTCAGGATGTAGGCCTCTTTGCCGAACGCGCCGGTCTCCACGCATCCGCTGCAGCCGCCGGCTCGCGCGTCCTCCAGCGTCTTGCCTTGCCGCACTTGCTCCTCGATCACCGCATCGGCGTTGAAAACCGACGGGAAGCCGTAGCCTCGGCGGATCACGCGCAACGTGTGCTTCAGCACCGTGTCCGGTGTCTTGCGGGACAACTGCAGATTGCTGCTGGGCTGCAGCAAGTGCATCTCGTCGATGATGTCCAGCAGCAGATGGGTCAATTCGTTCGAGCCGTCGCGCCCGTCCGGCAGCAGTCCCGCCAGGTTGATGTTGGCAAAATCGGTGTACGTGCCGCTCTCCGCCGCCGTCACGCCGACTTTGGGCGGCGCGGTGTGGTTGTTGAATTTGACGAAAAACGCCTCCAGCAACTCGCGGGCATGCTCCGGCGTAAGCGTGCCGGCGGCAAGCCCTTGGCGGTAGAACGGCAGCAGGTGCTGGTCCAGGTGGCCGGGGCTGAACGAATCCCAGCCGTTCAACTCGGTGATCACCGCCAGGTGGCAGAACCAGTAAGCCTGCAGCGCTTCGTGAAAATCCCGCGGGGCCTGCGCCGGCACGCGGCGGCAGACGGCGGCGATCTTCTCCAGTTCCGTTTTGCGGATCGGATCTGCTTCTTTCCCGGCCCTCTCGGCCGCCAGCGCGGCATGCCGCTCGGCAAACAGGATCAGCGCGTCGCAGGCGATGTTCATGGCCAGCAATTGCTCGCGTTTGCCGTAGGCTTCCGGGTCGCGGACGAAGTTCAAAGCGGCGATCGCCTCGCAGATGTCACGCTTAAAATCCACCATGCCGCGGCGGTAGATCTTGTCGTCCAGCACCGTGTGGCCCGGCGCCCGCTGCTCCATGAATTCCGTGTACAGCCCTGCCTCGTAGGCTTCGATCCACTCGCCGGACATCGCCGCGAAGATCTTGTCCCGCATGCTGCGGCCGCGCCAGTAGGGGACGATCTGATCTTCATAGACCCGCAGCGTCTCGTCGCTCACAGCATAGCTGGTCTTGGGGCGGGAATTCAGAATCCGCAGGTCGTCGACCGAGTGGCAGGTCAGTTCCGGGTACGTGGGCACGGCCTTCGGTTCCGGCCCTCTCTCGCCCACAATCAGCTCTTCATCGCCCAGGTAGATCGTCTTCTGCTCGCAGAGGTGCAGAAACGAACGGGCCCGCATCACGGCAGCGGAGTACTTGCCTTCGTGGGCCCGGTAGAACTCCGTCACCAAGCTGGCTCGTTCATGAGAAATCTTGGGCTGTGCCGCCAAGCTGGCCTGCCGCAGTCGCGTTGTTCTTGCATTCATACCTTCATCCGCCAATCCGAACCACCAGACCAAAAGCCCGCGCCCGCTCGGCGAGGGCTTCGAGGCGATCATGCGCCGGCCCCGCCGCCGGTGCCGTCGCCGGCGCCAACCCCAGCCGTTTCGTTTTGTTTGTGCCCAACGCGTGGTAGGGCAGCAAGTGCAACTGCCGGATGTTTCCCAGCGATGCCACCCGCGCAGCGATCGCCTCCACATCGCGAGGTTCATCGTTGAAGCCGGGGATGACGGGCACACGGATCCAAACGTTCGCCCGGGCCTCGGACAATGCCGTCAGGTTCTCCAGGATAACGACGTTGGAGACTCCCGTGTACTGGCGATGGCGATCATCGTCCAAGATTTTCACGTCATACAAGAACAGATCCGTCATGGCCGCCAACGCCAACAAGTCCTCGCCGCGGCCATGACCGCAGGTGTCCAGCGCCGTGTGCAGTCCTTCGGCACGGCAAGCCGCCAACAACTCGCCAGCGAACTGGGGCTGCATCAACGGCTCCCCGCCCGACAAAGTGACTCCACCGCCGGATTCATCGTAGAAGATGCGATCCCGTAGAATCTCGTCCATGATCTCGACAACCGTCCGCCGCCGGCCGACCAACTCCCGCGCGCCGGCCGGGCATACCGCAACGCAGCGGCCACAACGGATACACCGCTGGCGATCGACTTCCGGCGACGCGGGATGACCCGTAGCGGCTTGGGGGCAGACCTCCCGGCATTGGCCGCAACGGATGCAGCGGGCCTGGGACCAAGAGATTTCCACTTCCGCAGCCCGGCTCTCCGGATTGTGGCACCATCCGCAGCGCAGCGGGCAGCCCTTCAGGAACACCGTGGTCCGAATCCCCGGCCCGTCGTGGATTGAATACTTCTGGATATTGAATACCAACCCCGTATACATGCCGTGGCGCGAACGATCGTCGTGGTGCTATGGCAAATCAACGATTGGGGCAGCTGCATTCGCCTGGGCGCGGAATCTCCATGGTCTGGCGACCGCGGCCGTACGCAGGAACCCAGATCTGG
Source organism: uncultured Pirellulaceae bacterium (assembly GCA_964486845.1). Classification (GTDB taxonomy): domain Bacteria; phylum Planctomycetota; class Planctomycetia; order Pirellulales; family Pirellulaceae; genus Anammoximicrobium. The sequence goes on from CAZAQY010000105.1 coordinate 19,483, forward strand.
CGAAGCAGCGGGTTCCGATTTTATTCACGGGAGTTCGGCTTGGCTACGACGGACTGGTCCTGTCCTTGGGGCGACTGCCGGGCGAGCGTGGAAAACTTGGAGAAATCCGGCAAACTGGCTTTTCCCCCAATTCCCTTGCGTTACAATAGTTTTCGCTCAAAATAGAGAATAGGTGAGTGGAGGGTATACGAGAGCCGTGTTTAGGGTGTAGAATCACGGCATTGCAGTTATTTCCCATCGTAGTGGTCCTGAGCTTCACGTTCATGTCGACCAAGGTTGTTGCCGCATTTCTTGACCGTGTCGAGCGGAGCGGCCTCATCACCGAGCCGAAGTTGTCGCAATTGCGGCAAGAGTTGGAGGTGGCGGGGGTGGATTTGGGGAACCCCCACGCCATCACGGCGGCGCTGGTGGATCGGGGTGCGCTGACTCAATGGCAGACCGAAAAGCTGCTCCAGGGGAAGCACAAAGGGTTCTTCTTGGGCTCCTACCGGCTCCTCCGTCCCTTGGGCAAAGGCGGCATGGGCGCCGTTTTCCTGGCCCAGCACGAAATGATGCGGCGACAGTGCGCGATCAAGGTCTTGCCCCAAACCCAAATTGACAAGCACTCGTCGGTTCTGGAACGTTTCTACGTCGAGGCCCAGGCGGTGGCCTCCCTGGACCACCAGAACATTGTGCGAGCTTACGACGTCAACAAGGAGGTCAAGGAGAACAAGGAAATCCATTACCTGGTGATGGAATTCGTCGAGGGCCAGGACGCGCAAGGCATGGTCCAGGAAAGCGGCGCGCTGGATTACGTCAAGGCCGCCGAGATCATTCGTCAGACGGCCAATGGCTTGGCACACGCCCACGAAAACGGCTTGATCCACCGCGACATCAAGCCGGCAAACCTGCTGATCGACAAGAAGGGCGTCGTCAAGATTCTGGACCTGGGTTTGGCCCGTTTCCACGACGACAGCAGGATGGCTTCGTTGACAGCGGCCCACAACGAGACGGTGCTCGGAACGGCGGATTACCTCTCTCCCGAACAAGCCCTCAACAGTCACAACGTGGATCCGCGGACCGACATCTACAGCCTGGGCTGCACGGCCTACTTTCTGCTCACCGGCCATCCGCCGTTTCCGGAAGGCAGCGTGGCCCAGCGATTGGTGGCGCATCAAGTCAAGCAACCGAAACCGATTGCGGAAGAACGGCCGGACGCCCCGCCCGAGTTGGCGGCACTCATCGGCAAGATGATGGCCAAGTCGCCCGACGATCGTTTTCAGAGCGCCTCCGAAGTCGCGACGATTCTGGCCGCTTGGCTGGTCCAGCACGGCGGCGAGGATTGGCGCCGTCAACACTCGGAGATCACGGGCGATTCTTCGATTCTCAGCTTGGTATCGCAGCATCGCGAGCCCACGCGGGCGATGGCGTCGCCGATGAGCGAGACGGAGTTGGAATTTGCCCCACTCGACGACGAGGCAGCCGAGCCTCAGGACCGGCCTGCCCCGGCGGCCGCGAAGAGGAAAGGCAGTGGAACACGGCTTGCCGGCAAGTCGGGGGCTGCGATCGAGGTGAAGCCTTCCGACGACGTGGATTTGACGCTGGCCGAAGAAGAGGAAATGCCCGCGCCGGCCATCGAAGCGGCCCCTTCACCTCAGTCGGAGCGATCCGAACGCGCGGTGAAGACCGAGGCGCCGGCAGCCGTGCTCGAAGAACTGCCGCCGTTGCCCGAGTCCCCGGATGCGAGTCCCTTGGCGGCCCCGGACCTGCTGGCCGAACTGCCTTCCGAAAATGCGCTGGCCTCCTTGGATCAGGTCGATCTGCTGGGCTCGGACCAGAGCGGTCCCGCCTTGGGCGCCATGGAGAGCCATGTCAAGCTGGCTCCCGCGCGAGGCCCCTCCTCCTCGGCGCGGCTGAAATCGAAACCGGCGGCGGAGCCGAAGCCCAAGACTCTGCTGCAAAACACCCAGGCGGTGGGCCTGCCGATTCTGATCGGTGTCGGCGGCGGCTTGCTGTTGGTGCTGGTCATCATTCTGCTGATCCTCTTCTCAAGTCCATCCAACGACCTGGAGGTCACGCGGCGGAGGTCTCCCGGCGCCGGAGCGGACGCAAGTCTCAGCCAACCGGCCGAGCCAACCGGCGAAGGCATCGCGCCCGGCGATGTCGCCGCGGCGGGAACGGCAGGCTTGACGGAGGTCCAACCACAGCCGAGTGAGGCGGCGTCTCAACCCGAACCGGCGCCCGCCGAGCCGCCGAAGGCCATCGTGGAGCCCGAAAAGGCCGAGGCGAAGCCTCCGCAGGCGGCGGAACAGCCGACGCCGGCCGGCGCCGGCCCAGATGGTTCGCGTCCCAAAAAGAAGGGACGCGCTCAGCCGCCCGAAGCACCCGCGCCGGCCGCCGTTCCCAGCGAACCCGCCAAGATGGAGCCATCAGCACCTGCCAAGCCCGAACCGGCTGCCCCATCGCCGCAATCCGGGGAGCCGCCAGGGGGCGCCGTGCCTGTCGTGGAGCCGGCGCCGACCCCGGCACCGCCCGCGGCGCCTCAGAAACCACCGCTTGAGCTTTTTGCCGGGTTGACGGAATGCGTCGTGGAAGTGAAGTTCGGAGGCGATCCCAAAAACGTTCCCAAGAATCTGGCGGCGGGACTGGAATTCCTCGCGCAGGGAATTCGCACCAAGCTCCAGGCGTCGGAAAGGAACATTGATCTGAGGGTGGTGGAGCAAAGCAACCAGGCGGTGATGGAGGTGGTGATGACGCCGAGCGCCGATCCGCCGCACTTGGTGCTGAACCTCAAGGCCGAGTTGAAGTGCCGCACCCCGGACGGGGGCTCAGTCGTCGTCTGGTCTGCGGACTCTCAAAACAACCCGAAGCCCGAAGTCTTCCGCTTCATTCCGACTCAGTTCAACCCCAGTTTGACCCCCAAACTCTGGGAAGAGAAAGTCATCGAGTTTTTCAAACCGCTGGGCAAGGTCCATCGCGAAGCCAAGAGCACGCTCGGCAAATAGCGTGAACCGAGCGCCTTCGCGCCCGTTCTTGCCAACCAGAAGCCCGGCTTCTTGAAGGGCCGGACCCCAGCTGCCCCAAAAGAGCGCCCTCGAGTATGCCTCACGACTTTGCGGCAACCGGCTTTCTGATCCTGCTGGCGGCCGCCAGCGTGGCCTACGCATTCCTGTGGTGCTGGCGGTTGCCGTACGGCCTCTGGCCATCGGCGCTTTACTTCGTAACGCTGCTGTTCGCACGAATCGTATGGCGCGTGCGGGTCCCGCCGTTTCCGTTGCCCGCGGGACAGGGCGCGGTGATTGTCTGTAACCATCGCAGCAGCATCGATCCCTTTTTCATCCAGGTCGTGGCCAACCGGTACGTTCACTGGATGGTCGCACGCGAATACTGCGAGCATCCCGCCCTGGCTTGGTTTTTTCGAGCTGCCCGGGCCATTCCCACGAATCGCGCCGGGGTCGACACCGCCGCGACCAAGACCGCAATTCGTTGGGCGTCGGAGGGTGAGTTGATCGGCATGTTCCCGGAAGGCCGGATCAACCGGACGGACCAGTTGTTGCTGCCGGGACGGCCCGGCGCGGTCTTGGTGGCCCTCAAGGCGCGGGTTCCCCTGCTGCCTTGTTACGTCGAGGGTTCGCCGTATGGCAGCAGCGTGATCAGCCCGCTGCTGATGCCGGCTCGCGTCAGGGTACGGTTCGGCGCGCCGATGGACCTCTCGCCGTACTACGGCCGCGAACAAGAGGCTGGCGTGTTGGGAGAGCTGTGCCTGGCGGCCATGTCGGCGATCGCCCGCCTGGCGGGCCGGGACGACTTTCAGCCGCAGTTGGCCGGCCGCAAGTGGCACCGGTCTTCGTAGCCTCTTGCTGCCAACGTCACTTGAAATACAACTTCAGAAGCCCGGCTTTTTCGAAAGAGCCGGGCTTCTTGGTTTGCGGCCACAGGCTGCGTCAGTCTAATCCCCAAATCTGAGCGACGTCCTCGGCGATTTCGTCGAGAGCCTGATCGAAATCCATCGCAGCGGCGGACAGACGGCTTGATTCCTGGACCGGCTGGGGACCTGACGCTAGGTGCAGGTTGCCGCTAACACGCATTGGCACCGCCGTCTGGCGCAACGTGTCCAGGTGGCGTCGATTCGCGGAAACGGTCTGCTCCGGGCGACGGACGCCTGCAACGGGGACCGCCGGCAACGGACTCGCAGCGATCCCCTGCGACGTCCACGCGGTCATGTGCGGCAATCCGCAACCTAAGGCGGGTTCGCGTGCTCCAGCCCACTCGCCTTCCCCGGCGGCCGTGCTATTCAGGAAGTTGACGATGTTCAGCACATCGGCGGCTTCCAGCACATTGTCCCAGTTCGTGTCTCGGAAAGGCGGCAGCGCGTCGCCCCCCGCCGGGATCGGCGGCAGCGTCCGAGGCCCGGAAATGTTGATCGCGTTAATCATCATCAACGCGTCGGCAGGGGTCACGAAACCGTCGTTGTTCACGTCCAGGGGATCCCTCGGATTCGTCCAAGGAGTCGGTGAGAAAGCGGAGCCGCCCGGTCCGAACGAGATGCGGGACGGACGAGGATCCGCATCTCCACGCTGCCCGTCGGCCAGGTGCAACTCCATCCGGTCAGCAAAGACCGTGGCGCCCGTGACTCCGTCGAACAAGAACGCGTACCAGTGCGGCGCGGCGTTGTCGGGCGTGGGACCATAGCCGTAATACGTGTTGGCGTTGGTGCCTGCCCGGGCATAGATGGTGATCGTCGTCGCCCCTCCCGCCGCGATACCGCTGGCGTCAAAGCGGAAGAAACCGAGCGGAAAGTCCACGTTGGACGGCTTCGTGCCCGGCGCAGGATCCTCCACGGCCGACACGTTGGTCAGGCTCACTTGCGGCGATGCCGCGATCGTCACGTACGGAAGGCTTGCCGAACTGCGCAGGGAAGCGACGGAACTCTGCAGGCGGTCCGGGATGCCGTCCTGGTTCCCGTCGCCGCCATAGGGCGCGCCGTCCTCTTCCAAGTCCATCACGCCGTCGCCGTCGCTGTCCAAACAGACGACGGTCACCTGGAGCGACCCGTATTCGATGTTATCCGGGGGAATCGGGCTGTTGATGCCGTACAGGGTCACCTGACCGGCCGGCAGAACGTCGGCAGGATTGGCTGCAACCGTAAAGGTGCCGCTGGCCGTGGCCGCCAGCGGGACCTGCAGCAGCAGCGACTCCTTGACGCCGTCGGGCGTGGCCGTCCGCACGGCACCCGCTTCGTCCAGCAGGCCCGGCGCGGTCGTGCTGCCCGCGCGGACATTAGGAAAACCGGAGCCGAACTGGATCGGTCCAGCGACGGTCAGGGCCGCCGCCTGGTCCACATCGACGTCCAGGTAGGCGGAGAAGACACCCGTGCCGGACGGCCGCAGATCGGCCGCGTAGACGTTCAGGAAAAACGTTTCCCCCTGGCTGACCGTCGAGACCGCCTGGCCTTGAGCGTTGACCATCTCCAGATGGAACCGCACCAGCGTATCCTCACTCAGCGGCAGAGGCGTCTGCGGCAGTTCCAGTCTGGGCTCCTCCAGTAAGCGGGATCCATTGGCATTCAAGTCCGCCAGCACTTTCTTCCCGTCAAAGTCAGACGACAGGTTATCACCGTTGAAGTCCAGGAAAGGTGGTGGCACGTCGGGCGGCCCAGGTGGATCCGGCAGCATGCGAACGCCGTGGACGGCGAAATCGTTGAACGACAACAGGGCATCGATGGGCGACGCGTATCCGTCGCCGTTGATGTCCACCGGGTGGTACGGATTCCGCCAGCCGAAGGAGACATCCAGGTGGACCGCCGTCTCGTTCGACTCGGCAGTGCCGTCGAATGCCTTGTACGTGAAGCCGTCCGGCCCGCCGTAGTCGGTCGCGGGCGTGTAGTCAAAGGACCCGTCGGCTCGCAAGGTCAACTGTCCGTGCGCCGGCGACTGCACCAGCAGGACCGTGAGCGGATCGCCCTCTACGTCGTAGTCGTTGGCCAGCAAGCCGTTGACCGCCGAAACGCTCCGCGGGTTGTTGCGGCGCACGCTGTAGATGTCGGGCACCGCGACGGGAGGGTCGTTGACGCCGGTGAGCG
>CAZAQY010000106.1:0-22067 GCA_964486845.1 uncultured Pirellulaceae bacterium
AGCTCCTGCCGCCCGATGCGAGCGGTCAGTTTCCCGCCCCAGGCCTCCGGGTCCAGTACGACCACGTCCAGAAACAAGTTCTGCAACTCCGCGCGGTTCTCTTCGATGATGCGCGGCTTGTAGTCCTCGTAATTGCTCACGGCGTCCAGCATCTCGCCGTAGAACCGCACGCGCGAGCCAATCCGGCTGTTCACATACAGCCGCGTCCGGTGCAGCAGAAAGTCGTCGTCCGCGCCTGTCAGGCCCAGTCCGTTCGGGACCGCCGCCGTGTTGCGGATTCCCCGCTCGCTCTGCTGCCTCAGCCGGTACTGGCCGCCGACATCGACCGTGATCAAGTCGGCAAACCCCATCCGCTTGAAGTGCTCGCCCAAATGCCACTCGTCGTAGCAGGGATCGCACAGGTAGTCGACGCGGTTGTTGTAGAACGGGTCCCGGTACGCCGTGGCGGCGGCTTTCTTCAGGGCCTCCTTTTCCTCACACGTGCAGCCCTCCGCCTGCCCACAATCGCACCTGGAACCGGCGGTCGCTTGACAACGAGCCGCCTGGCAGGTGGCGGCCAGGACGGCTTCTAACGCCGCGGAAACCGGGGTGACGATCGTCGCCTGATCCGTGTCATAGCCGGCAGGATTCTGGCCGGCGAAGTCCTGATCGGATCGGACGTCGCCGACGGCGCCGGCGCCGGCCGTGATCAGGGGCGACAACAGGGTTGCCAGGGTCGCGGCGAGCAGGAATCGCGGGCGGAACATGGGTGGACCTTGCGTGCGGGGTCGGTGGGCGGGATGGATGGGCGTCTGACGAGTGGTTCCCTCCTGGATGGCGCACTGCACCTGCGCGGTGATTCGTGCATCCGTGCATCGCGCCACACCCTCTAACTCGACCTGCCGCTCGTTGCCGTCTTAACAATGCGCCCCGTCACGGCAATCTGCCCCCAGCTTGCCAAGGTACGGCTGGGAAAAGAAAACCACGTAGGCAAGCTGTGCGGGCCAGTGTCCGATGACCGTCCCGATGCACGGTCATTCCGCCGCAACGAGCGTACTAACTCGCGCCACGTTCCGATACGCAACGACGTCCATCTTCTGTCCAGAGTAGACAAGGAAACAGGGGCTCGCGCCCGGCAGAACTCAAGGCGGGGACTCAGGCAGGGGGCAACGACAGGGAAATGAAAGCAGGCAGCTGGAAAACGCTGACAGAAAAATGGGGTGACAGAAAAATGGAGGGCCGGAAAGGGAATTTACTTCCCTTCGGATCATTCTTCTGTCACCCCATTTTTCTGTCCGCCGTCTCTTTCTGCTTCTAACCGCCGGTCGCGGCCCGGTTGCTTTTCTGTACGCCCTGCGCAAGCAGATCAAGGGCCTGCTCGTCCCACATCGCCGGCCGGAGGTCTGCCTGGCCCAATCTGCCAAACAAGGCGTCACGCTGGTCGCTGTCCAGAGACGACGGCCCGCGGTTCGGCGCCGCTACCGGAATGTTGGGCGCCGGAGCCGGGACCGTCCAAACAGGGCGGTCCGTTGCGGAGGCGGCCTCCGGCCATTGCGCGCCGAACGTACTGAGCCGAGCTTTCAGCGCCGCAATCGCATCATCGATCCGCGCCCGCATCGCGCCAGTGAGTTCACCTTGCAGCCCGGCCAGGAATGCGAAGTTCCCGCCGGCCACAACGCGCCCGGCGTCGCCGTTTTGCACGCTAGCGGTCAAGGTCGCTGCGTCCGTGATGCGAACGGTGCTGCCGTCGGTAAAACTCAGCTCGATCCTGTACGGCCCCGTCAGGACGTTTCGCTGGAACCGCAGGACAAGGCTCTTCGACGCTCCGGCGCCGATCGAGCGATCCCCGGTCGTGCCTTGGTACTGAGTGATCGTGACCGGGTTCGATGCGCTGACGGCGTTGGAGATACTCTTGCCGTCCAGCAACACCCGTTGCAGCTTGCCATTGCCGGCGGGCCAAGCTACCTTGACGCTCTTCAGAGTAAGCTGGGTCCGGGTATTGTTCGTCAACGGCACCGACAGATCGCTCTTGTCCGTCCTTACCGCGCCTGCCGCCACCTTCGGCAGGACGGATGCTGTCCCCGACATCAGGTCGATTTGGCCCGACGTCAGCGTGGCCGTCACCAGCTTGCCATCGGTCGGGTAGGCGGCGCGTTGCAAGGCGCCGGACGCCGTCACATTACCGGGGCTGAACAGATACCCGGCTGGCGGCGTCAAGCGTATGGTGTAATCGCCCGGCGGCTGCCGGGTGAACAAGTACAGCCCCTCGCCGTCCGTGCGTTGGCTCTCGACCAGCTTGACGCCATCGCTCGAGTACAGCGTGGCCGTGGCCCCGGCAATCCCGGCTTCGTCATCGCCCCAAATCCCGTCGCCGTTGCTGTCCAGCCAGACAAAGCCGCCCAACCTGCCCTGCTGGTACAGCCCCGCGCCCACGTACCGCACGACGTCGCCGCCCGTGGGCTGAACCTGCAACGTCACCGTATCCGTCTTGCCCGTGAACGGGTCCGCGTCCGAGTTAAACTCGCCGGCAAGGCCCTGCTCGTCCGCGTCCTTTGACGAGAACTCATAATCATCGGGGACGACGAACTGCACCGCGTAGGTGCCCGCCTCGGGGATCACGAACTGATAGTAGCCGGGATTGCCATCATCGTCGTTCGCGGTCGTGGTGGTGGCGATCACTTCGTCGCTGGCATCCAGCAAATTCACCGTCACCCCGTTCAGACCCGGCTCGCCAGATTCGTGGATGCCGTTGCCGTTGTCGTCCAGCCACACGTAAGCGCCGATCTTTGCCGCTGGGACGTTGATAAAGTCGAGGCTGATCGGCGCGATCATGTTCTGCCGGCCCATCAAGTTTGTCTCGATTCCGCGCTTCGTCGCGTCCAACAGCAGCGCGTACTCCACCTTTCCCTCCGATTCGTCCAGGAAGATTTGCGCCGCCGCCTTCACGGCAGCGGTGACAAACACCTCGTTTGCGATGTACCACGCGTGCGTCATCCGATAGTTTCCTGCGGACAGGTTCGGAGTGGTGTCGTGGACAAGCTCCCAAACCGCCACCTGCAGTCCCGCAGCTTGGATGGGCTCGTCGATCAGCGTTGTCCCATACTTGTTGTACAAATACGCGATTCTGCCGCCGTTCACGGAGGACGCGGCGGGTGGCAGCTGACTTTGAGTGACGTCGAAGTTGGGGTCGCCCACCGTGACGGTTTGAAGCAAGTTCGTACACAGGCTCAAGAAGTCGGTGAGATTCTCGTTATCGACCTTAATCTGATATTGGCCTGCGTAATTCGAGTACGTACTGCCAAACAAGGTTCCATAGACACCCACTGGATTGGAGGTTGCCCGCGCAACGTAATCCACCGACGCAACATCGAGCAACGTGATTTCGATCGTGGACGCATCTATTTCCGTCGCCGGATTGCTCGGAGAGACGATCTGAGTGTCGCTGGGTGCGTATCCCGAAACTGCGCCCTCCTTAACCTGGTACTTTCCGGGGGCCAGATTCTCGAAGCGGTAGTAGCCATTGGCATCCGTCGTGGTCTGGGCGACCAACTGCCAATCGTTGCCGTCGTGGAAATACAAGAGGATGGGCGCGTTGGGCTTGGGGTTTCCGCCGACAAGCGCATAACCTTGAACAAACAGCGTCGCGATGTAATCCGTGACCGTGGCGGTCAGCGCTTCAGTCTGCTGGTCGCTGGTCACCGACGCGGTGTTCGTGATCTTGGACACCGAGACGGGGTCGTCCACCTTGACTTGGAACGTGAGCGTCAAGGTCGCTCCCGAAATCAAGGTCCAGCCGGACGCCAGATTTGGAGGATTGCCCTTCACGCCATCGTAGGAAACCGTCCCCGAGACAATGACCCTGCCGGCCGCGCCGGCTCCGCCGGCTCGAGCGCCGCCGCTTTGCGAGGTGCGGCCACCGCTCCCTCCTCCTCCGGGAATCTTACCCGGATTTCCGTTACTGGTCGTGCCAATACCGCCAATTGCGTCACCGCCGACACCGCCGCCGTTAGCACCCGCGCCGCCGGCGCCCGAACTGATATTGAAGCCCGTGTCACCGTTGCCGCCGCTGGCACCAGCGATAAGGGTGGTGCCCACCGAGTCGGCAACGGTTCCCCCCGCGCCGCCGGCCGGGTTGCCGCCCGTGGTGTTACCCGTGCCGCCCTTGCCGCCCGCGGCTCGCACCAGTGCGTTGGCAGGGTTGCTGTCCGGGCCGAGAAACGACGGGCTGCCGCTGGTGCCCGTCGCCCCGCTGACACCTGCAGCCTGCCCGGCCACGCTCACGTAGTAGAGCCCGCCGGCACTCACCAACAGGGTGGACTCTGCGAACGCCCCACCTCCTCCGCCACCACCGCCACGGGCAGAGAAAAAAACAGCGTTGGTAGACCCCCCTCCCGCACCGCCGCCGCCCCATGCCTGGACCGTCAGTCTCGTCACACCGTCGGGCACTGTGTAAGTACCGTTTGAGTTGAAAGTCTGAGTGAACGGACCAGGGGACGCAGAGCTTAACACCGCTGTGACGCTGTTCGCAACATAGGTCGTACCCGCGGGCACGGCATCCACAACCGTCACACCGGTTTGCGTAGCGCCGCTGTTCGTCACGGTGATGGTATATGTGATCTCCTCACCGGGCGATACGAAACCGTTCCCGCTGGACACTTTGTTGACCTGCAGGGCGAGCATCGCTTCCCACGACTCTTGCAGCGGGGGCGTGAGGACGGATTCAGTTTCGACAAGCCCCACGGAATACTCGAGAACCCAATTACCGCCCAGGTCCGCGTGCCCCGTCGAATCCACGCTGGCCGCCATGTCGGCGCCGGTCATTTCCCCGATCTCCTGGACCAATTGCCGGCCCGCCGCATCGCCCGCCAGATCGCAGCCGTAGAACAGGATATCGGCGTCCGGAGTTAGCGCCTCAGCCCAATCGCGGATCGAATCGGCGTATCGGCCCAGGTTCTGAGCGGACAGCACCGTGTGGCCCAGTGCGATTCGGCCCGCAGCCCCGTGACTGACGACATGGACCGCGTCCAAGCCGCGATATTCGGCCAGGATCTGTCCAAGCGTCTCGACGCCGTCGACATCCGAGTCGATCACCCGTGATTCCAACTGCCTTGCCGTCGGGCCCGACGCGTTTGGAATCAGGTCCTGCAGCAGCTGCTGGTAGTTGGGCGTGGCCGCATCGACGATCACCAATTCGCGGCGAAGGGCCGGTTGTCCGTGGTCAGTTGTCAGTTGATCTCCGACCTCCGACCCCTGATCGCCGACCTCGGACAGTCGCCCGCTGAAGGCTGAGAGCAGGTCTTCATCCAATCCCGCCAGCAACCGGCGGTCTTCCAGTTTTTCCACGAACATCCGCCGGTTTCTGGCGTGCTCGATCGTGGGCCGGCGGCCAAGCCGAGCGGACTTGCGACTGGTGTGCGTGATCATTATCGTCCCCATCTGTTGAATCTTCCATGCGAAAGAACCGACGACCGACTTTCAGGAACGCTTGAGGCAGGCTCCGGCAGCATTTTCTCAGCGGGTCGTTTGTCTCGGACGGTGCCGCCCGGCTCGGTGGGTCAAGAGCGCGCCGATCAGCAACGTCAGCGCGTTGGCGACCGAAGAAGGGTCGATCTCCGGTACTGGTTCACCGGGGAACGACACGGGGTCGCCTGCAAAGGCGGATGTCATCAGATACAGCGCCAGCAGCAAGGCCGCGATGATCTTGGCCCGCTTGCCATTCTTGGTGCGCAGCCATTCCCGGAATTGCTGCCACTGTTGAAGTAGTTCTTGCACGGCTCCCCCGTTCCGAATAACGCGCATCCGGCCGGTCTGACCGGCCATCTCGGCCGAGACCTATGCGCGCCCCCCCCCTTACAATATCACGGTTCATGTTAGATAATCCGCCGCGGGCTTATTCCTGACAAGAAAAAAGAATTTTGGTTGATAAGCATCATTCGAGAGCGGCAAGACGCTGGCCGCCGGTCTTGCGGCCGACCCGGAACCGGCGGCCAGCGCCATTCCGCTCACTTTCTCCTCGAACCTTGGCCACGACGTCGGCTTAGATCGCAACGTGCCAGCTGCCCGTCATCGCGGCGTAACCTGCCAGCAACCCATTTGTGGTTGCGTGTGCGAGTACCGCATCGCCGATCTTTCCCCGCCGATACAGGGCCAGCGCGAACAACATGCCCGTCAGGCAACCGCCCAGCAGGTTCTGGCCGTGCAGCAGGCCGAACGCGACGGAGGAAACCAGGAAAGACGCCCAGGAAAACTGCCCCAGCGGCACCGCTTCGAAGTCCTCAGCGATCAAGCGGCGGGTCAAATACCCGCGAAACGCCAATTCTTCGGCGATGGGCGCCGTAACCACATAGCCCACGGCGCGGACGAAGAACCAAGCTGCGGCCAGGGGGATCGGCAATTCGGCAATTTGCTCCGGCCATGCGGCTGACACCCCGGGCTCGCCTCGAAGAAATGCCGAAACTACCCAGACCGCCGCCGCGACCGCCCCGATTCCGGCCGCATGCCATGAGCAAGACCATGACATCCCTCTGTACGCTTTGCGAAACCACCACAAAACGGACGCTGCCACCAAGACGCGCAGCGGATAGAACCAGCCGCCTCCGCGCGAAGGCGAAAAGGCCCCCGTCACCATGGCCGTTGCCAAGATCGCGAGAAAGGGCACCAGGTAGGGTGCGACGGGGTTGGATCCACTCGGCTCCAGCGGCCCATGATCGGCGGCATGCGCGGACGCAAAGAACCGACAACGACTGGTCAACACCACCGTGCCTAACGCGATCCCGACAAACACCAACCAGCCCGCTTGGGAATGAAAGCCCCCCAGCGCCACGTCGCGTGAAATCCAGCTGCCAATCAGCACCAGGGCGGCAATGCGAGCGGCATTGGCAAACCATACGACCGCCGTGCCCAGCGGCAACAGCAACAGTACGTGGGGAAACCGCAGGTTTTCCCGATCAAGCCAGAGGTGAAGACCCAGGAAGACCCAGATCAGGCCAATCCCTTCGTAGCCCGAACAAGCCGGTGCGATGGACACCGAAAACAACGATGTGCCGACCCGGAACTCCTCCGGTCTGTAAACCATATCGGAGGTGGTCGCGCCGAGCAGGCTCCGCACGACTTCCAGAGTTCCGCGACTCAGGGGTTGCCATAACTCGACCGTCAGCCTTCCCGCACCCAAGCCGGCAACGCCGATCGCGACCGCGATCAGCATCGGCGCCAATGCGTGCCTCAACGCCGAGAGCCAAGCCCAGGTAGGCGCCAAGGCCGCTGCCCAGAAAACCAACACCAACAACCCGGCGGCAACCCACGCCGCGAACAGCCAAGCACCCCAGTTGCCGGCGGAGTCCGGCCGAAAGACCACGGCGCTCAACCTCGCAAAGCCGGCAAAGGCAGCCAACTGGAGGGCGAGAAGCAGCTCCCACACCGGATGAGGCTGGCGGGCGTGACTGCTCAAGTGGGCCCAGGCCCCTCCCAGCCGAGCGCCGCCAAACAGGACCAAGGCGGCTGCGGCAGCGATCCCGATCTTGGCCACCGACGGCGACTCCCGCGCGATGTGGGCCCACCAGCCCGATACGTGCTGCAGCGACGCCGTATCGACACGAATCGTGACCAAGACGACTTCGGCGATCAGCAGCCCTGCGAACCCGAACCAGCGCATCGACAGGCCACCCGACCTGTCGCTCGATTCATCCGTCATGAGCGACTTCTTAACACGACCTGCTGCCGCAGGCAAGAGAGCTTGACCGTTTCCCTTGCGCCCCGCCGACTCCCCAATTGTCCATTCTGGACTTTCCCAACGCGGCCGCCGGCCGCAGCCAAAGTAGGTTGGGTCTCCGACCCGACCCAGTCGTGACAGAGTCCCAACCTACGAACACGCGCGCCGTGCGCACCTGCTGCGGACGACGAGTCTAGCCCAACGCCGCAGACGCTAACAGTCCGGCACGCACGGTGATGCGATTCCGAGGACTCAACCGGCTCACAGGAGACAAAAGTCCTATAATTGAGATGTTACACAAGGTAGCCCTCTCAGCATGGCGCACGAAATCGCAAAACTCTTGCTGGAACACGCCGCGACCTTGGCGGACCGCGTCGAGGCGGTACGTCTGGCCGTCCGTCTGGGCATGCCGCTCGACGAAATCGAGGAGTATCTGGACTGGCTCGAACTGGTGCGCAGCCGACAACCTGAACGCCGCCGGGAGGAACCGTCGCGGAATGGCTAGTGCGTTGTCCAGGCTGAATCTGCGGGTTGTGAGCGGTAGGGCCTGGCCTCCGGTTCCGCATCCTACCGGCGGCTAGCGCCTTGCCGCTCACGCACACGTGCTTTCAGGGCAGGTCCGGGGAGCGCTGGTCCGGCGCATGGAGCATCAGAGCGTGCAGCACGGGCAGCCAGTCGGCGAGCCTGCCGGCGCCCGCGCCGGGACGGGACGACAACGCTTGGAGTTCCTCGTAGTACCGTCGCGCCCACTGCTGGCGAACCGTCTCCGGCTCCTGCGCATGGAACCAGCTGGCGATCAAGTTCGCGATCCCCTGCTTATCCGCCTCGGACGCGGCCAACCACGTGTCGGCCGTTCCCTGCAGGATCGCCGTCCTCAGTCGCTCGGCGTCCGGCGCGCCAGCGACCACCGCCGGCATGTCCTGTCTTTCCACCTTGGCGGCCATCTTCCCGGCCTCCGCGCTCGGCGGACCGGCCGGCAATGACGGCCGGGGGCGATCAGCGCGGAGCAGTACGGGCCGATCGGCCGCCACGCCGCCCAAGTAGAAGCGGTCTCGGCGGTCGCGCACGTTCGAGCCGTACAACAGTCCCGGCTTGGACGCTAGTCCGTCGAACGACAACGGAGCGGCTTGGCTCGATTGCGTCTGCAGATCGTAGACAATCCACGTGAACGGTTGTCTTGACCGTTTTCCGGCGCCCATCACGTATCGGCGACCCGCAACAGTGAACAGCGATGGCGTGTAGGCCGTGCCCTCGGGATGGAACCAACCCAGCGAGCGGACCTCCGCCGCAATATCATTCTGAGAAACCGTGCGGGGAGGGAACCACAATTGGGCGAACTCAATGCCCATGCTCAACACCAGGCACGGCACGGCGGCAAAAACCAGCGACCACAGCTTGTATAGGACCCCGCGTACATCGAGGGTCATGGCTCCCAGCGAAAAGAAGCCAATCGGCATGAACAACAGCATGTTCGCGACCCAGTCCGCGCGATGCTGGACGCCGAGCGACAAGAACGGAATCTCACGGAATCGCTGCAACGCTTCCTCCATGCTCAGTTCGGAGAAACGCAGAGGGATCAACGATCCGTACACGGCCAGAAACATAAAGACCACACTGAGGATGGCGAAATGATGTCGCTGAGGAGCCGGGTTGTCCACCGAACCGGCGACCAAGATCTCTGCGGGATGCCGCTTGGCACGACCGCGTCCAGTTACGATCGCACGAGCAAACGCCAGAGCCGCCAAAACCAATAGCCCGCAGCCAAGCCACAGTAGGCCCGTCCCGAAATCGTAGCCGGCCTCGGAGTGAAAATCCGACACGGCATAGGCCGCCCAAACGTCCAGCCCCTCCTGGAGCAATACGTCCCACGCGCCACCCACCTCCGCCACCGCCGGGTCCCAGCGGTCCACTGGCTGCAGGGGGCCGCGGTAGTCCCCGACCCGCGAACTGCGTTGATGGCCCGGAGCGCCGGCCATCGCCACGAGCCGGTCGCTGACGGCCCGCAGGCGGCGGAACTCGGCGGGCAACTCAGCCACCTCCTTGCGCTTCCGGCTCGGATGCTCGTGGATCGCCAGCAGCGCCCCCAGGCCCGCGAATGTCTGCTGCGACAGCCAGCGCAGACCCTCCTCGGCCAGGGCCGGGTCATGGGTCTCCCGCAGGTAGTCGTCGAAGCGAGTCTTGAAGTGGGCCAGGATCTGCTCCTCGCCTGGCTGCGGCGGCACCAGCACCACCACGTGCTCCCGGCCGCCCCACGGTGGCATGTTCCACTCGATGCCGGCCAGCAAGATGAGTTCCGGGTGACGCCGGCGAGCGGCGCGGATCGCCGCCATGTACTCCGGCGTGGCCGCCCGCAGGTCCCGATCCCCGTGATCGGTGATCGCCATCACGTCACACCCGAAGCGCACGGCCTGATCGGCAACCTCATCGACGTTGAAGCTGCCGTCCGAGAACTTGGTATGGATATGCGTGTCGGCCTTCAGCCACTGCCCGCGCTGGGCCCATTCGATCTGCCGGATGAACCTCGCCGGAGGCGGGGCTGCCGGAACATCAACGGCCGGCCCACCTGCCGCAGGATCGGTTCCCCCGCCATTGCCGGCGCTGCAGCCTGCGGCCAGCAGGATCAGCAGGATGATGGCGGCGCGACCCCGCGCACGCGGGACCCTCTCGGCCGGCCGCGTGCCCAACGCAGCGAGCGATCGGGGGCGTGTCCAGCGAAGTGCGGAATGTGGGTTCATCGCTTGCGGCCAGCTTGTCGCCCGTTGGCCGGACGACAAAGAAGATTGGCGGATTTCGATCCCATTCCGAGAAATCCTTGGAATCCAGGATAGACCGCCGAACCCGCGACGTCTAGACGGCGCCATCGCCTGGTATATTCCCGATTTGTTGTTTTGCTGCGCGCATTTTGAACAGGGGAAAACAGAGACAACAGAGAAACAGCCGGCACTCCGTTTTCCCTGTTTCCTCTTACGGCAAAATGAAATCCTCGCCCCGAAGGGGCCGCAACATATCAGCCCAGGGCAAGGCAACGCGAGTCCTACGAGCGTTGCCGCCGCCCTGGGTAGGTTATCGAATAGACGCCAGCCCTGTAAGGGCAAAACAGGCGGTGACTATCGAATCTGTCGTTGTTTCGCCCTTTCAGGGCTTCGGGCGCTGACGCCATCCCAGCCCAGGGCGGCGCTCCGCAGCTATCGCTGCTCCGCTCTGCCCTGGGCTGATTTGTTGCGGCCCCTTCGGGGCAAAAAAACCGGCGTCCGAGCCACGAAGTGGCGCTGTCCAATTGGCGTTCAACAGCGTCGATTAGCGCTTTCCCGCTTTCGGCTAGTTCGCCTGGAATTTGATCAGTCCCCGCGGCAGGGCTCGGTCCAGAGCCGATTTGGCTTCCCGCCAGCCGTCCTCGGCCAGGACGGCGGCCAGTTCCCGCCACAGCTTGGGTTCGTCCGGACGCCACACGAGGGCTTGCGCCAGCACGCGGCGCGCGTCGTCGGCCCGTCCGGCGGCTCGGTAGACGACCGCCACGGTATGGGCGACGCTGGACGGCAACCGGCCGGAGTCCGTCCGCAACTGGGCGTTGTCGATCACGCGCGCGGCCTCGCCGGCTTGCTTGAATTCCTTGGCCAACAGCCACGCCAGATTGTTCGCGGCCAAGACATTGGCGGGATCGGCTTGCACGACGGCCGCGAAATGGTCGCGGGCCTGGGCCAGCAACTCCGGACTGGCCTGGCCCTGGTGTTGACGCAGCAAGCTGTTGCCGAGCAGTATATGGGCGGTCTGTTTCTGCTGGTCGCTGGCCAGTTCGAGTGCCCGGCGGTAATAGGCCTGGGCGGCCGGGAACTGTTTAGCCGCGTCAAAGGCATCTCCCAAGATCAGACATAAGGCCGCGGTCGGATTCGTCTCGGCCGCCATGCTGGCCACCCGGCCGGCCTCCTCCAGCCGGCCCGTGGCCGACATCAGGCCGACCTGCGCCGCGATCAGCGACGGATTGCCCGGCAGCCTGGAGGAGCCGGTGCGATAGGCCTCCAGGGCCTCGTCCACCCTCCCCGCCGCCGCCAACGCTTGCCCCAGGGCGAGATGGCCTTCGACCATGCGAGGTTGATCCTGCGTAAGTTCCTCGAGCACCGGGATCGCCTCGTCCTGACGGCCCAGGCGGCGCAGGGCTTGCACGCGGAACCAAGCGGCGGACACCAGCCGCGGGTTCTGCGCCACGGCCGCGACCGCATGGTCGTGAGCCTCCTGCGGCCGGCCGGCGGCCAGGCTGGCTTGGGCCGCGGCCAGCAGGCACGCCGCATGACGCGGGTCCAGCTTCAATCCGCGCTGGGCTTCCTCCAAGGCGCGGGAGACCTGGTTGGCGCGCAGCCAGGCCGAAGCCCGCAGGGCCGCCACTTGCGCGTCCTTCGGCAGTCGCCGTTCGAGCTGCTCGAACAACGCTTCCGCGGCGTCCGTCTGCCCTTGCTGCAACTGCAGCTCGGCCTTGGCCACCAGCAAGGCGGGCTCATCGGGTGCCTTGACAAGCAATCGGTCCACTCGTTTCTGCACGTCGGCGAGCGGTTCCTTGCGGGCCAGTTCACGGATCACCGGCGCCAGCACTTCGGCGGCGCGGCTCCGCAACCCTTCCGCTTCCAGCGAGGGAGCCAGCAACTCGATGGCTTGCGCGTAGTCCCCCGTCGCTGCAGCCAGTTCGCCCTGCAGATGGTTCAGGATCGGGCTGTCCGGGTGGATCTCGCGAGCCGTGGCCACCGCCTCGGCGGCTTTCTCAGGATGGTCCAGCCGGACTTGAGCCGCGGCCACCAGCAGGCCGGCGGCCATCGCCATCTGCGGGTCGTCGCACAGCGGCTCGATCAACGACACGGCCTCCTCGGGTCTTCCCAGACCCAGCAGCAATTCCGCCTTGATGACCGCCAGCGCTGCCTTTTGCTCCGGTGTGGTCGGCAACTTGGGCTCCGCGGCGCTCAGGTGGTCCCAAGCCTGTTGCAGCTGAGCGTGATTCCGCCGCCAATGGCAGACCAGCAACACGCCCTGCAAGTCGTCGTGCGGAGCGGCCGCCGCAAAGGCGTCGACCTGGCGCTGGGCTTCGGAGATCTTGCCTTGCCGCTGGAGGACGGCCAGTTCGGCAGCCAGCAGTCGCGGATCGTGGGGGTGATGCCGCCGGGCTTCGGCCAGTCGGCTGATCGCCGGTTGCTGTTGGCCGGCGGCCCAGAAGAAGCCCACTATGGCCATCTCGGCCTTCGGCCCCAGGCTCGTGCCGCGCAGCGCCGCACAATGCCGCTCCGCCTCCTGCCACCCGCCCCGTGCCAGTTCGGCGTGCAGCTGGTAGAAGCGAATCCACTCGATCCCTTCGCCAAAGAACTGGGCGGCCCAGGCCCGGTCCTCCGGGCTCAATCGCGGAAAGGCGCGTTCCAGCGCCTGCAGCTGTTCCAGCGCCGGTCCCCACTGCCGCAGCACGAGATGGGTTTTGGCCAGCCCCATCCGCACCGGCGGCGTGACTCCCACCACGTACTGGGCCCGCGTGTAGTGGCCGAGCGCCTTGTCGGCCTGGCCCTGGGCGAGCGCCACCCAGCCCGCCAACAGGTGCCCCCACCCTGCCGATTCCTTCTGGCGGACCAGGACATTCACGTACTCCTCGGCCTCCGCATAGCGGCGGAGCTGGACCAACTGCTGGGCGACGAGCAAATGCATGTCCAGGACCCCCGGCTGGCGCACGCTGTCGGACGGCGTGGTCTTCGTCTTGTCGGCCGGTGCGGGGATGGCCGCGGCGGCCGCCAAGCCGCGGCGAGCGATCTCCAACGCGCCTTCACGATCGCCGCGGGCCAGCGCTGCGGGCGCGGCCTGGGCGCAGACCAGCGGATCGTCGGACCCGGCCGCGATTGCCGCCGCGCGAAGCGATTCGGCCTGGCGATCGAGGTCCGCCAGCTTCGGCCTGGCCTCCGCACGGCCCTTCTTCCCGGCCGGCTTCCACTGGACCGCCAGGCTGAGCATGATGCGGGCAGCGCGGCTGGCCAGTCCCCCCACGTCCAACCGTCTCCCCGTGGCCAGGGCCTGGTATACGTTCAGTGCCTTGTCCGCTCGGCGCTCCGCCGTGGCTTGGTCCGGGGCCTGTTCCACCGCCTTCAGCAGTTGATCACAGAGCATGACCAGCTCCTCCCGCGACAACGGCTGCAGCTGCGCGGGATTCAGCCCGGCGGCCAAGCGGTTGAACCACGCCTCGGTCTGCTTGGCATCGCGCCGGTTGAGCGCTGCCCAGCCCTCCAGCAGCAGCGCCGCGATATCGTCGGGCTGCTGGGCGGTAATCCGCTCGGCGACTTCCTTCGCCTCCGGCAGTTCCCGCCGGGACAGGTACACGCTGAGCAGTTGTTTCTGCAAAGGCAGATCCTCCGGACAGAGCTGTCCGGCCTGGTCCAAGTGATACAGCGCGCGAGAATCGGTGGCATAGCTCGCCCGCCGCGTCTGAGCCTTGGCTTGCTGGAGATAGACCTCGGCCAGTTCCCGATGAGCATGGCCGTCGTGCGGGCGGTCCCGGAGCACGTTCCGCAGGTACAGCTCCGCCTCTTGCCACTGGCCGTTGGCCTGCGCCTTCCGGGCGGATCTCAAATACGAATCGGGAGTTTCCCGAGACCACAAGCAGTATCCGAGCCACAGCACAAACAGTCCCAGGACCGCCGGCAGGACGTAATAGTGATACGTCTTCATCTTCGCAAAACGAATGGCCGACATCGCCTCAACCTCCCGCGATGAGATTTGGAGCCCGAATGTCTAAGGATCGGCGAATCAATAACTGTCCGGTTCTTGTTGGCGATCATCACGCGGAGCGTGATGGCCACTTTGAAATCGCGGCAGTTATTGATTCGCCGATCCTAATCTCTTTCCATTTAGCGCGGCCTGACGGCCGCAACCAAATCCGAAATTCGAAATTGGAAACAAATAAGGAATTCAAAATCCAAATATTCACGATATTTCGTGTTTTTCAGCATTCGCCTGCCGTGCCTCAGGCGTCCGCCACCCTGACCAGCAATCGCTGGCTGCCCCGCACCGCCTTCGGCGGCAGGTGCGATTGCAGCGCCGCGTCGATCTGGCGGACCAAATCCTGGGCTTGTTTCCGATCGTCCGGCGAACGTTCCGGCGCGAACACCTCGATGGTCACGCTGGCCGGCCGCCAGCGCAGGTACTGGTGGATCAACTGCAAGGCATCGAGTTGCCCGCCGGCCGCAGCCGGCAGCGTGTAATGCCAGTAGTACACCAGTTGCTGAGTCCTGCCGGAGCCGAACCGATATTGCTGCACCGGCGCAGCATGGCCGGGCACCGCCACGGCCTCGCGGCCCGCTGGGTCTTCCACCTGGCCGGCCACGGCCATGCAGACCTCCGGATGGTGCAAGCGGTCCTCCGCCTCGCGGGAATACACCAGCCACACCTCCGCCGTCATGCCCGCTGGTTCGCGGCGGTAGCTTCGCCGCAGACGTTCGTCCCCGATCAGCAACCCAGGATCGTCGATGCGCTGGTCCTGGCCGTGCCAGTCCCGCAGCACCAGCGGCAACTCGGCCAACGGTTTCCGCAAGGACTGCGGCGCAGGCTCGCCGGCGGCAGCCAAATGGCGGCGCAGGGCAAGTTGCCCCAGCACCCCACTGCCGAGCAGCACCAGCATCAGCGTCCACCGGGTCAGGAGCGGCATAGGCTTCCCTCGCATTCGAGCCGTCCTTCAGGACGTGCCGCCGCAGAACGCTCCAGGCGCGACAGGCCCCAGGCGAGAACGAACAACAACCCACTGGCCAGCGCGGCGGTGATCAGACCTTCCAGATCGTGAAGCAGGCCGCCGGCCCAGCGCGGGCCAAGAACGAGCAAGACCACGCTGTTGAAGATCACCCGCAGACAATTGGCGAGGATGGCGATGGGCAGCGACGCCAAAGCCAGCGTCCAGCGGTACCAGCTTCGATCGCTGGCAAAGTAACCGACGGCCACCGCCAAGGCCAGGATGCCTGTCAACTGGCGCATGCCGCTGCAAGCCTCGCCGACCTCCACCGTACAGCCCGGCAGGTGCAAGATGTACCCCTCGCGAAAGACCGCGACGCCACAAAGCGCCAACAACCGGCTCGACCAATCGCTCACCAACTCCTGCAGCAAGCGAGCCACCGGCTGGTACCAACCGGGCGGCAGCGGCGCCATGAAGATCAGGAACAACGCCGCAAAACCGAATGTCCGATTCGCTTCCCGCCCCCCCAACGTCAACAGGGCGCCGCGCAGAACACAGATCAGGGACAACACGTCCAGCAGCAGGTGCCCCAGGAAAACCGCGACGCAGTGCAAGCCGACCCCCAGCGCGATCTCCAGCAAACCGCCGAGCGCTTCGCCTCGCCCCACCTGCGGACACCACGCCCCGCCGCGCCGCCGCACCGCCCAGACGACGAACACAAGACTGAGCGCAGGCACCGCGAACCCGTGCGAGTAGTTCGGGTCCGTGTCCCACGTCCGTGCCAATTGAACCATCGTGGGCCAATACAGGATCGCCACCAGAGCCGCTGGCGCCAGAAACAACATGCCTGTTCGCAGTCCGTCCGAGATAGGAACGCGGGAAAAACAAAGTCGCCTTTCGCTCCGCGAAAGTACGTCCTCCCGCGAACTAAAAGGCGACCCGTGTCTGCCCTGACCTGCGTGATGCTGGTGCGAGTCGACGTGGCTCATAGCTGCCGCCGGTCAGGACACGAGCGTCGCCGGCCCCAAGGTTTCCCCTCCGCGCGCCCTGCGGCGTCGAGCGACGCCAAGACCCACGCCGGCCGCGCACATCCAAATGGCCAGCGACGTGGGTTCAGGACTTGGGTTCGTCTGGTTGTTGCCGTCGGACGTGACAAACTGACCAGCATCGCTCGCCGTGACCGTGGTGTTCAGCGATAGGGAGAAAGTGGTGTCCGGAGGCACATTGGTGGTCAGCGTCGCATCGAAAAAGGGACCGCTTAAATCCACCGGCCCAACCGTCGTTCCAGGGGGAACGCCAAACTGGTTGTTATCAGGATCGAACGCCGCCGTGAATTCCACGTTGTCCATGTCGGTGATCCCGCCGATGCCCGCGGTGATGCTCTCAGGCGGAATGTCCAACGACAGATCGGTCGCGGTCAGCATCGCTTCCAGCACGCCAGCGGCGGTACTTACCGCGTCCAGCAGCAGGTCGATGAACGCGTCCTCGGAACCGCCACCCAAAATGAAGCCCGTGGTCGTGTTTCCGATAGAAAAGTTTCCCACGGTAAGCCCGCCCGGAACGCCGACGATGCCGCTGGTCGGATCGGAATCGGCATGAGTCGATGGGCCTAACGAAGTGGAGGTTCCCGCCGGAGCATTGTCGACGATGATCACCCGGGAGCCAGCGACGCCCGGGTCGTTGAGCGACAAGATCACGTCCCCGTGGGCGACGCTGGCAAATAGGACGCTCGATGCGGCAACGGCTAGAACTGATCTCAGATTCATGTGATAAACCTCCACTCAGATGGCGCCACACCCCGCGGCTCACCATTCCGCGCGTGCGGCAACCCTGCCTATCCGGACTAGAATGATTGACCATTTGTGGAGTGTCAATTCAAGCGCTGTAAATTTTCCTATTTTTCCCAAATTCCTAAAACTGTGTAATTTACTTTGTTTAACACATATTATCGTTAGCGTCACAAGTGTTTACACCAAAGCGTGTTAACGGCGAATGCCGGGAATTCACTTCGGCGAAATCGCCTCGATTCTTGGCGAACGGTGGGCGTTAGCCCACCGGTGTTTGCGGCGGGCATACTCTGCGAGCAGCAAAGGACCCGGCGGGCCAACGCCTCACCGGTTGCCGAAGTAAGCCGAAGCAAGACTAAGCCGAAGCAAGACAGTCAGACTTCCGGTTCGGAACGACGAGCGCCCTATCTGCGCACACTTTCATCCTCGTCGGTGAGCGCCAGAACCAGAGATCCAAGCCACAAGGCGCACGAAAAGGCAGAAGAACAAAATCCGTGTCGGACTTGACTTTCTTGTGCCTCTTCGTGTTTTTTTGTGGCTATTCTTCTTTGGGGCTTCGCCTCGCGACTACCGCGTTACTTTTTCCCCTCCGCAGCGGGGAGGTGCAAATCGAGCGGTGAAATGCCGTCAGGCGCATTGCCGGTGTCGGAGAGCCCCTTGACCAGCGAACTGCCGACATCGGTTTCGGTGAACTCCAAACTCGGATCCAACTGGAGGGCGATCTGCCGATCCGCATTGGCTTGGCCGTCGTTGCCCAGCTGCCGCCGCACCTCGGATCGTCTCCAATACGCGTCGGCCAAATCCGGCTTGCGCTGAATTGCCGCCGTAAAGGCGGATTCCGCCTGTTCCAGCTGGCCCTTACCGACCAGCGCCCGGCCGCGCAACAGGAAGCAATCCGCGTCCTGGGAATCCAGTTCCAGCGCCCGATTCGCGTCGGCCAGAGCTTCCTCGTAGCGGAGCTGCGCCAGATACGCTTCACCCCTTGCCAGGTAGACCTCCACCGTCGATTCACCTCGCTGGATCGCCGGCGTGGCATCGTCGATCACGGCTTGGTAGGCGGCGAGTTTCAGATGAACAAACGCGCGCGATGCGTAAGCGCCCGCGTTCTCGGGATCGCACCGGATCGCCTGGGTAAAGTCGTCCGTGGCCTTGTCCAGCTGTCCCAGCCCCACGTAGGCGCCGCCGCGCTTCAGATAGCCTTGGGCCACGTGAGGCCGCTGCTCGATGACCCTGGAATAGTAGTACACAGCGCCGCCGAAGTCGCCCCGCTCCATCGCCGCGTCGCCTTTCAGCAAAGGCCCTTGTGACCGATCTCCGCACGCGCTCAGCGCGCAGATCATCGCCAGTCCAGCCAGCCGCGCCATGCCTGTACGTTGGGGCGTCAAAATCCTTGGCTCCACCGCTGACTCGTTACGGCCATCGATCCTGTGGTTCCGAAGGGGCGAGCGCATCGAACGTCATCAGCAATTCGAGAGCCGCTTGGGTCATGGCTGGCCTCCTTGGATATCCTTCCAAGAATCCTACCCCGCACTGTGATCTCCGGCAAGCCGCGTGCGCGGGTCGCCCGCCCGGGTCGATCGGTCTCTCCGGGCGCAAAGTGGCATTGGGCTAGCGCCCCGCGGCTGATGAATCATCCGGGCTAACGCCCACCGCTCGCCTTTGATGGCGCGCGTTCTGTTGAACGCGACGTTCACCCCTCCCTGCGCATTTTTGACTTTTTTTGCGCATCGTGAGTACTTTCCGGCCTGCGATGCGTTTATCCGTTGTCTGAACCGCCGGTGGCCTTCGAGACACCCACGGCTTGCTGCAAATCGGGCCGCGCCGAGCCAAACAAGACCCCGGGATACGGCGCAGCTTGTCCGTCCAGCTGTAAGTCGAATTGTCATGGACACTTCCATCCTATCCAGCGACACAGGTATGGATGAGCAGAATGATCCGATGCGTCCCTCGTTTGGTGACCGCCTTCGAGTGGTGTCGGGTTGCTTGACCGGTCTGCAAGCGTACTTTGCCGGCGTCCAGTATCCCGGCCGCGTGTTGCTTTCGCCCGGGACGCAGCCAAACGGCATGCTGCTGGAAATCGACGCCGATTGCCTGGAATCCACGGAATCGTGACGGCCCCGCGTGCATTTTCGCAGGTTGGGACCCTGTCCCGACCTGGGTCGGGGCTGTGTACAGACATGGTCGGGACAGAGTCCCAACCTACTCGGCTGCGGCGGTGCCTCGTTAGCGCTCACTCCCCCGCGGAAAACTCGATCTGATAGTCGCAGCCGTACTGGGTGTCCGGCACCACGTCTGCTATCCAGGGTCCCTCCTGAAGCACGAGCACGGGGTGGCCGTCCTCCTCTCCGACATCGTCCGGTTCGATCCTCACGACACCGAGGCCGCGATGGTCGATCGTGGATCGCCCCGTTCCTCGAAACACGTAACGCCGGTCTTCCAAGCGGAACAGCACCGCAATTCTTCGACCAACTAGTTGTGGCAATTCCATCTCCTGGATTCTTGTAGAAGATGACTCGGAATAACGCTATGCTATCTCACTTCGGCGAGCGGTCGGGCGTTAGCCCGCCGGTTGCGCACTTCGGCGACTCATGGGCAATCACGAAGGAGATTCCGTTCGCATGTGCTCGAACGTCAACCGCCGCTGGTTGCTGGCCTTTTTGACCAGCTGGTGCGCGCCGGGCGCGGTCCAGGCGGACGTGGTGGTGCTGGTGAACCGCACGGCCGAATTCGTCAAGTTCACGACGAGCACCTCGGTGGAACCGTCGCGCGAGTGGATTCTGGCCAGCGGCGACCTGGTCACGGTTCCCATGCGGGCCACGGCACAGATCGCCTGCCCGGATGCCGAACCGGCCGAACACCAACTGGAGGCCAATTCGGCGTACTTCTTCACCCGCTCTGCCAACGGGGCGATCAGCCTGCAGCAGATCGACCTCGCCAGCGACGCCCAGACTCGCGGGGGCCGCGATCTGGGCGGCGACGTGCCGTTGGACGCGGTCACGGCGATCCCGGTCAAGGTGCTGGTGGACGACGCCCAGCGCGGGGTCAGGGAGGCCTGGGAACCGCGGCTGCGAAACCGCGTTGCCGCGGCCTCGGAGATCTTCTCCCGCCTGTTCCGTGTGCGGTTCGACGTGGTCGCGGTGGATACCTGGACTTCGACCGGCACGGCGGACGGGTTCGACAGCAACCTGCGGGGCTTCGAGCGAGCGGTCAATCCGCACCCGGCCCGCTTGGCGATCGGTTTCACCAGCCAACCGCAGGCGCCGGAGGACCGTACACCAGCCGAGACGGCCTGCGTCCCCTTGCACTCGCATCTGCTGCTCAGGGAACAGGCCGCAGGCACGACGGAGGCGGAACGGCTGGAGGCCTTGATCCACGCGTTGGGCCACTTTCTGGGAGCCGTCCACAGCCCGGAGGCCGATTCCGTGATGCGTCCACGGCTGGACGACGGCCAGGCGCGGCGGAATAACTACCGAATCGCGTTCGACCCCATCAACGCCCTGGCGGTCTGCCTGGTGTCCGAAGAAGTCCGCTTACGCAACGTGCCTGACTTTGCGCAGCTTTCCCCAGGCACGATCGCCCGGCTGCGACAGCTGTACGGGATTGTCGCCAACATCTTGCCCCAGGATCCCGTCACCGTGCGGTACCTGCCCACCGTACACGGCCGCAGGGACCTGCTCCAGCATTTCGTGTTGTCTGCTTTTCTGACGGCCGCCTATGGCGAGCGCGTCGCCGATGCGGCCGGAGTCGCCAAGGAGATCCTCGATGCCCAGGGCAGCAGCGGATTCAGTTTCGCCGATCTGGCCGCCGATTACGCCGGCATCGCCTTTGCCAAGGCAGTTCTCACAGGGCACGTCTCGTTGGATACCGTGGCCTCGCACTTCGCCACCGCCGATTATGTCCCGGCGATTACCGGACTGCCCGAAGGGCTCTCCTGGGCGGCTTTCCTCGATCGCTTCGGCTCCACCTCGGACGAGCGCTTCCGGCGCCTGCGGGAGGAAATCCGCACGGCCATCGCCCGGCTGCCCGCCTACCGCCATCCGCCGGCGCAAAGCTTGAAAGCCGAAGCAGCTGACAGAAAGATGTGGTGACAGAAAGATGAGGGATGGAGAGCGCAAGGGCGTCTGGGACAGACGCGGCTACGTGAAGGCGTGTCGGCTTCACAGCCATCCCCGCAGGCGATAGTAGGCGATCCCGACCCACTCGTGCAGCACCTCCTGCCAATCGCTCGCCGTGCCGGCGTTGGGCAGGAACGTCGCAAGCTCCCACTCGAATTTCGTCGCGTGAAAGACGCAGCCGGAGGGCAGCACGTCGAATCCTTGCTTGTGGAAGCACGCTTCCGCACGGCGCAGATGAGTCGCGTCGGTCACCAGGATGATCTTGCGAACGCCCCGCGGCCCCAGCAATCGCTTGACCCCGACCGCGTTCTCGTAGGTGTTGCGAGACTCGGCCTCCAGGATCAGGTCCCCGTCGGCGACCCCGTTTTCCCGCAGAAACTGGCCCATCGCCTGAGCGATCGACGGACCCGGTTCGTCGGGTTTCATCTTGCCGCCGGTGACCACCACCGGGCACGCCGAACCCTGCCGGTACAGCTTGACGGCGTGCAGGCAGCGGGTCACGGAGTCGGGTCCCAGGTTCGCGTGCGGCCGCGTTTCCGTGGGGTTGGCGACGTACCCTCCCAGCACGACGATGGCCTCCGCTCCCGCGGGCCGCTGGTGACTCTCCGGATACGGCCATTCCAGCGAGCCGAACGCAAAGTAGCTGACCGCCGGCATCGAGACCAGGACGAGCAGGAGCAGCGGCGCCGACACCAACCACAGCCGCCGGCGGCTCTCCACCCGCCGGCGCCACAAGTTCATCAGGCCGGCCGCCGTCAACACCAGCAGCACGAGCCACGGCTGCAACAGAAGACCAACCA
>CAZAQY010000106.1:22167-25304 GCA_964486845.1 uncultured Pirellulaceae bacterium
CAACCCCTGGAACCGATTGCGGCCTCGGCCAACGGGTTCGACCAAGGTGGCTGTGCATCGGACGCAATCGG
Organism: uncultured Pirellulaceae bacterium; assembly: GCA_964486845.1. Lineage (GTDB taxonomy): Bacteria > Planctomycetota > Planctomycetia > Pirellulales > Pirellulaceae > Anammoximicrobium. The sequence continues at coordinate 22,239 of CAZAQY010000106.1, forward strand.
GGACAAGACCTGCTGCGTTTCCACCTGCTGTGCGTGCCCCCGCACCTACGGGTATGCGGAAATTCTGTTCCTGGAACGAGACAATTCGAGTTACCGCCAACCCCTCCTCGTCGAGACGGTCCAGGGCAATCCGGGGGCGCCCCTGTTTTCCACCTCGGACCTGGACTTCGATTTCGATCCTGCCTTGCGAATCGTCGTTGGCCGTCGCCTGTGCAATGGCTGGGCGATCGAGGGCGGGTACTTCGGTCTGTGTGACGCCAGCACCGCGGAGTTGGTTGCCCCCGCGGCCGGCACCAATGTCGCGTTTCCCGGCGGATTGGTGGCGTCGAACGTGTTCGGCGACCCCGACCGCGTCTGGAACGATTACTCATCATCGCTTCACAGTGGTGAGTTGAACCTCGTTCACTGCTGCGGATGCTGCAGCACGTGCGAAAACGGCAAGGGCGACGATGGCCGCAAAGACGATTGTGGCGGCTGCAACCTGTCCTGCCGGACATGCGAGTGGTTCGTCGGCTTCCGCTACTTCAACCTGAGAGAACGGCTGCGAGTGTACGGCGAACGCGATCAGACCACCGGCGGCGCAACGACCGCTGTGGAAAGCGGTGTCTACGACATCCGCACCAGCAACAATCTGTACGGGCCTCAGGCCGGCGCGCGAGTGCGGCGCTGGGGGCAGCGACTGGGCTGGGAAGCTGGCGCCAAGGCCGGCATCTTCGGCATCGACGCTCAGCAGGAACAGTCCATCATCGACTACGACCGGTTCCCGCTCCGGCCCCTCACCAGTGCCAGCGACGACCAGGTGGCTTTTGTGGGCGAGTTGAGCCTGACGGGGATCTACCGCTTGAACCACGTCTGGAACTTGAGGGCGGGCTACAACCTGATCTGGATCGAGGGAGTGGCCTTAGCCCCAGATCAACTCGATTTCGACGCCACGCTCCCGTCAGGCGACCGGCTCAGCAGTGACGGGAGCATTTTCCTCCACGGCGTCAGCCTGGGCGTCGAGGGCAGGTGGTAGTCACTTCGGCCCTCGTTGCTACAGCGAGGCGATCTCCGCAGCGATATCCTCCAAGATGGACTCCAGATCGAACAGGTCGGGACCGTCCGACGGCGTATCCAAGGAAGACGGCACCCAGGGCGAGTCCTCTTCCGCATGCGGCAGGTACCATTCCGCGCCCGGCACACTGGCGGTGCCGAGTGCCTCGACGAGCTGATCGCTCCGCACCTCCGCTTCCGACGACGCGCTGCGGGGGATGGCGGGACTGGCGGCCATGTCCCAAGGGCTGAACGAAGCAGCGACCTCGCCCGCCGGTTGGTCCGTCTCGCCCTCGCCCGAATCCGCCAGCAAGCTGAGGTGATTGAGGACCAGCAGCACATCGCTCGGCGTGATCGCACCGTCGACGTTCGTATCGAGGAAACGCGGAGGTGAAAACTGCTGGGCCGGCAGCGACGTGTCGCCCGGATTCGTATTGATGTGGTTGATGCCCATCAACACATCCAAGGGACTGACCAGGCCCTCGTTACTGACGTCAAACGGGTTGACGGGATTGGTCCAGACGGTGATCGGCGGCGGCACGATCGGCCCCACTTGACGATCGGAGCCGGACGCCGGCGATTTGCTCGTCGCGATGAACCAGGGGCCGGGGAAACCGGTCAGCGGATCGGCTTGCTGATACGCAAACGGCGAGGTGCTGGTGATGTCAAAACGATGCACTTCCCCCACCGTGCCGATGGGGCCCTGGACGGCGAAAATGGCGTCCGCGATCTCGTCGCCGTCCGTATCCATGGCCGCCACGTTCACCGGCGCATTGTTGCTGGACCCCGTGAATGCATCGGGAATCACGCCCCGCAGGGAAAGGGTGGCATCGGACGTGTTCCATCTCCATACCTCAATCCGGGAGGTCCCATTCACCCCCATGCCGGCGATGATGTCCGGCGGGTCCTGATCCGGATCGGCGCCCTGATCGATCCAGGCGACGTCCAGCGAGACCCCACCCAGATAGTTGGGATTCACCTCGGTGAACGGGAAAAGCGATTGCACGCGCGCGGGCGTCGCCCCCGTGACCTCGAACACCGACACGGCGGCCTTCACGCCGCCCGCTGTGGCAACAACGATTTCCGGCTTTTTGTCCAGGACGTTGACGAACGATCCATTGTCCCAACTGCCCATGTCGCCGGCAGCGACCACCGCGCCAAACATGGTCGCCACGGGAAAGGCCACAAACGAGATGTCCGGCTCATTGTCCCGGAAAGGGGGGCTGTCCGGCTGCTGGTTCAAGAACACGCGCACCTCCGAAACGCCGTAGCTGGGAACCGTGATAATGTCCATCTTGCCGTCGCCGTTGACATCCGTGACAGTCAATTGGACGCCGCCCCGATACGACGGATCATAGGCCATGAAGCTCGTGATCGGATCGCCCTCCAAGCTGAACACGCGGATCTCCGGAGGGCGGTTCCGCCCCGGCGCCGTGACAATCTCTTTCTTGCCGTCGCCGTTCACGTCCGCCAAGGCGACCCGCGCGCCGCCCACATAGTCCTCTTCGTAGGCCGGGAATTGAAACAATACCACCCCCGTTTCGGCGTTGACCACCTTGACCACCTGCGGCGTACCGGGATTCTTGTCGGGACCAAGGACGATGACGGGCGTGGACGGGGCGTTGGCAAAATTCAGACTCTGCGGCGCGAGCATGCTTTGCCGTCCGGTTTTCAAAGGTTCGGTGCCGTCCAGCGTCGAATCCAGCAGAATCGCTCGCCCCGATTTCGACGCCGCTTCGGCAAGATAGCTGTTGGCCTGCGCCCGAACCGAATTCGTCACATTAAAGCCAACCTGAGTCGCTGAGGTAAACTGGTAGTTGCCGCTGTCGAGATCCGGGCTGGCATCGTAGACCAACTCCCAGAGGGCCACCTGCAAGCCCGCAATCTCCATTTGCGTCCTGAGCGTCGTGCCGTACCTGTTGTACAAATACGCGATCCGCCCCCCGTTCACATCGTTCACGACGAACGAATTTGGAGGTAGTGGTTCCTGATACACCTGGAAGATGTTGCCCGCAGAGACCGCGGACTGACGAT
>CAZAQY010000107.1:0-25277 GCA_964486845.1 uncultured Pirellulaceae bacterium
AACTCCGTTTCCGGAAAATATCAATTTTGAAATGTTATTCATTTACGCGGCCTAAGGCCGGAAACGGGGCTTTCCGGACGTACGTTGCGAGTTGATTTGGTCCTTTCACTTTGATTACGAGAGAATCCGCTTCCAGCAGTCCGTTTGGATAACGCTCGGCCATCCAACGATCAACGTACTTAACACGTCCCCAATTGATCGATGCGGTGCTCCCGTCGATGTCGCTGCCCGAGACAAATGCGACGAGGGAACCATCGCTGGTCTGCTCGTCGTAGGTCTCCGTGTTCATGTACAGTATTCGACGGGGCCGATCGAGAAACCGCCCAAGTCGACGTATCTCGCTCGCGTTAAGTCCCGCGATCACATCGTCGAGTCGCATGTGTCCCGCGGAGTAGTAGGTGGCATCCAACCGGCCACGAAAGGAACCGGGGGAGATCCACAGCGCGCTTGGGGAAACCGAGACGACCGCATACTCTGGCTTACGCATCACTCGTCCTCCCATCCCGCCAGCCACGCCAGGTCGACTTGCTCTTCCTGCATTGCCCGCAGAGCTTCCCTCTTGTAGAACTCCAGCAGCCCGCGTCCCTTTTCCGTCTTCTTGATCACCTGCACGGCCTGCTGGGCGTACCACAACGGCAAAGGCAAAGCGTGCCGGTGATCGAAGTACGTCAACGCCATCAGATCCGCGGCCAGTTGGTCGAGGGCCGCCGGGCCGCCGCGGTCGTGCCAGATCGTGGACGAACCCAGAGTCTCCACCTGCACCGGCTGCCCACGCAGGCCGGTAAGGTAGTGAAACGCCAGCGTCCCTCGCTCGATGATCAGCCGTGGAAACGCCCGCTTGTCACGCGCCTCCTGGCCCCGATCGAAGGCAGCGGTCCGATGATCGGGCAGCAGAATGCCACGCAACACGCGGTCGATCCCAACCGACAACACTCGCGCCCACTCCTCCCGGATGAGCCGCTCGACTTCGCCGTCGAGCGGATCGGGCGAGATGTTCTGGCCGCGATCTTCGATCAGCCGCAACAGGCTGCCAAATCGCCCCCGGTCCAGAGTGACGACCCGCGGACCAGCCTCGGTGAACGGAAAACAGCGATCGATGTCCTTTTCCCAGAACGCATCCAGCCGATCTCGCAAGTCGTTGACTTCTTGGCGCAGTTCCCGGTCCGATTCCTCATCGTCCAACGCTTGCCCGTACACAGCTCGACCCATGATCAGCGGTGCGTCCAGCAGGATCAAATCCGGGAGCGTCTCGGCCGCGAAGATCTCCTCTAGCAAGTCATAGACCAGCGAGTAGGTTTTCCATTTCAGTCGCCGATCCGCCTCCAGCAGCGTCATGTCACCCACGTCCAACCGGCTGTCCTGCCCGCCGTGAATGATGTCCGCTCCGGCGGTGGTAAGGTCGTGAGCCACGGCCGCCGCCCCGTACAGCAATCCGCCGAACGCCGTGATTTTGCGATGCGCCACGGACACGCCGACCGCACGGCGACGCTGGTCTCGGCTCACGGTCACTTTCCGAACGACGCCGCCTTCTTTCAGCCGGGGCGCAATTCGATCGATGGCCCGCAACTGCCGAGCCAACTTGCCCACGGTGCCCATCAGTCCGAGCTGAATCTGAGCCGTGATTTCCTGGGCCAATGGATTGCCGTCGTTGCTCACGCGTCATCTCCTTCTGGGAGGAGTTGCCGGCTCCGCCGCAGGTACGCACTCCAGCCGCATTTTCTAAGACCCGCAAGTAGCTCGTCGAGGGGAGCATCCGGCATCCGCGCCAACGCGGCGGAAAGCGTCTCGCCGCAAACGTCAAATCCCATACGTTTTGCCATTCCGGCTAACACTTGTGGGTCACGACGGCCATCGCAGACCGCCACAAGGAAGGCCGTGGCCGCGTGGTCGCGGTCTCCGTCGGCGAGGAAGTCCATCAGCGTGGCGACCGGGCCCAACGGGACCACCGCGGGCGCGACTGGCTTGATGGGCTGGCCGACATTTACCGCCGCCAAGAGCTTATGCAGCAAACGACGCTGTTCCGCCACTTTGACCCCAGCCTGCCGACTGGTCAGGGACGCCGTACATAGAACGATGTGGCCTGCTGCCTCGTGTGGCCTGTAGGCAAATACGACAAGGCTGCCCTGAGCCGCATGGCCCCAATGGCCCGCGTGCAGCGGGGTGTCGATGACGGTTTGCCCCGAGACGCCGAATTCTTCTTCGTCTTGCCATCGGAGCATGTCGAATGCGCCCAGGCGAATTTTGACCGCCGCGGGCGACTTCAGGATCGGGCGGAGGTCACCGGCCTTGAAACGGGGAACGAGAATCGTGGTTCGTCCGGCCTCGGCCCGCTTCTTCAACACCTCACTGGCCACCGCGCCGTCTTCTCCCAGCCACGTCGCGACGATCACGGCTGGCTCGGACACCGCAGCCAACGTGTCAGCATCGAACCACGCTACCTCATCGCCGAGCTTCGGCAACGCGGACAAATCGCGCAACGGTTTCTGGGTGATCAGCGCGGCCAAATGGATCATCGCAGACGAAGTTCCAGAAGTTTCTTGCGTTTCAGGGAGGTCACGTGACGTTCGTATTCGGGGCTGTCCCAATCGATCGGCTGCTCGTCCAACTCCATTCCGCAGAGGGCGACATAGACGTCCAACGTCGTGTCCGGTTCACCGGCAAAGTACCTCTCGCCCTCCGCCCGCATTTCGGCGACCAGCCCATCAAAGGCGGCTTGGGTCTTGCCGTACGTCTCGGCCCGCTGTTGCGGCCACGTCCGAGGGTCCTTGCGCACGGCCACACGAATGCTGGTCCAGGCCCGCATCAGGTTGCGATGCTTGGCTTGGTAGGCCACTTCGAGGGACTGCACCGCTTGGGACTCCAAGCCTTCCAGATGATCTGCGAGATCGCGCGGCTGGGTGCGCAGTTTGTCCATATCGGTTTTAAGCCCATCCACCAGGGACAACACTGGGGCGTTGGCTTCTTCCCGTTCGTCGGTGTTGTGCCGGATGCCGCCGCCGTTGATCTGGTACGTCAATTCGTCGAACTCCGACTCGTTATCTTCCAAGCCGGCCTCCGACTTGACCTTGGCTGGGGCATCGGCAAAAAATGCCCTGACGGCATCCAAGCGGGACCGGATGCCGACTAGTTCGGTGCGCAGACCCTCCCAGGTGGAAAGCAACTCCAGGAACCCAGCGACCAGCTTGCCCGGTAGGCTCAGTTCGGCTTCCAAGTGGCCAAGTCGTTCCAGCGCCTCGCGGTATCGGTTGTCGCAGATCTTGTAGCCCACGGTCACGACGCCGAAGGAACTGCCGCCGGCCGTGACCGTCTTGTTGGGGCGATCGGGACGGAAATCCAGTTCCTGGCGGAAGGCAGACAACGGGCGAGACAGGGCTTGGGTGGGAAACGCCTTCTGCCCTTCGGGAAGATCCGGCACGCGGCGCTCAACGTCCTGGAGCACCTCGCCGATTCGTTTCAGCAACTCCCGGCGTTTCTTGTCGACGTCTGCATAGAACCCCTGCAGGACCTTGACTCGTTTCCATAGGGGATAACCCGGTGACGATTGATTCTGTTCAAAATCCAGCAGCACTTCTGGGCTGTAACGGAAGGCTCGCTCGGCCGCCGCGTCATAGATACGCCTGACTTCGTCGCGAACCTTGGAAATTACGGCCAGGGATTTTCGCAGACACTGCTCGTACATGGGGATGCCGTCGCTGCTCATGCGATTCAGCTCTTCCCACGCTTTGCCGACGAAATCCAAGTCCAATTCTTCAAGGCGTTGCCGGGCTTCCTTCAGCGACTGCCGAGCCTGCTTCCCGCGGAGATCTGCCAGCCTGGTCCCTTCGTCGTGGTAGATCGCCTTGATGGCTGCGGTTGCGGCCTCGAACTTCGTGTCGAGCCAGTCTTCGGCAGCTTTCAGTTCCGTGCTCAGGCTGTGTTCCGAGATCTGTCGGACTGCGTCGTTTTCCAGACGCTCGATCAGTCCCGCATCGACGAGCACCCCGACAAAATGGCGAACCACCTCGCGCGCCCTCACGTCGTCCGGGACCGCAAACAGGAACCGCCGTTCCAGGTCCGCAGGCTTCAGTTGAACATGCGAACAAAGACTCATCAGGGTCAGAATACACCGCGGCAGCTCGGCTTGGCGTGCGCCAGCCTCATCGACCAGCAACTCCATGCGCGGTGCCCCCTGGTACTTTGCGCCTGGAGCCACTTGGCGGTCCGCCATCTTGGTGAACCGTTCGCGCTCGGTATCGTCGTCAAATACACCGCTGCCCGACTGAGTGATTTCGTGATACGACTTGCCGCCTAACAGGGCCGTGTAACCTTTGGCGAAAGCAGCCAGATCGTCATCCAAGACCTTGCTGCCGTAGAACAGTGGCCGCAGCACGAGACCTTCGTCTTCGATCTTCTCTTTGAGCCACAGATCCAGGATCTTCTTCAATTGTTCGCGACCAAGCTGAATCACGGCATGGAAGTGGCTTGTCCGAAGGTCGTCCGAGGCGAACGCCTCGCCCATCAACCCAACACGAACGAGATAGTCGCCGCCCTGCCGGGTGATGTTGTGAATCACCACGAACGGAGCGATCCGTGACACGTTGCGTGCGATTCGCTCGGCCAGATCCTCGACCCGCTGATCCTGGTCTTCCAGCACAATGACCACCGGCTCCAAGCTGCGGCGAGAAACGATCCGACTGAGGTCCTGTTCAATCTCTGCGTCGGTCGCCGAGGTGCCGCAGAAAACGATGGCCGAGTGGTCGGTGCCCAAGTCCAGCGGCGAGTAGCTGGAAGTAAACGAAAGTGCCGTTAGCGAACACTCGCTCACTGGCGTCACTTGCACCGGTGCGCGCTCGATGTCCCAGCAGTTTGCCAGCCCATGAAGCAGCGTTTGCTCCCGTCCCTTGGCATCCTTCTGGACCTCGCGGAACGCCTCCTCCAATCGCGTATTGCTCGCACTGTCACGCAGGAACCCCTCTTCGCCCCGTCGGAGACGATTCAGACGATTGAACTCGAACAAGAACGTGAAGGCTGGCGCGACGTACTCGGGCGGGTTTCCACTATCGTCTTTGGCCCGATAAGCGGGTTCCGTCAGCAGCCCGTGAAGGACGTCGGCGAAGTGCTCGGCTTGCTCCGCGTAGGGGGACAGGCCCTTGACCTGGGCCGTGAATTCCGCCTTGTCTTCGCAGATGAGGAGATGGTCCCGCCGATCTTCGGGCAGCACAATAGCGGAATATGCCTTCAGGCTCTCGATGACTTCCTTCAAGTCGAAGCGGACTTCGCCCCGCATCGCCAGAACGGTGCCGGTTTCGTTCTCGAACCCGGATTTCACCATGTAGACGGTAATGCGGTGGAGCGGCGGCGGTTGGATCTCCAGCATCTTGGTGAAGATGTTCCGCTGCGTCCCACCGTGATCCCGCTTGGCCAGCAGGCGAGTCGCCTTCGCTCCGTCCACGCCGCCGGCGGCGCCGATCCGATGCGGCAGCATGCCGTACATGGCCTCGCGCACGAACGAGTAGTCGTCGTCGTGTTCGACACGGTACTCGCCGATCGTTTCCGGGATGAACACGGAATCGCGTCCGCGGCTGGTGTCCTCTCCAAACCGCCGCAGCAGGTCCCAAGCGGGAATCTTGCCGCCCTGATGGTTCTCGTGGCAGTGGTGCATGATCACATTGAACCAGCCAAAGTTGCGGTTGGCTGCGAAGAAGGCGGCCTCCTTCAAACCTTGGGGGTAGTCCGAGATGGCCACCGCCACCGCCGGCCGATGATTCTGAAGATACGTGAAAAAGGCTTCCACGTCCGTGAACGCGTTCGTGCGCAGTTCCAGTCGCTCGGTGCGGCGTTCGATCGCTCGGACCTGCTTCAACAAGTCGCCCACCGCCAAGGAACAGAGCAGAAGGAAATTGACCTCAGGGTACTCTTGCCGAACCTCCTCGGCCTTGATGACTCGGGGGATCATCGTCAGCAGTCCTTGGTCGATCGACTTCCGCTCCTCGGAATGAAGCCCGTCCAGCTCTACGTCCGTGATGTCTTCGATTTCATCGACCACGAGCCAAAGGTGTTCAATCCTGACATGTTCCTTCAGGGCTTCAAGGGCGCCACGCGCGGCCTTTTGTACGTCCCGTTGTCCGAGTGCCGCTGCCAACGCCGGCTTCGCACGTTCCCAGCCCTTCGGCCGAAGGGCCATCTCGGTCCACTGGCGGATGCGGTCTTGGTTCCGAGCCAAGTTCCCGGCGGTGTCGTGAGCTCGTAGTCCGGCTAGGCGGCCCAGACCTTCGACCACGACCGAGGCGATCCAGTTGTCGGCGCCGAGGTGTTCGCCAAGAGGACCGCCGGTAACCTGTATATAGCGCAAGAACAAGGGGAGGATATGATCTTGCAGTCCGCCCCGGAGCAAACGCTGAGGCTGCCCTTCAACGATCCAGTCAACGTCTTCGGAAATTGCCTCTAAACAGACCTCGTGACCGACTCGGCTCTTTCCGACGCCCCAGCCGCCGTGCAGGACGAAGAACCCGGACAGCTTGTTGGCCGACGGCGTCAACAGGGTCTCGCGAAAACGAGACAGCATGTCGAACAACCGCTTCTGCCCGACGATGGGCATCAGGTCCTTGGGTTCCTTGGGGAGGATCGACACGCCTTCGCGCTGCCAGGGGTTATTCTTAACTGACTTCGCCATAGCTGCCTCAACAAACACGGAGTTTGATTAACTGCTTGCCGGGATCGTGGTACAGTCCGAGACCGTGGCGTCCCTGGCCGTAATCCGCCGCTTCGAGGATCAGACGCCCTGCTGTTTCGAGTTTCCCGATTTCGCGGTCTGGATTCTCGACGCCTTGCTCTTGCAGGCGACGACGCAATTCGGACGCGACAACGAATCCCGTGTCGGTCCGGAGTTCGTCGAGTAACTGGATGATGCGCTGCAAGAGCGACGATTCGGCATCGGGGGCGTTTCCCCGCCAGCCGAAGTCCGAAGCAAGTTCCGCGCCAAGCTCTCGATTTGCGATACCGTGGTCGATCCAGCAATGGCCATCAGAATGCCGAATCACCCCCAGGTGCAGGAACACCTCGCAAGCCGACCGCAAGGCGAGGTTGGCATCGCGGAGTGAGAGCTGTTCTTTCCGCTGCCCGACAAAACGACAATCCGTGCTGCCTGCGAGCAGCGAATCCCCCCGCCAGGCTCCCAACGCCCACCAGCTGTTTTCCTCCAACGTCCTTCTTAGGTTGTCGCCCGCCGGGTCCTCGTTGACGAAGGGGTATATTGTCCGGCCATCAGGGTAGCGTATCGTCACCTCACGCATCTTTCCGGCCCACCAACGGTCAATTGGGAAATGAAGTTCTGCGTCGGGTTCGGACAATAACCTAACCAGCAGCCGTGTGCGAGGCTCGCGAGTCAGTAATGTCCGGGACAAGAGGCGGACCCAGGAAAGTCCCGCCGGTTCACCGAAGTACGATTCACGCAACTCTCGGCCAAGGGCGCTCAATCGATAGCCATCAGTGTGTTTCTCCAACAGCCCCACGCCTCGCAGAATCAGGCGATCGCCGCGTCGTTCCAGCCCAGGCAGATTGCTGATGACCTTGTCCACGGCGGCGTGGTCCTTGTCCGTCATCCGATCGCTCAGGTGAGATCTTCCCAACTGCCGAGTCGACGCATACATGGCGTTCGGATCGAGCCGGGCCAACAGATCCGGCCAGGTCTGGATGCGTGTACTGTCAGACCACAGAGCAAGGTGCGGCAGGCAGACGGTCGCAACTTGGTTCATACCTTCACCTCATCCATGGTGCCGGCACGTGCCGTGTCGTGCCACATCCCCGACAAAACGGCATGCATCCTGTCCCGAACCGCACGGCCACGCCTGATAACGTCCTTCATCAAGATGCCTGAGTGGAGCCGATCAATGAAGTGAGTCGCCAGCTCCCAACGATCATGCCGGCCAACAATTAGTTGGGCAGTATGCATCAGCGCCAACGCACGGGACCAAGCGGCAGAACTCGACCAGTCGCCGATCGCGGCCACGGTCGAGACTCCCAGGTGTCTCGCCAACTGCCCCACCGCTTGATCGAGCCCCCCCAGCGCCAGAAAACGGCGTTTTCGTGTCTCCTCACGATTCGTGACGTCCTCTCGCGGCCGGTAAAGAAGCCTCGTCGCGGCCTCGATGTTCTCAACCTTCCGGCCTAACGGAGGCGCCAAGATGAGGGTTTCTTCCCCAAGTTCACGGTCCAGTGCCTCCAACAGCAACAATTGAAGCAGCATCCCGTAGAAGGGGTGTTCCGCGAGCTGCAGGACTGCAGGCTCCACGTCGGGCGATGCGGTTACAGGAAATGAACTTTGGGATAGCACGTGCAGCCCAGGCAAGGGCAGCCAGTCGGGCCGGTCGGGAGATACGTCATCAGGCCACCGGCTGTCTTTGGCCTGAATCGAGGCGAAGACGATGGTGTTCGCATTGTTCTCAAACTGCCGCCATAGCGAAAAGCACAGAACATTCTCTTGCGGCTCTATGGCAGCAGACCGGCGTGCGGCGTTAGGTACGCGAGCAGGAACAGTTGAAGTGTCGGAGCGATCCTGCGGCGGTTGGTCCAGGGAGATCGTCACCGGCAGCACCAGGAAAGCCACCGCGTGGCTCCCGTTGGCGGTAGCGCGACGTATCGGAACACCGCAGTCCTGCAGTCGTTGGACAGTGGGGGCGGTCTCATTACTGCTGACAAGGCCGTCGCCGTCACTGGCGGCCAGAACCGCATCTTGGAGAAAGGGCGTGTCCGCTGGCATTCCGGAAAGGAACACGGAATCGAAATGAACGGGCTGGTCGGCAATCGGCAGGTAGAGGTCTTGAAACAACTGGAAGAGGTCACCGGCTCCCCGTGTTTCACCCCATAGAAGCGTATCCCAGCACCGAAACGAATCCCGGCAACCGTTCAGGACGGACTCTTCCGCGAGGCCCCAATCGGCCTGCGATACTTGGCCAGGCGGCTTGTTCGTGTGTGAAGCCTGCCAGTTCAGTAGCTGCAAGACGCGGGGGGCAAGCTTGCGGCATGGCCCCAAGACAACATCTTCCAGCCGCTGCCAACGGCCGGCCACTCCGATGGCATGGATCACGGAGGCAAGACAGATGTCCAGATGCAGGCGATAGAGCGGGTCGCGAATGGCCGTCCTGCGGATGAGCGTATCGCTGTCCTTGACTGGCAACACGTCATGCAGCCACCGCCGATTCGGAGTCATCCAACCGGATGACTCTGCCGGGCGCGCAGCACCGACGCACGTCAGCCATTGGCGCCATGGTTCTGGAACCATGGCGCCGCCATAGCTGACGAGCCGTTCCAGCACTGTCGGCAGCTCATCAATCGCCGCTGGCCTAAGCATTACCGACGCCCCCGTCGAATTAGGACTTCACCGGACCCGATTTATAGGCTTCCACGATTTTCACCAAGTGATTCTCGCCCGTGATCACTTCCTTGTTCTGCTTGACGTCAAAGCCAACCTGATCGGCCACGGCCATGAACACCGGACCTTGCTCATCCCCGGGCAATTTCTTTTGGAGATACACGAAGCTTGTCTTCGCGCCGGCACCGGACAATCGAAACGTCACAGGCGGAAGACTAACCACGGCTTTGACAATCGCCTTGCCACCGACGAACCGGCCGGTCTTTTCGTCCTTACGTCCCATCAGGTACTCGCGAACGTATCGATCGCCGGAATTGCAGAGGATGCCGTCAGGTAAGACGATCAACAGGCGGCCGCCCGGCTTGAGCAGTTGCAGGCAGCGGTCGATGAACAGCACCGCAGGATCGACGCTGTTCACGGGCTTCCACTGCCCCTTGCCGTCCGGCTTCGCACCCAGGGCTAACCGGTCACCCGCCATCGCCAGCCTGCCGTCGACAATGTCGCTGCGGAACCGTTCAAGCAGATCGGGATTCTCGCTGGTTTTGATCCCGCCCTTCTTGAACGGCGGGTTGGTCAGAACGAGATCATAGGTCTCGGCACTGAACACGTCGCTAGTTAACGAGTTCTCCACCCGGAACACGCGGGCTTTCGGATCGCCGTGCAACGCCATGTTGATCCGGGCCAACAGGACCATGTTCGGTGAGCTATCGGCCCCGACGAATCCCTCCGCGAAAATGTCGCTTAGCAAACCGGTGCGTTGCTCCTTGGACAGCCCAAGAAGTTTGTTGACGTGCTTTCGGACTTCCCGCATGGCGGTGATCAGGAATCCGGCAGATCCGCAGCATGGATCGCAAGCGCGGAAACTGGGGCGACCCGTGCGGCCGTCCCGGCGTGTAAGGACGCCGCTGTCCTCTCGCAAAATGTCGTGGAACGCCATCTGGACCATGGCGTCCCGGACTTGCTGGGGCGTCAGGTACACGCCCATGCCGCCCTTGCCCTCAAACCTGGCGCGAAGCATGACGTCGAACGCTCGTCCCAACACGTCGTCCTCGACGCCAGTTTCTTCCGGACTGGTCAGCTGGTGGCAGTTCAGCATCTCGGCGACGCGGGCATAGGTTGCCGGTTGGCTGAACTTGATGAAGTCGTCGGGATCGAAGATGCGGAAGTCACGACCTTGGTCGTCCTTGGCGCAGTACTCCGGCAGTCGCTTCGCCTCGTCGAATGCTGCCTTGATTTGCTCGACGGCCTTGGATTTGTGTTCCCGAATGTAGTCGGCCTGGAAGACCTCCTCGAACAGCGGATGGCCCGTGACGCGGAAATCGCGGTGCCGTTCCAGATGCATCTTCAGGAAGATCAGCTTACAGAGTTGGGCCGTCAGGTCGTTCGACCCGTCGATTGGCTCTCGGGCGGCGTAGATCTGTTCGTGCAGGTCGTCGAACTCGCTATGCAACTTTTGAACCGGACGGGATCGGCAGACACTGCCGCGCGGCCACTCTTGCGGCCCTTTGCCTTGGTTTCCGCCGCCGCTGGGATCTCGCTGACTTGGCATTCCTTTTCCGGCAGCCAGCTGTAGATGTACCCCTCTGCCAGTTTCCCGGACGTAGTCGACCAGACGTAGTCCGCGGGCCCTTCAGCGACGACGGCTGCCAATTGAACCGCCATCTCTTCGTCGGTAGGGGTGACCGGTCCATCGTGGTCGGGCACGTAAACGAGCACGGTCGGACGCTTCTTGACGTGCGCGACGGCGCAGGGTTCGGATTCGACCTCGACGCGTTCTACTTCTTCGTAGCCCAACTGCGTCCGGAGGCAATCCATCGCCGTGGCGAGGGTCTGTTCACGATTCGCGGCGGCTTCCGATTTCTTCTTAGATTTGGCCATGTGCGTTACGTGGTCCTCTTGATCATCGCGTTCGGGAGTAATTGGAACCGACCATGTGAGGCGGACAGTGACTGCGCCAGCTCATCCTCCGTGGGGTGTTCGTGCGTCGGAATCGCTTGGAGTGCAGCAGACAGTCGAAAGATCTTCTTGCCAGTGGAAGTGGCATAGTTCTCGATCGCCGCAAGGATCTTGCTGGACCTGCTGGAACTGGCAAGCTTCCAACGATTGCCATCCGACACCAACTCCGGAGAAAACAGGCAGAGCAATTCCACAGCCGCAATCGACTCCGCGTCGGCGCCGATGCCGGACTGTTCGGCTAACAAAGTAGCGGAACACCCCGATGGTGTACCATTCAAGGTGGCCAGTAGCCGGTCTCGAATCATGACGCACCTCGCGTTCCGGCGGCGATTTGCTGGCGCCACGGCAGGTACACCTGCTCGTGCCAGGGCAAGTACCATTCCAAGAGTTCGCACACGATCAACTCCGCCAGCCGTCCCGTGGTCTGCCCCGATTCCACGGATTGCAGCACGGCGTGCGGGATGTTCCATTGGTCGGGCGACCCGGCAACGGTTCGGAATGGCTGCTCGTCCAAGTGTTCGTACGAATTGCGGTAACTGTTCAATGTCTGAAGGTGTTGAATCGTCGTTGCGCGCCAAAGAAACGCCCCCCAACTCCCCGCGGGTTGGGCAGTAGAAGCCTTGAACCGTGGTCGCTGCGGATCGTCCTGTCGGAATCGACGCCCCAGCTCCTTGACTAATCCCAGTAAGTCATCCGCCAAATGAATCACTGACCCGAGCCGATTGCTGTGGCAATCGCAGTCGTTCATTACCAGCCGAATGGCCAGGGTTCGTGCATTCTTCAGCCGCTCCTTAATCGGCAGGCTCGAATCCATCGTCGCGTCGTACTGGTCGAGGACATCAACCTCCAGTCGCCGCAACAGAGAACGCAATGGATCTCGCCGAAGGTCCTTGAGGCGGCGTTTTAGCATCGTCGCGAGGTCTGCCTTCCGCGCAATCCCAATCAGGGTACCGGCGTAATGTCGCTGGAGCAGCACGCCGCCCGCGCCGCCGGCAAGGTCCTGTCCGGACACGATTATGACCTTGATTTCAACCCTGCCGCGACGGTTGAAGTCTTCGTGAATCAAGTCCAATAGTGCACTTCCATTGCCTTCATCAGGGTGTTGGTCCTGCTCGTCTCGCGGGATATTCAGGTCCAACAGCACGAGGTCGAGCTGGTCAGCGTATTGTTCCAACAGACTTCGGGCATCCAAGTAGGTGGTGGCCTCGCCGAGCTTGGAATCGGGCGTGTATCCGACGCTGGCCAACACGTTCAGGACCTCTAGGCGATCCTGCCTGTTGTCTTCAACCAGGATGAACTTCGGCTGTTCGCTCATACAAGCTCCGTGTCTTCGATCTTTTCCTGATCCGCTTCAGCCAGCGGCAGGCTGGCTGCAAACGTGACGCCAGGCAGTCGGTGGCCAGTATCGTCCCGGTTCTCTTCGAGGGTGCAAACGCCGCCGTGCCTGCGAAATGTCTCCCGGACGATGGCGAGCGCCAAGCCGCTTCCCTGACTTTCCGCCGCGTACGTGGTCACCCATTCGTCGAATACGTTCTTCGGCAAATCCACTTCGGCCGCGAGACCGTTGTCCGAAACCTCGAACCAACCCCTGTCACCATGCACGCGACTGCGAACCCAGATGGTGGGCGACGCGACGTGTCTGGCTTGTAGTTCACGACAGGAGTTGTTCAGGACTTCGTCGATGGCAAACGTCACCGTTTCCAGGTTTGCGCTGACGCGGATTCCAGCGGCCAATTCGAGTGCTACCCTTAGCCCAGGCAGACCTTCCTTGGCCTGCGCAATCCTGTCCTGAAGAAGCGTTTCTAGGTCAACGACGGACCGTGGGAGCTCATCCGCTTGAACTCGCCTGAGCCGCCTCGTTTGCTCCACGATCCGGCCGATCTCGTCCACCGCTCTTTGTGCCATCTCGACCCGTGCTGAGAGTGTGTAGGACGACAGCGGTACCTCCGCCAGCAATGCACAGTTCCTTGCCTCTCGTTCGTTCGGCACGAGTTGGGCGGCCGTCTCTGGGTGCTCCGCCAGGAAAGCTACGACCCCGTCGAGGGCAACCTTAGCCCTGCCGGCTGGTCGGCCGACCTCGTGCATGATGGTCGACAGACGCCGCGAGGACTCACGCCGGCTGACATCTTCGAGCAGTTGCGAGGAGGGAACAAGAATCTCGGCGAGGGTGGTGCCAAGCTGCTCCAAGACCGCTCCGGGGTCCTCCGTGGAACAAAGCTGATTGTCGCCGAACAGGATGTACACACCGGCCACTTCGTCCTGTTTCAGCACCTTCAAACCTAACGCTGGACGGTAGACAATGCCGAGCCAGTCAAGCAAGTCGAGAGCGAACTCGACGTATTGGGCCAAGGCGGAGACGTGCTCGTCCGGATCGGCCCCGTACAGTTCACCGAGTTTTCCCATTCGTCGCTTGTGATCGCCACGTTCCAGAAACGCCGCCCAAGCTTCCACCAACGATATCGCCGTGAGTTCGGTAACGACGCTTTCGTCCTCCTCGTCCAGGACGATCGCATCCCGGAAGGCAGAGAACGACGCGATTGGGAACTTCACCTCGACCAAGGCATCGCCGAATCGCGGTGACTTCGAGATCATTCGAGAAAGTAGATGCGGCGGTAGTTCATGCTCGCCTGGCAACGAGTCAAACACCCGCGCAAGTTCGCTTGCAGACGTGTCCCAGTACCATTTGCGCCAGGCCGCGTTTACTTCGGGTTCGTCCTGCGGCACCAGGCCCGTTAATGTCGTGACCTGGTCACCGACGGCGTCTTCCGTTCGGAGTGGCCGTACTACGAACATGTCGGCGTCCCGGTTGGCTGTTGCAGCTTCCACGAAGAATCCGTCTGAGCGGCTGAACAGTCCCTCGCGCTGGAGATACGTCTCGAATTGGCTCAGCTTGCCATCGAATGTCTCCGCGGTGAGGAGGAATGGCTTACGGACATCGCGGAGTCTGCGAGTTTCGACCTCTCGTTTCGTGGTCTCGAAGACGAGATCGCTCTGTTGTTCCTGTTCGTCGAGGGAAAGCTGGCGTACCCGGACCTCCAACAGCGAATCGAGCGGCAGCACCGGCGTGGTCCCGCCAACTGACGCACGTCGAATTTGGAGTAATCCCAGGCGGCTCTGCAACTCGCTGCAAAGCCACGCAATCGGCCCAGAATCGCGGCGAATCAACGCCCAAAGGTGGCTACTTGCGGAGCCGCCGCCACGATAGATCCGCTCGTTCCAGTACTGAATCGACGGACTATCCTGCCACACTCGCGATACGAGAATGGCCTCGCCGGGGAGCTGCATCGCGAGCGGATCTCGTCCACCAGACGAGGAAGCCTGCTCAGTGATCGATTTCAGCCCCGCAAACCACCTACCGCGGCCGCGCTTCGACGTTGGCGGTCTGACGACCTGCACTAGGTCGCCCAACCGCTGCAATGACTCACCCGCTGTTTCGATATCCCGCTCCAGCTCCAGATAGTCGGGATGAAACGTCTCTGGATGCCACGACACGGAGAGGTGCGGCGGCTCGATCCAGTTCCAGTACGTTCGGTCCGTTTGCGACATCGGGAAATCGCTGTGCGTGAGGGCGGTAGTTGGACCAAGGCTTAGTTAGCAATGGGTGTGCCGTTACGATTCAACTCCGTACTTTTTCATCCAGTTCGTGAACGTCTGGTAGCTCGGGAGGCCGACCAACCGGCAGGCGACGGACTTATTTCCCTTGGCCGCGTCGTAAGCCTGTTTCAGGTAATGCTGCGCCACCTCGGCCAGTAGCGCCGGCAAGTCCAGGCCATCGCCAAGAGGTCGGCCGAGGATGACGTCGCGCCCGTCTTTGGCTCCGCGGGTCAACGGAAGCAGCGCCTGCCGCATGTCGTCGCTCTGGATCGTGTCGCCCGCCGTCCAAATGGCGGCCCGCGACAAGGTATTGAACAGTTCGCGAATATTGCCCGGCCATCGGTGCTGGAGTAGAAGATTTCTTGCACCGGCAGAAATCTTCTTGTGTACCCACCCTGGACGATGTGCCGCTTCCTGATTGATCCGGGACAGGCCGTAGTCGATCAATGGCCCGACATCGCCGGGCCGGTCGCGCAAAGGGGGCAGATTCAGGACCCCAACCGCCAAACGATGGAACAGATCCTCCCGGAACCGCCCCTCGGACACTTCCTCCAGCAGGTTTCGATTGGTGGCCGTGACGACCCTGAAATCGACCTGCCGGGGTTTGGTCGAACCTACTCGCTGGATGGACCGTTCCTGCAATGAACGCAGAAGCTTGACCTGCGCCGGCAGTGGCAACTCGCCGACCTCATCCAAGAACAGCGTTCCGCCTTCCGCCGCTTCCAGATAACCGGCTTTGGCCTCGGCGGCGCCTGTAAAGGCGCCTTTGGTGTGTCCGAAGAATTCCGCCTCGACCAACTCTGGCGGGATCGCGCCGCAGTTGACCTCGACGAACGGCCCCTTGGCACGCTCACTGGACGCGTGAATTGCCCTGGCGAACAGCTCCTTGCCTGTCCCGGATTCGCCCTGGATCAGCACGGGAACGTCGTGCAAGGCGACGCGTCGAGCTTGCGCAACCACCTTTTTCATCGCGTGACGGCGATGGACGATAGCGTCGAATTCCGGCACCTCAGGTGGCAAACCCTGCGTCAAGCGAACGATTTCATCACTTGTCGGCTGGCTGGCTGCCGGAACGTAATCAGCCGAAATCTCGAACGGAAACGACACCGTTCGGACGCCTTTTTCCGGCAATGATTCGATCAATTCGGCTGGAAACGCTGTCTTCGCCAGCAGAATCCAGACCGCTGCCATCGCCGGAGTGCCGGGGCTGAGGTGGTAGACAAAGCGGGCATCTGGCCCCGCCGCGTTCCGAAGTTCCGTCAGGACACCGACGACTGCCTCGTAGATCTCGCGAAACTCCGTCGGTCCTGACAACCGAACGTGGTGAAGATGGGTCTTCGATTCAGCTAGTCCCTGGAGCCAATGAACGTAGGACTGCTCGGCCGCCTTCGGGTGATCCGAAACCAGATGCACCTCGTCGAACCGCCGGTCACAGACAGCCTGCCCAATCGGCCCGCGCCCCGAAGGCACCTCGCCGCGTGCCGTGCGAAGGTCGGTGTTGCCAATCCAGGTGACCAGGACGGTGAGTGCCATGGGGCCAGTATACAAGAAACATTGCAGACAAGGAGCCACTTCACTCCGCGCGGCTGGGCGTCGCGGTCTCGTCCCGCGAACCGACAACGATCTTCGCCGTCAACCATCGCCGGAGCACACTCCCCCTCGTGGAGGTACCCCGGCGTCGAACTGGGTATGAGGCCGGAGAAAGTGCGGCACACCCTTAGCATCGCTTTCCCCCGGCGGGGCACCATCCGTCCAAATTCCTGCGTCAGCTGCGGCACCTGACAACCTGCGTCCCACGGTTCTGTCATCCATGGCAGAAAGCGTCGATCTGGCATCCCGTTACTGATCACCTTAGTCATCGTCGAGAGTGAATCGCGACAAGAGCAGTCGCAAGTCCTGTACTGTAAACATGTTACAGTCTTTCAGGTGGTGTAACTTTGGATGCAAACCAAACCGCGACAGTGCTGGATATTACATTTTGGTACTTTTCTTTCGGTTGAGTGTTGACTTTGTAAACATCAGTCCCGACAATTAACTTAGCTGATAAGGGAACCCCAGCGGGAGAGTTCAGCGATGGCAGAGAATGAATCACTTGATCTTGGAGGGGCCTACGCAAACCGTTGGGACGCGGTCTTTGCTTCAGTTAACAAGGGAGCCTCCACCGAAGATGTGGCCAAGAAGGTCGAACGCGCCCTCTACTCAGGCATCCGCAAGACGCTGAAGCAGTTGCAGGAGTACGGCGTGTCACTCGCGGATCTGCTCGCGCAGCGACATTCCGGGCAGGCTCTTCGTCAGTTCGTTCGAAGGACTCAGGGGCACCAATACGTTCAACTTTTCCAGGCCGCCGCAGCAGCCAGTGGCCCCACCGAGGGCGAGTGCCTGCGTTCTTGGGTGGATTCGATTCTCGACAAGGTGATGGACCAGATCTGCCATCGGGTTGCCGGGACTGAGCATTGGCCGTCGTTCTTCGACGTCCAAGAGTTCACTCGGGAAGTCCGTCAGACAATGGAGCCGGAGATCGAACGAATCGTGATGAAGTTCGAGAACAATCCAAATTGGCAGCCGAAGCGGGCGGCAACCAAAGGGGAGGCCCCGACGAATGCCACGGCGGACCTGATGGGCATGTCGCTCTTGGGGGTACATCGACAATGAAACCCCAGAGATTTCCGTTTTCAGTCAGCTATTGGACCGGCGATCAAGGGCAGGTCGTGGACCTGTGTGCGGGAAGGAATTTTCGATTCGACCTTGACGCTCTGAACCACTTTTGCCTGGAAGACCTCCCGTCTCGTTTGGTCGACTTCTTGCGAATTGCCTCCTCGATCTACGTCGTGGACCGCTTGGTCAAACGCCATCCCCAGCATGGGGCGAAGAGACCGTCGCGTGCCATTGGCATTAGGGTCAATGTGCTCAACAAGCCATTCTGGAGTAGGCCCGAAGTTCGTGACACGATCGGTGAGGCCGTGGATTTTGTCAGTGGAGATTTTTCGGATGTCGATTTCTCCCAGGACACTTTCCGGTTCGCCCGCAGCATGCGGATGCTACCCAATCCGTATGACGGCCAGCCGCCGTTGATTTGTCTCTTCAGCGGCGGACAGGATTCGGCTGCCGGACTTGTCGCTCGGCTCATGGAAGGCAGCGAGCGTATTGTGCTTCCGGTTTCCGTCTGGCACCAGCCTCGACAGCGGGACCTGCTTCACAAACAGTTCGGGATGCTTCGGGAGCGATTGCCAGTCCGAATCGATCCCTTGATCGTCAAGGTAGCCATGATTTGGTCATCAGACCTCGACAAGAAACAGGAAGAACGGTCGCAGAGATGCCGGTCTTTTCTCTTTGCAACTCTCGGCGCAATTGCGGCGATCATGAACCGGCAGAAGTCGGTCGAGATGTTCGAGTCGGGCGTGGGGGCCATCAACATGCCGCTCATGGCTGGCATGGTTGGCTCGAAGGCAACGAGGAGTTCGCACCCGCAGTTCCTTCGCCTCATGTCTCGACTCGCCAGCCTTGTCGCCGAGACCAACATCGAGTTCTGCCTGCCTTTCTTGCACCGGACGAAGGGTGAAGTGACCAAGGTTCTCGCGGACTTTGGCCTGCACGCGCTAGCGGTCAAGACCACCTCGTGCGTTGGTTATCCACTGCGGCACTCCCTGGCGAAACAATGCGGCATCTGTCCGGCGTGCATTTTCCGCCGTCAGGCCATGTTGACGGCTGGAATTTCCGAACCAAACGGTTCATACAAGTACGACATTCTCGGACCACCGTTCCTGACGAACCGCATTCCATCGCAGCGGCTTAACTACCTCAAAGCGTTCCTGATGCAGGTGGCGCAATTGAAGGATGTGGAATTGGATGATCGGCTTCCTCGTACGTTCGAGCGGCACGTGCTGAGCACGAGTATCCTTCAGCACTGCCAGTCGCAGATAGGCCTAATTGACCTGCTGGCACGGTACAGGGACGAATGGATGACCATCGCCTCGAATGCCCGACAGCAGGGGTACGCGTGGGCGAGGTGGCTCGCCCCGCATCAACCGAAGCAGCAAGAAAAAGGAGTGGCCTGTGCCTCAGCTTGAGATGATTGACCCACGTATTCTGGGGCAACGCATAGCCGAAGCACGCAAGGCTCGTGGCAAAACGCAGGAGGACGTTGCCGAGTTCCTCGGTTGCAGCCGCCCGACGTACATTGCCATCGAAAAGGGTGAACGACTGGCCAAGTCCGACGAGATCGTCAGGCTGGCAAGTTTCTTGGGACGCAAGGTAAACGAACTAGTGCGTCCCACGGAACCCGTGGTCGATCTCCAGCCGCATCTGCGTGCCGTCGCGGAAAGAATGAAGGGGGCCGACGAAGCCGCCCTTGACGCCGCCATCGACGAGTTGCAGCGTTTGGCGGAGGATTATCGAGATTTGGAGACGATGACGGGGGCCCCGCTGCGGTTCAATTATCCGCCGGAAATCCCGCTCAATCCTCGCGTCGATCCTGCCGAACTCGCCGAGGGGGTGGCCATCCAAGAGCGGCGGCGGTTAGGACTCGGCGACCAGCCTGTCATTCACCTTCGCAGCATGCTGGAATGGGATGTCGGGCTCCGGATCTTCTACGGGGATTTGCCTTCGGCGATCGCCGGAATGTATGCCTACACGTCCGAGCTCGGCTGTTGTATCCTCGTGAATCGCAAGCATCCTCCCGAACGCCGTCGCGTCTCGATGTTGCACGAGTACGGTCATCTGCTGGTAGACCGTTTCCGGCCCGGGATCGACTGCCTGTCGATGCCGGGACGAAAGCCCGCTAACGAGCGTTTCGCCGAGGCGTTCGGGCTCTGTTTCCTGATGCCCGCCACGTCCGTTCGTCAACGATTCCACGACAACGTGAACTCGACGGGCGATTTTCAGGTAGCAGACCTCCGGCGGCTCAGTCATTTCTACTTCGTTTCGGTCGAGACGATGGCTTTGCGGCTGGAGCAACTGGGGCTGATTTCCAAGGGGAGCTGGCAGTTCCTCAAGGAGTCGAAGTTCGCTCCCCGGCAAGCTGCCGATTTGCTCGGCCTGCAGCCGCAGCCGGTCAATGACTACCCATTCCCGGATCGGTATAGGTATCTCGCCGTCCATGCATACGAGCGGGGCGACCTCGGCGACAGCGATCTCGCTCACTACTTGCGGTGCGATGTTGTGACGGCCCGAGAGATCATCGCTCAGACTTTGACGACTCGTGAGATCGAGTCGACGGGTGAAGAGCGTGGCCTGCAATTGGACTTTCGGAAGTCACTTCTCACGGAGGTCTCTTGACCGATCGGGAACGTTCCATGCATCCTGTTGTCATCGATGCCTGTTGTTTGATTGACCTGCTCGCTTCGGGACACGCTGAGGCCATTTTGCGCGCTTGCGGCCATGCGTGGCACATCCCGACTGCAGTGCAGGTGGAGGTGAAATACGTTCGACAGCACGATCCAGCCCAGCCGGGCCACGTCGTTTTGGTCGAGGCCGACCTCAGTCCACTTCTCGGCGCAGGTGTTCTAACTGCATGTCAGACTGACAACCAGCACGAGTCGCACCGTTTCACTCAATACGCCACGCAGTTTCGATCCGACGGCGAAGCCATGTGCTTGGCCCTTGCGGAATGCCGCGGCTGGCCGGTTGCCACTGACGACCGCAAAGCGATTCGAGTCGCCCAGCAAGCCGGGCTGACCGTGTTCTCGTGCCCAGAACTCGTAAAGACGTGGGACGACCGGATTCATCCAGAACAGTCAGCGCTGATTCGTGTCCTTCACGACATCGAGCTGCTCGCTCAGTTCCGCCCGAACCCGTCACTGCCGCAATATCAGTGGTGGGTCGATCAAATCGCGTCTTGACTTGCTGATGTTGCAGCCCATCGCGGGATTCTTACGCACTGGCGGCTCCACCGGTGTGCTGGGCCCCCAACGGCCCGTGTAGCCGAAGTGTCGGCCAGCCTCGACGTTGAATGTGTGCAAACGGTCACAGGACGATTCCGATTCACGGGAATTCACTCGCGCGACGCGAGCCCGGCCCACTTGTAGTTCTTCACCGCGTGCCACGCCAAGCGTTGGAGGATCGCCGATTGTTCCGAGGTGAGGCCGGTGGTCAACGCCGAAACCTTCCCCTCCGGGCTTTCCCGGAAGATGCATGCGTAATGGACTAGCGAAATCAGGTAGCGGCCTTTGGGCGTGAGGTGAATCCCGTCGGCGAAGATCTCCGCGAAGAAGTCCTTCAGGCCCGGCACGCGGCCAGTGTCCACTTCTGTCTTCAGCAGGGCCAAGGCGGTGCCCCCGGGAATAATGCGGACTGGCTTGCCCTGGTACGTGTTGTTGATGAGCTCTACCACGGACTCCGTGTAGGCCACGTGGTTCGCCACGCCTGCCTGCCAGGTCTTGGCAGGCTGGAGATGAAGGTCCGCAGCGGCGCCCTTACCCTGCGACCAGCGATCCTGAAACTCCGGGCCCGGCCACTGCACATACAGCCACGCCTGCACGTCCGGGCTGTGTTTCCGGCACGCCTCGAAGAACTTATTGCTGTGCTCCGCCTCGTTCTGGATCGAGCGGTCGTGGCCGGCGAAGGGCTGTGTGACGATGTGGTCGATCGGCGCCAAGACGAAGAACGCCTGCGCGTAGTGGGAGTCGCCGAAGCCGCCGCCCGGATGCGTCCACAGCCAGTCGGTGGGCGCGCCGGGAATCGTAAAGCGGTGGAAGTCCAAGCTGCGGTCGGCGCTCTCCGCCACCGGCTTGAACCAGCCATCGACGGTATCGGTCAGACTGTTGCAAATGTGGAACGTGCGGACCACCTTCTCGTTCCGGCTGGCTTGACCGATGCGGTAGGGGGCTACCACAGCCGGGCTGCAGGCCAGATGTTCGGTGTACGCCACCGCGGCCAGGACGGCCCCTTGCTCCAACTTGATTGGCCGTTCGTACTCCTCGCCGTGGCTGGCGCTCGGCGTGCCCCAGTTGCGAGTGAAGCGGATCAGCGCACCTGGCGTCGCGGACCGAATGGTGATTTCCTGCGCCGTGGAATAAGCCCCCGGCGCAGGCGAGAACTCCGGGGCAGCCGTTTGAGACTGTGCGCCCAGGTCGATGCCCACGTACTGGTTGTGCGGTTCCACGCCCTCGAAGAACGTGGCTAGGTCCCCGTCCAACGCCTTGGCGAAATCGTTGCCGAGTTGGTCTTTCGACCCTACGTTCCGCAGGTCGTCGAGCCAATATCTCCGGGATTTCCGCGAGGGGCAAGGAGCGGATCAATGGCCGTAGTCTGTGGATGAGAGTCCCAGGAGCCTGATGATTTGGCGCTGGAGAGTTGTGAGTTCGGTGACCAAGCATTGCGGCTCGTTGTCGCCGGTGATGAGCAAGTGTCGCTGAATCGGCTCAAAGACTTCGATGACTTTGGCCGTCGTGGGCCGTGAGCAGAGACGGTTCTCCGGATAGAGCGGCAGAGAGTCGATGCCCTTGCGGGCCATGGCCTGACGCAGTTCACGCTCCATCAGCGTCTGCACCAGCAACACGAAGAAGTAGATCGCCAGCAGCCCCTGAATTCGTCCCACGTCCTTCAAGTACACCGGGGCGACGGCGAAGTCCGTCTTCAATTGAGAAAACCGTTTCTCGATGATCGGCTGCCGTTTGTACGCCCGCAGCACCTCTTCGGCGGTCAGTTGCCGGTCGTTGGTCAACAAGGGGAAAATGCCGTCCTCTCGCTCTGCCTTCTCTAAGGCGACGACATCCAGTTCCCAGGTCAGATGGTAGCGTGGACGAGTCTCCTTCTTGTACTTGGTGTGCTTGCTGGGACGGCCTGGTTTTGTCTGCCGGTACTTGGCGTCTTCCTGTTCTTCGATGTGGACCCGAACGAAAGACTCGACCTCACACTCGGCCAGCAGGTTGTCCACGGCCTGCTGCACCTTGCCACGCTCGCGCAAACGAGTCCGAGGACTCAAGCATCGCTCACGCAGTTCCGTCAAGGCCGCCAACGCCCGTTGCACGTGGCGCGCCCGCGTGGCTTGATCCAACGCCACCTTCCGCGTACTGCGGTACCACAGCAACCGATAGCCCTGGGAACTGAGCCACTCGTCGGCGCACACGAACAAGCGATCCGTCACCTCACCGCCCTCGTCTGTCACTTCGTACAAGGGTTCCCAACGGATCGCCTGGGGAGACTTCCGCAGGCTGGTACGAAACTTCTCGTCTTCGCCATGCGTGCGAGGCATCACGGTCACGAAGCGTCCCTTGCGCGCGATGTGGCGGAGGTTCTCCTCGCTGGCCAGCTTGCAGTCGGCCACGTACAGGAAATCCGCGCTGCCCACCAGCTGACACAACAGGTCCCAGGTGGCGCAATGCGTCTTGTCGTCAACCACGTTGCCGCTGTGGCTGGTGAAATACACCGGCACGCCCCCATCGTGGCTGACCGTCAGCGTGTACAAGAGTTGTTTCAGATCGGGCCGATGGTCCTTGTTATGGCCCCAGGTAATGGCGTGCGTCGCTCGGCCCAGACGCAGTCCTTCCTCACTCGCCTCCGGGTAGGCTCCGTAGAACGAGACCGTCGTCGAGTCGTTATGAAGTTCCTCCAGACTGACCTGGAACTCAGCGATCACATGACGGACCACGGCGAGAATCAACTCAGGACCGGTGCCCACAAACAGGCGCGTTAGACAACGTCCCAAGCGGTCGTCCTGCAATTGCGCCACCTGCTCGTCCCACAGATTGAACAGGTCGGGGGCAAACCGAGCGGCCCACGCGCCCACGGCATAGACCGGTTCCCGCGACATCAACACGTTCCGCACGAGCACCAGCAGGGCCTGCGCCGTAGGAAACTGACAACGAGGATCGTCCTCGGGCAGATACTCGCGAAAGAACTCCTCCAGCCGTATTCGCTCCAGAATCTGATTGACCAGCGGCAACGCGCCCACCTGAAACGAACGCAGCGTCAGTCCGGGAACCTGAGCTTGCTGACCGGGCTCCAGGGGTGCCGCGTTCTCCTTTGCACGGCGAGCGGACCGACGAGTAGACGAGGGCGACTTCCTGCGCTGAGACATGAGAACCTCCTGATACGGATCGGGGCGAAACACAACTCGCCCCTACGTTGCCCCAGGATGGGTAGTTCCACAAGTCCCGCGCCGCCGCGAAATTTTTTTCGGCGCGACTTACGTCGATTCCCTTTGACGTAAGTCGAGCGCGCCTCAACTTACGTCAAAGGGAATCGACGTAACTTTTTTCGGAATTTCTCGTGCTGCCTGGGAGCCCTTGCCAGCGGGCCGCAGCGCTGCACAATCTGGCGGCGAGGTGGACGATTCACGCACGGCTTGCGCCACGGTGTATGGCCGTTCGCCGAGTGTTGTTCCGCGATCGCCCGGACCGCACTGGCGGATGTCTCACGAACGTCAGGCAATTCCGTGCGACATGTCACCAGCGGGCACAATGGTGCTCCCGATGATCGCCAGCCTCGAGGCGGGTTCAGTTGAGGCCTGCCCCACAGCCGAGGCGAGACGAAGTGCGTGCCTCCGGAGCCAGATCAGTCCCGCCTCACGTCTCACGCCACGGCATCCACCCCGACTCCCGCGGGGGGTGAGAAAATTCGAAAGATATTCCCAGCACGACCTGCGGAACGTAGGTTCGACCCCGCGGTTCCGAACGTCGTGCCTGAAATCCTGCGGTCACCGCTGTAAAATTCGATCTCAGCGACGTTGCCCCAACTGTTGGGCGGCGCCTCGTACTTCAGGTACCGGAATCGCACAGGCTTATCGAGCCGCAGCGTCGTCCACTGGCCCTCGGCCGGCTGCTCCTTGATCTCAACCAGCGTCTGGAAATCGGTCGTCTGGCCAGCGTTCGATCCGGAGAAGCGGCCTCGTACCATCCGCGCCGCGAATCCGGCCCGCGGATAGAACCGCACGTGCGTCACTGCGGGACATCCGTTGAGCCCACCTTCGGCCGTGCTTCCGCCGTCGTCGCCACGTTCGACGGCAACGCTGATGGTCGCACTGTGCAATACCAGCAAGGCACCTGCCACCAAGCAAACCACCCAGCGTGAATGCCAATTGTGTGTCGTCATAGTCGTCCGTTTCCGAGACTCAGTTGGATCTTTGGAATTCTACCCGTATCCTCCCGTTTCGGCATCCACTGCCATTCACACGCCATTTCTGCCTCCGCGACGGGACAGTTCTGCCGGATGTCCGGGGCAAGTCTAAAGTCTAACCGAATTGACGCATCAACAGTCCGTCCGGTCCTGGCCTTCCCGGCGTTGGATTTCGTCCCGAAGCTTCGCTGCCCGTTCATAGTCCTCCCGCTTGATCGCCTCCATTAGTTCGCGGCGTAGGGGAGCGATGTCGTCTGTGCCGAAGTCCTCCCGTTTCGGCGGCCATTAAGAATTGAGCCACTTTGGCCACGAGAATCGGCCAGTT
>CAZAQY010000108.1:0-25051 GCA_964486845.1 uncultured Pirellulaceae bacterium
GCCATCACACTCCGTGTGATGATCGGCAAGAGACACTGGACAGCTATTTCTCGAAAGCTGCTACGGTTCAGCCGCCAAGCGCTTGACGGAGTCGATCAGGCGTTGTTCCAGTCCTGGCTGGAACGGACCGTGCAGGCCGAAGTACATCATGGCCGTGCCGCCTTCGTAGCCGCCTTCTTGCAGCACGCGCTCCGAGGGTACGTAGGCGAAGATGTCGTTGCAGTAGCTGGCGATCCAGATCCGCCGGCCGGCGAACTCGCGGCGAAGACGCAAGGCGTAATCCACGCACGCTTCCCCGCCTAGCGCGACCAGCAGCAGGTCGTCGCCGAAGCGGATTACCTGCACCGGACAGGCACAGGATGCCGGCAGAGGACGGCCGGCGGCCAGTTCTCCCAGAAGCGACTTCGCCAGCCGCTGTTGGTACACGTTCTTGTCCTGCAACAGCCGTTCGAGTTCCGCCTTGCCGGGCGGCTCCACCAGTTTCAAATCGACCTGTTCCAAGCCGGCCTTGAGCGGCCCCCGAACCGGCTGCAGCGGTCCGCGCAGCACCTCATCGACCGCCGCCGCCAGCGACTGCCCGTGTTGGCGGGCGAGTTCCACTTGCCCGCGCGGGTGCGGGTTGCAGTCGGCCCCGCAGCCGATCATGAACAGGGCGGTTGCGCCGGGATGACGTTCCTCCCAAGCCGCCTGTGCGAACCCGGCATAGTCGCCGTTGATCTCGTAGATGGCCAGCGTCGTGTTGTGGCAGGCGTAACCGAACAGCACGGCTCGCAGCGAGTCGTCCTTGCCGCGGACCACGAGCACGGGCACACCGTGGTCGACGGGCGCCGGCGGCGGGGCGGTTCCCGCCGGTGGTTGAACGCGCTGCGTACGGCGGTTGATGGCAAATCCGCATTGGCCTTCGCCAAAGGCCAGCGTTGCCGGCCGCAGATCCTTGGCCGCGGCCTCGATCACGGCCACCAGTCCGTCTTCCAGACTTTTGGCATAGGCCGCGACCGCAGAGAGTTGTTGCTCGTTGAGGTCGTAAACCAGGGGTGTCACTCCGGCGACCACTGGCCCGCTGTGCGTGTGTGAGCAGTTCAATACGATCCGCTCGCGAGGAATGCCGGTCGACTGGAACGCCCGTTGGCAGACCGCCTCGGACATGCGCCGGTCGACTCCTATCAAATCCATGCTGACGATCGCCGCGCGTGACCTGCCGCGGTCCTCCAGCACCAGCGCCTTGGCCCACAGCGGCTGGAACACGCCTTCGGAGGGATGATTGCGCGAGGCATAGCCGCCCATCCAAATTGGTTCGCGCGGCGTGATCTCGCGGCGCGCGATCCCCGCGCGCCATTCGGTCTGCTCGGCGATTGCGGACGAGACGCAGGTCAGACCAACGATCACTATCAGAGAAACGTAACGCATGGCGCACCTCCAGTTGGAACGGTTGGGGATCGATTTCTCGTCGTTTGCAGTCCGCGGAGCTTCCTCACCGGGCTCCAGTTCGGGTCTCCGTGCTGACAGCGGCCTGACCAAGCTGAGTTTTGCGGTCCGACGTGGCTGTGTCAAGCGGCCTGCTTCTGCAACTAGTCGCCAGGCGCTGAGGAGACGCCGCGAACGTAGACGGTCGAACCAGCCGCCTGAGCAATTGAAATGCTGCGGATTGACGTTTCTGCGGGATCGGTGTAAAAGACGGAGCATAGACTGTTGCCGTCCGTTGCCAGCCAGTGTTTTTTCTCAGTGGAGTGCTTCGATGACGTTCAGGCGAGTTCTGTTGTGGGCCGCATTCGTGGCGGATGGTGTGCTGATCAGCGCGGCCGGTCCTGCCCTGGCCGAAACCGTCAGCGTGTTGACTCCGCCGGCAGGCGAAAAGGCGTATTCAATCGCCGGTGAGGCGCTGGCCGACCTTTGGGAGAAGGTGACCGGTCAACGGCCGGCCGTGAAGACCTGGGTGGTCGCCGCGAGCCAAGACGCCGCGAGCCAAGACGCCCAGGAGAAGCTGCCGGAAGGCGATCTGGTGCTGATCGGCTCCGACGCGGTCCATCCGCTGGTCCACCGGCTGCTCATCGAGGGGGCGATCGACTCGCTGGGCATTCGGTACGGGACCGACGACTATCGCCTGGTGTGCGTCCCGCAGCAGGGCCGGCGGTGGCTGATCCTGGCCGGCGGCTCCGGGCGATCGACGCTGTACGCCGTGTACGACTTCTTCCGCCGCCGGGCCGGCGTGGAGTATTTCTGGGACGGCGACGTGATCCCGAAACGCGAGGCAATCGACTTCGACAAGCTGGACGTAGTCGAGAAGCCGCATTTCGCCTATCGCGGCCTGCGCTACTTCGCGCACCGCGGCTTGCACCGTTTCCAGGCCGAGCACTGGGACCTGGAGGACTGGAAGCGGGAGATCGACTGGTGCGTCAAGAAGCGTTTCAACTTGTTCATGCTCCGCACCGGCATCGACGACCTGTTCCAGCGGGCTTTTCCGGGTGAGGTGCCGTACCCGCCCACGGGCGCCAAGGACCCCGACGGCGTCGACCGGTCCTACGACGACCGCACCTCGTTCTGGGCGCTGCGGTACCGGGGAGAACTCCGCAAGCAGGTCCTGCAGTACGCCCGCGACCGGGGCTTGATCCACCCGGAGGACACGGGCACCATCACGCACTGGTACTCGCACACGCCCAGCTCCTTTTATCGCAGCCGGCCCGATTTCCCGGTAATTCGCGATCAGAAGACGGGCTACTCCCTGTCGACGCAAGCGATTTGGGACATCGAATCGCCGTTGACGTGGGATGCTTACTGGAAGTTGACTGAGACGCATATCCGCGAGTTCGGCCAGCCGCGGATGTTCCACACGATCGGGATGGCCGAGCGGACGTTCGGCAAGGACGCGCGCGACAGCCTGCAGCGCAAGCTGTACGTGTATCGCCAGACGCAGCAGAAGTTGCGCGAGCATTATCCCGACGCGCCGCTGTTGATCGCCAGTTGGGACTTCATCGGCTGGAATTGGACCGATGAGGCGGTCGGCAGCTTGCTGGCCGAGTTCGATCCGAGCAAGACGATTCTGCTGGACTACACGGCGGACAACCCCCGCAAAGTCAGCTATCGCGATTGGGGCGCGGCGGAACGATTTCCCTGGATCTTCGGCATCTTCCACGGTTTCGCCCGCAACAGTGACGTGCATGAGGACTATGCGCTGCTGACGCCGCGGTTGAAGGAAGCGGCGGCCGACAACATGTCGCAAGGTCTGGTCATGTGGTCCGAGATTTCCCACAACGACACGTTCATGCTGGAGTACCTGGGGGCCAACAGCTGGCAGCCGAGCGAAATCGAGTTACCGGCGGCGCTGGCCCGGTATTGCCGTACGCGGTATTCGCCGGAGTTGGTCAGCCGCATGGAGAAGCTGTGGAACGGATTCCTGCCGGCTTCCCAGCTGCTGCACTGGAACGACACGCGGGGCGAAGGATCGGCCTGGTTCGGGGAGCCCCAATATCGGCTGCTCGCGACCTCGGCGTTCCTGAGTCTGGCGCCCGAGCGGCGGACGCAGTTACAGGCCGAGTGGGAGCGATTCCGTTTGGGACTTGCCGCAGCGCCGGAGGTTTTGGCAGGATTGGCGGAGATGGCGGCGCAGTCTCCTTCCCGCATTCGGACGCCAGCCGAGGGGCTCCCGCCAGCCAGTTGGGGGCCGCTCTGGGAACGCGATGCGTTGGACATGGGGCGGACGATTGCCAACCGCGCGTTGGTGGCCGCGTTTGTACGGGCGTCGCTCGAGATGGAAAATTGGCGTGAGGGAAAGGCGGACGCGGCTGCAGTCCGGCAGCGGGCCGAACTCACGCGGCGCCTGATGGACGCGTTGGCCGACGTGCTGGCCTTGTCCGAGGATTTTTCGATGCACGCGTCGCTGAAGCACCTGGAGAAAGCCCAGCCGCTGAACAACGTCGCCCCGACCATCAATCCGCACAGCGAACTGACGCTCAAATCAAACGCCGAGAACAGCTACTGCCGCAGCCACCACTACGAACTGGTGCGCCATGTCTACCGGCCGGAATTGGACGCCTTCTGGGAATGGGTCCTGGGGCGGATCGAGTCCGGCGACAAGACGGCGCCTTGGAAGCGGCCGGCGGAGTTCGGCGCACGGGCCAAGCAGATCGCGGACAAGTTCTACGAGACGCCGATGGCCGAAATGGCGCCCGCGCCGCAGGAACCCGGCACGCTGACCCTGGCGCTGGGACGCCTGGGCGGTTTGGTGAAAGAATTGTTGGACGGTGCCACAGGGTCTCCGTGACCCGATCGTTGGGTGTGTCCGCCACCGGGCTCGCCCCGGTGGCTCAACGGCTTCTGCACTACTGCCCCACGATTCGAGAAGCCCATCCAACGAGTGCAAAAGCCGTCAAACCCCTGGGGCAAGCCCAGGGGCGAACAAGCAAGAAAGGGAACTACTATGACCGTCAAAGAAACCGGTGTCAGCTACTACGGGCTTAGCTACGTCGAGCATGCTCGGCAGGATTTCCAGGAGATGCTCGATCACAACTGCACGGCCGTCGTGCTGGCGTTATCGGAGTTCGACATCGACTTCTGGTTCCCGAACATCAAGGCCATTGCCCAACTCGGCAAGGAGATGGGCCTGAAGGTGTATCTCGACACCTGGGGGATCGGCAAGTGGTTCGGCGGCGAGCCGCCCAGCCTGTTCCTGACCAACAATCCGGGCAACCGGCAGGTATCGGCCATGACCGGCGAACCGCTTGCGGCCTGCTGTTTCAACACCAAGGCCTTTCGCGACTATTTCTTCGACATCTGCGACCGGCTGGCGCGCGAGGTCGACGCCTACGGGTTCTTCTGGGACGAGCCGCATTATGCGCTGCCCAAGGGGTACGCCTCGATCACGGGCGGAGCGGGCGACGATTGGAGTTGCCGTTGCGAGTTCTGCCGGCGGATGTTCGAGGAGCAGTACGGCTATGCCATGCCGCGGCAACTGACGCCGGAGGTGAAACGGTTTCGCCACGATCGCGCGTTGGACATCCTGGAGACGGCCTCGCAGCGGATCAAACAGATCCGGCCGCCGAGCAAGATCATCTGCTGTGTCCACGCCACGCTGGGCACCTACTACGTCACGGAGAACCGCGGCTACGACAACTGGGACCGGGTGGCCGGTTCGGCGGCCTGCGACGTGTTCAGCACGACGATTCTGTCCTACCAGTTGCCGCGCAGCTTCTTCCGGTCGGTGACGCAGCGGACGCTGGACGCGGCAAAGAAGCACGGCAAGGGCAATCAACGTTGGGTCATGGGCTACTACCAGGAGCCGGAGAATCTGGCCGAGATCGGCGACGTGATCCGGCTGTACGCCGACATGGGCGTGGAGAGCATTTTCGCCTGGACCTACCGTGGCGGCCACGGCACCGTGCTGGCGGCGCCGCGGGCGCTGGAGGTCTGGGATACGATCGGCAAAGCGTACGGAGAAGTGCTTCAGAAGTAAGGAACAACGCATGGACACCAATCAAGCAGATCTGGGATACCTCGACGCCACGGTCGCGCTGATGCGCAAGATCGAGGCCGAGCAACGGGACAACATCGAGAAAGCGGCCGACTTGATGGTCGGCGCGATCGCCGCCGACCGGCTGATCCACGTCTACGGCGGAGGCGGCCACACGACGCTGGTCATGGGCGAGATGTTCTTCCGCGCCGGCGGCCTGGCCAACATCAACCCCATCATGGAAACCGGCCTGTCCGTCTTCAACCAGGCGCTCAAGTACCTGGAACTGGAACGCTGCGTGAACTACGGCCGCAGCATCGTCAAGTACTTTCGGCTCCAGGCCGACGACGTGCTGATCATCTTCCACAACATCGGCATCAACCCGGCCACGATCGACGCCGCGATGGAGGCCAAGGAACAAGGCGTGAAGATCATCGCCGTCAGCTCGTCGCACTGGCAAAACGAGATGCCGCCCGACCACTTCATCCGGCATCCGAGCAAGAAGAACCTGTTCGACCTGGCCGACGTCTGTATCGACGACTACAACGCCGTCGGCGATTGCGTGGTCCGCGTGCCCGGCTTCGACACGCCGATCGCGCCGAACTCGAACCTGATCGACTTCTTCATCGCTCATCGTCTGGAGATCGAGACGGTCAAACGGTGCGTGGCCCGCGGCATCGAACCGCCCGTGTGGCGCAGCGCCAACGCGCCCGGCGGCGACGAGTTCAATGCCCAGTACGTGGCCAAGTACTGGCCGCGGGTCAAGTGCTTGTGAACTCGTCGGTGTTGCGGGGCAGTGGCTGGTGCTATAATAGGGCCTCTGGCCGCGCAGATCCGGCCGGAAGACGGACTGTCTGATCTTCGACATTGTCAACCACCTACGGCGGAGCGATTGGCATGCAGTACAAAGTTCCCCTCATTCTCACGCCGCAGCCCGAAGGCGGGTACACGGTCACCTCACCGCTGCTCCCGGAGTTGATTACCGAGGGTGACACCGTCGATCAGGCATTGTCCAACGTCAAGGATGCGCTCGCGGCCGTGATCGAGGCCTACGAGGATCTTGGGCGGACGCTGCCTCAGAACGCTCAGGTGCCGGACGCCGCTGGCCCCGTGTGGCTCGAGACCCTGGTGACGGCACCATGAATTACCGCGATGTCGCACGCAAGTTGACATCCTTGGGCTGCCGGGAACTGCCGCGCAGAGGCGCCGGTTCGCATCGCAAGTGGTTCAATCCGACTAGCCAGCGTGTGACCGTTGTCCCTGATTGGGGAGGTCGAGACCTGAAGCTGGGTACGGTGCGTTCGGCCCTTCGGCAGCTGCAAATCGAGTGGCAAGACTTCGTGGACGCATGAGCCATGAGGGTCCATCTGTCGGGAGCCGGAGCGTGAGTCCCGAAGACTTGCCCACGTTCAACGAATGACTGATGAAAGGAACGGCAAATGAGGCGCTACTCGATAAGCTTCATGTTCTGCGCCATCCTGCTTACGCTCGTCGCGGCCGGCACGTCATGGGCTCAGGCGGCACCGGAGGCGGCTTGTCCGCTGGTGCCCGTCCCGAAGTCGTACCGCGAGCACGGCCGCACGTGGCAGTTGCTCGGGCCGGACCAGGCCGCGATCGTGCTCGGTTTCCAGGCCGGCGAGCCGGAACGCTATGCCGCCGCGCGATTGCAGACGCACATCGAGCGGCGATTTAAGCGGCAGATTCCGACCGTTGCGGAAGCGGACCTGTCCGAGACCGTGCGGCAGGTCTTTCTGCTCGGCCAGTGCAGCACGAACTCCTGGCTCGACCGATTGTGCCGGGAGCAGAAGATCGAGGTCGACCACCGTAGGCCGCACGCTCCGCGTGCGGATTCCGGCACGCGGAGCGTGCCGCCTACGATGGGGGATTCCGGCACCCGGAGCGTGCCGCCTACGATGGGGGATTCCGGCACGCGGAGCGTGCCGCCTACGATGGAAGACGGGTTTGTGATCGAGTGCGTGGAGGACCAGGGACGGCAGGTGGTCCTCGTCGCCGGCGGCAACGCGCCGGGCGTGATCTACGGCCAAAACGCGTTGTTCGACCTGATGCGGGCCGAGGCGGACCAGGTGGTCTGGCCCGTGGTTTCGATTCGCGATTGGCCCAGTCTGCGCTGGCGGGGCCGGCCGCACTGGCGGATGCGCGTGCACCTTCTGCCAGGCGTGTTCGACAGCTACTCGCGCTACCGGCTGAACTTCACCGACGTGCGCGATGCGGACACGCCGGACGGCTATGCCGCCATGGGCTTCCCGCCGGGCTTCCAGATCGACGTGCCCGCCACCAAGCGGGTGCTGGACGAGGCGCATCGCCGCGGCATGTTCGTGTACGGCACGGTGTCGTGCGGCGTCAAGTCGGATCAGTACGATGCGGCGCTGAAAACCTTTGCCGACCTGATCGAACTGGGCGTGGACGGAATATGGATTTCCCTGGACGACAGCGGCGCTGGGGAAGACGCACCGAACATCGTCCGCCGCGCGTTGGAGTTGGGCACGCAGCACGGGATGACCGGCCGCCGCACCGCCATCACGCAGCCGGTCGGCTCGTACAACGTCATCGACACGGAGTTCAACCGCTTCGCGGCCGCGATTCCCGAGTACGCGGCCGCTCAGTGGTTCATCACGCGGCCGCCTTGCCGGGAGGACTTCGAGGCGACGCGCACGCTGGGGCTGAAGCTGCCGCCCGCCTGGTGGCACAATCTGTTTACGATCCGCGGCGGGTTCCTGCACAACGCCTTTGCGATCCAATCGGTGCGTGCCGACGGCAAACCGGCCTATCTGGACATGCAGCCGCTGAGCGAGGGTTGGGGCAGCCCCACCTACGAGCTGCTCCGCGATGCGGCCAATTACACCGACACCGCCATGCTTTGGGCCTTGTACGACGGCTGGCCCGAGGAATACGAAGTCGGGGCCATGGGCATCTGGGCCTGGAACCCGGCCGAACACGACTGGGCCCGCACGCGGCGCGCGGTGTACGGGGACGTCTACGGTCCCGCCCAGGCGGACGCGGCGGCGGCGTTCGACGACACGCTGAGCGAACTCAAGGGCTTGTTCGAGATGCCGGTGCGGCATTACACGCCGAACAAAGGCTGGCCGCCTCGTCTGAAGCAACTCCGAGACCGGCCGCGGGCGCAGGAATTGCTCGACCGGCTGGAGCCGTTGTGCGCGGTGCTCCAGGAGCGGGCCCCGGCCGAGACGCTGCTGGACCCGGAACGCCTGAAGACGGTTTACCTGGAGCCCATGCAGGCGACGCTGGCCTACGCCCGCAAGATGGCGCAGCTCGATTACCCGGAATACACGCTGGGGCCGGCGATCGAGCAGAAGATGATCGAACTGTACGAAGAGCGCGGGCTGGCCGAAGTCGAGAAGGAAGTCGCCGCGGTTCGCGGGCAGGTCGAGACGCAACTGGCCGCCGTGGCCGAGTCGCTGCGCGGGCTGAAGGGCGTCGACGAATACGTGGCCTACTGGAACAAGCAGGTCGTGGAAGAGAAGGACTGGCCGCAGCGCGCGGCGCAGCGGCAGGCTCAGATGAAGGCCGTGTTCCAGGGCCTGGCGCGAGACGGCTTCAGCCGCTGCCTGGTGGACGAGCGGCTCGACGAGGATGGATGTGCCGCCTGGCTGGAAAAGCTCGCCGCACCGCCGCCGGGCGACGCGCTGGCCGAGTTGCCGGCCGATCAATGGCTCAATCAGCCCCCTCGCTGGCGCGGGACGTGGTGCCTGGGACCGCTCGACTGGCAGGGACGCAAGCTGACGGCGATCGCCTTTCCGCGCCGAACCGCATCGCAGACCGGCCAGTATGCCGAGGTCCGCTGCGAGTTGCCGACGCCCGCTTTCCAGGGCCGGCTGCAGTTGGATCTGTTCGTCAACGACACGAAGATCGACCCGCAGTACCCGCAGTATCGCTACCTGGAGCTATGGATCAACGATCACTTGGCGTGGGAAGAGGATATCACCTTGGCGCGCGCCGGCCGGGAGTGGCTTTCGATCGACGTGACCGAAGCCGCCAAAACCGCGCCCAAGCTGGCGATCCGCTTTCGCATCGTCGACCGGCGGCCCGTCAGCAGCTACGGCAGCGTGACCTTCCTCGGCCCGCTCCGGCTCCGCGATTCCCCGTAGCATGGTTCTCCGAGCCGTGCAGTCGCGGCCTGCGTTCGGCGCAGGTCTCCCGGCCTCTCGCATCCCGTCACCTGCCGCTCAGTTGCCACGCTCGCGCCGTGCGCGCCGGCAACGTCAGATCACGGCGGAACGCGCGCGGGGGCGTCCACTTCTGGCCCTCGCCTTCGCAGGACAGCTCAACCGCCTCGAACGTTTCGCCGGACAGACCGTGGTGATCGGCGTCGAAATCGCAGGCCACCGTCAGCGGCAAGTCGCTGACGTTGACAAACAACAGAACCAGTCGCTTGTCGGCGGGCAGCGACCACGCGCCTGCTAGCAGCGCGTCGGTGGTCACCGGCCAGTGGCCGCTCCACTGCCAGTCGGCGGTCACGCGCGGAATGTGGCCGACCAGCTTCGGCGGGCGAGCCATCTGGCCGGCGTAGAAGTACCGTTTCAACAGCCACCGCAGCCGCACCACTTGCCGGAAAAAGGCAAAATTCTCCGCCTCGTCGACCACCGACGGGCTGAGCCAGCCGATCTGCTCGCCGAAAACCAACTGCTGCCCCGCTTTCATCCGCAAAGCCAAGTCCTTGGTCTCGCCGCCGCGATACGCGCGGCCGAACATCTGCAGCACGCCGCCATACACGGCCGGAAAAGCCGGCACCTGGCCGTCGTACTGCCAGTGCCAGGTCAAGTAGCCGTCGAACATGTGCGCGTACGGCTCGGCATTGCACTCGGTGGTCAACATCCGATCCGGCGGCAGGTCCTTGTGGATGCGGTCGAGCAACTCCCAGTAGCCGGCCGTCCACCAGGCGCCGCCGCCCGTCGGATGGCCGTGCGAGCGGTCGCAGCACAGTTGTGGCGACGCGGCCGCAACCTGGTCGATGTACACCGCCTTGACGCCGCACTCGTTCGTCAACCGGCAGACGAT
Source organism: uncultured Pirellulaceae bacterium (assembly GCA_964486845.1). Taxonomy (GTDB): domain Bacteria; phylum Planctomycetota; class Planctomycetia; order Pirellulales; family Pirellulaceae; genus Anammoximicrobium. The sequence continues at coordinate 10,481 of CAZAQY010000108.1, forward strand.
CTCGTGGAGCTTGTTCCGCCAAACCTCGGTGGTCGGGCACATGGCGGCCAGCCGGACAGGACTGCCGTCCTGCTCTTTGCTGCCGTACGTCTCGACGTACGGCTCGCCCTTTTCGTCTTTCGTGGCCGCGGGCTTGGCCACCTTCGTGAATTCGAAATCCTCCTGGCCGCGGTCCCGCGTGTCCCACAGCCGGCCGTTGATGTAGGGCATGACGTACACTTGCCCGCTTTGCAGGTCGGCCACGCCTTCCTTGAACCCGTCCAGCGTCGGGAAGTAGTGCGGGTAATCGTTGTCGAACGGAATCTGGTGCCAGTTGTACCAGTGGACGCCGACGGGGACGCCCAATGCCTCGGCAAACCGTTTTACTTGCGGCACAACGCTCGCCGGCTTGCCGCTGGCCAGCGCCCAGGCCGGCAGCTCGCGCATCCACTGCGGCGTGTCCGCGCGTCCGTCGGGTCCCAATGCCGGCCACCATCTTGCGTTGTGCACGGCCCACTGGCGATAGATCTGGGCCGCATCGAACCAGTCGCCGCGCAGCAACTGCCAGACGGCTTCGCCCGACAACACAAATGCGTTGCCGGGCTGGTCCATCCCGGCGGCCGGGTGCTCGAAGGTGAATCCGACCGCGTGATCTGCCGGCCGGCTCTGCAATACAATCTCCTTGGTCGCCGCCGCCGGGTCGTGGACCGCGACGTACAAGCCGGTGCGCCGAGCGGCGTCGTAGGCCGCCAGCCATTGCATGCTGGTCCAACCGCTGGGATACCGGCCGGAGTAACGGAAGGCCCGCTGCCACAGGCCGCGCTGCACCTCGCCCGCCCCGCGCGGAAACACGACGTTCGCGTCCCGCCCCAGGTCGGCGACGGCGACTTGGGGAAACGCCACCTGACGCAGTTGCCAATCGGCCGGAGTCTCCACTCGCAGGGTCCAGCGGATCGCGCCGGCGGCCTGGTACAGCGCCGCCACAGACTCGACGCTCAGTTTGTCCAAGCCGTCTGGTCCGGCGCCAGACCAGGTGAGTTTCACTCGGCCAGCCTCCTGCGGCTCGATCCGCACCTCGCGCCAACCGTCATCAGCCGCCACAGGAGTGTCGTCCTTCGTGCCACTTCGCCGCAACGTCAACGAAAACAGCGGCAGCGGTTGGGGAGCGAACAACTGCGTGCCGGCCGCCGCATCCAGCAACTGCAAGACGCGAATCCCGGCCGCGGTTCGTTCGAGCAGCAGTCCCAGATCGCCCGCGGACACCATCTGCAGTTGCGGCGGCAGATGGCCGCCGGCGGCGTCCAGCGCCTCTTGAAACCGGCCCTGGCTCTCCAGGCGTTCGGCCACGGCCAGTTGCAGGCGGGCTTGACGTTGCGCGTCGCCGGCCGACTTGTCCACGCCGGCACGAGCTTGCTGCAGTCGCGTCCGGACCCGCCCCACGGTGACCGTCACCGTGGCCTGCGCCGGCAATCGCTCCGCCGCGCGCTGGATGGCCTGCAGGGGCTGATCGTCGCCGCCGATCCACAGCCACGCCGCCAGTCGCCGCTCGGTGCCGCTCCACGGCTGCCAGGCCAGCGAGCCGTGGGCGTGCAGGTAGGGACCGTAGCCGCCTTTGCCGTCGTAGATCATCATCTGGCCGGAGCGAAGCGCGGCCACGGCGTGGCGGCCATCGTGCATGGCGGCCCAATCGTGGAACGGTTGACTGCGATCCGCCCCGCTGAACTCGCCGTTCTGGACCGGATTGCCGCCGGCCCATTGCGGCAACTCGTCGCCCGACTGGTGCAATTCCAAGAAATGAGCTTCGTTCCATGTGAACGGCTGCTGCTGGCGCTGGACCACGGTTACGTACACCAGCGGTTGATCGCGCAGGTACAGCCACTGGTAGACCGCGTCCGGTTTCGACTCCGGCGCCGCGCCGTCGCCTCGGGCAAATTGGGCAGCTACGCGGATCGCCACGCACAGCGGGCCATCGGCGATCCGCGTCACGCGGGATTTTCGATCATCCGCGATGCGAAAACCGCCGTTTTGAGCGTGGTGCAGACGATCCTGCCAGCGGAGCGATTCCAGGGCCTTGCCCGTGCCGCGAAACGCCAATTGCGACGGCAATCCGCCCTGCTTGGCGGGGTCGTGAGCGATCCGGAATCCCGCGGTCTCGACGATGCCGCCACCCGCGCCGGGGCTCGCCGCGCCGTCGCCCAGTTCCAGACGCAGCCGGCTGGAACCACCGCTCGGCAGTTGCGCCACCAAAACGCCGCGCACCCGCTGTTGCGGATCGAAATCCGCATCCGGAACGAACTGTAGCTTCACGCCGCTGTCGGCTGCCGCGCGAATCCCCGCCGGCGTCACGGCGGCGATGCCGCACCACTGGGCCGCCGCCGTCAGGTCCACCTCGGCGACGACCAGTCCATCGTCCGGAACGTTGTCAAATTGAACCAGAATGTCGTCCGCACTGGCACCCGCGACGGTCGATAGAGCCAACCGCAGGACAAGTGCAAAGCTCAAAGCGGTCTGCATGGCGTGATCTCCCTTGCTGAACAACGGCGGCGTGCGATGGTGGATCCACGGGGCGAGTCGCCAAATCCAACCCCAGGATCGCCGGATCTTGCTGGGAAGACCGGAACGTAGGACGGCCCGGGCATCCGCAGCCGTCATCATATCCGATTCTCGGATCGCGAGAGGCTGCAACGGTGCCTCCAACCACAGTGCTAGCATCCGCCGTCCAACCCGGCCGGATCAGGGAAATTCTCCCCGGATTCTGGAAATCAACCTCGACCACAAGGGGAGGGATGTCTAAAATTCCACATGGTCAGCGCAGCACTGCTTCGTACCCCGCCTTGATTTGCTCGAAGTTTACCGATCATGTCGCGAAAGAACGGTCATCCGATTTCGCCCGACCAAGCCAGCGCAGTGCCCTTTCGCCGCCATGGCAATCGTGTGGAATTCTGCCTGATCACCACCTCCTCCGGCCGTTGGGGATTTCCCAAGGGATACATCGACGCGGGCGAGTCGCCCGAACAGGCGGCCCTCAAGGAGGCGCTGGAAGAAGCTGGACTCCACGGGCGGATCGTGGGAGCGCCGCTGGCCTACTACCGCATCGACAAGAACGACAACAGCAAGAAGGTCGTCGCCTTGCTGATGGAGGTCGACGCTTGCGACGACCAGTGGGACGAGGCAGATCTTCGCGAACGTCGCTGGGTGTCCCAGGATCGGGCCCAAAGACTACTAAGGCTCGAGGCCCTGCAGGCTTGCTTGGAAGCAGCTCAGGACCGACTCCGACTCGCGGAAGCGTCGTAATTGGACAGCGCCGCTTTGGCACGCATCTGCAACGTTTTCACTCGCTCGCGCTTCGTGCTGGTATGAGCGACGAAACCAACACTGTGCAATCAATGGCGCCGGTTTTCACTGAGCGCAGCGTCGGCACGGTGAGCAACTGGTCAGGGCTCATCGGAAATGCAGTCACGACATCAGGGGCCCAACATGCCGCTGATCCAGCAGAAATAGCCCGCCGGGGCGGCCAGCAGCAGGGAATCCAGCACGTCCAGGATTCCGCCCAGACCGGGTATCCAGCGGCTGGAATCTTTCCGCTCCATGTCCCGCTTCAGCAACGACTCGGACAGATCACCGAGCACACCCGCGGCGCCCACCACCGTGCCGTAGACCAGACAGGCCCACAGCGGTGGCGGCGGGGCTCCCGGCCCGGCGATGGCCGGCAGCAGCGCGGCAAAGAACAGCCACGAGCAAAGACACGCGGTGGCCAGGCCCCCAATTCCGCCTTCGATCGTCTTCTTGGGACTGAGGACGGGAGCCATCTTGTGGCGTCCAAACAAACGCCCGCAGGCGTACGCGCCGGTGTCCGACATCTTGGTGACGAAAATCACCGACACCAGCGCCGCCATGCCCCAGCCGTTGTCGTGGTACAACCGCAGCGCGATCAGAAACGTCATCAGGACCGCGACGTACGCAACGGCGAACACCGCCAGCGCGACGTTGACGATGACGCCGCCCGGTCCCTGGTAGCGAACCATCTCCGCGAGGAAGACCAGCGCGATGGCGAGGACCAGGGCCGCCAGCGGCCAGCCCAGTTGCACCCAGGGACGGGGGGGCAGACCCGGCGTCTCCGCCAGTTGGCCGAACAGCGGCACCAGCGACGCAACGATCACCAGCACGGCGCCGGCGTAGACGCTCCAGGCCACGGGCCGAAGCTGCTTGGCGGCCAGCAGGTCCAGAGCCTCCGCCACGCCCAACAGCGTGAACAGCACGCTCAGCGGCCACAGCCAGATTCCGGGGGCGCCGAAATTCCAGCGGTAATCCAAAACCAGCAGCCCCACCAGCGGCGCGATGATCAGCGCCGAAACGAGCAATCGCCAACGCAGCACGAAACGCTCCTTTCCGCAACATCCATGATCCCTCGGCGTCTTGCAAGGATCGCCACGGCTTGCGGAGCCATGCGACCAAGATTCGCGGCCTTTCAGTCTTCGGACAACCCTCCGAAACGGCGCTGGCGCGAGGCGAAATCCCGGATCGCCTGGTACAGGTCCTCGGGCCGGAAATCCGGCCAGCAGCGCGGCGTGACCCACAATTCCGCGTAGCTGATCTGCCACAACAAGAAATTGCTCACCCGCATCTCGCCCGCCGTCCGGATCAACAAGTCCGGGTCCGGCATGCCGGCGGTGTACAAGTGCCCCGCGATCGCCTCCTCCGTGATCTCGTCCACTGTCATCTGCCCGTCCCGGACGCGTCGGGCGATGCGCCGCACCGCGTCCACCATCTCGACGCGGCCGCCATAGTTGATCGCCAGGCACAGGCGGGTGCCGGTGTTCTTGGCACTCCGCGAAATCGTCCGGTCCATCTCCTGCTGGACCTGCTGTGGAATCCCGTCCCGGCGGCCGATGATGTCCACCACCAGGTGGTTCTCCATGATCGTCCGCCGCTCCTCGATCATGTACTGTTCGAGCAAGTGCATCAGGAAATCCAACTCGTGCTGCGGACGCTTCCAATTCTCGCTCGACAGGCAGTACAGCGTCAGTTGTCCGAGGCCCAGCTTGGCGCAGGCTTCGACCGTGCTGCGCACGCTGGCCACGCCGCGTCGGTGGCCTTCGATGCGAGGCAGGTTCCGGCTCTGCGCCCAGCGGCCGTTGCCGTCCATGATGACGGCGATGTGCCGGGGCAGCCGTTCCGGCGGCACGCCCAGTTCGTCCCTCGTCGCCAGTTTCGTTTCCCACTCAACGGACATGACGGACATCTCGTAGAACGGAATTCACGCCGTTCCGAACGGATTGAAATCCGTTCTGCTTGGGTTGGCGCCGTTAGCTCCCCTCAAGCGAAGATCGTTTGTTCCCGCCCCGGACCGACGGACACGATTTCGACCGGGCGCCCGATCAGTTCGGCTACGCGGTCCAGGTACCGCCGAGCGCCGTTCGGCAGGTCCGAGATGCGGCCGGCGGAGCGCACATCCTGCTGCCAGCCCGGCAGTACCTCAAAGACCGGCTTCACGCGCCGCAGATCATCCGTGTGGCTGGGAAAATGCTCGATCCGCTGGCCGTCCAACTCGTAGGCCACGCACAGCTTGACCTCCGACAGTTCGCTCAGCACGTCCAGCATCATGATGGCCAGCGAATCGACGCCGCTCAGACGCGCCGCATAGCGGACGGCCACGGCGTCGAACCAGCCGCAGCGCCGCGGACGGCCGGTGGTCGTGCCGTACTCGTGCCCCAGATCGCGAATCCGTTGACCGATCTCATCCGTCAACTCAGTGGGGAACGGCCCGCCGCCGACGCGCGTGGTGTAGCCCTTGCAGACTCCGATCGTCTTCTTGATCCAGCGGGCGGGAACGCCGGAACCCGCCGAGACGCCGACGCCGGAACTGTTGCTGCTGGTGACAAAGGGAAAGGTCCCGTGGTCGATGTCCAGCATCGAGCCCTGCGCGCCCTCGAACAACACGCGCTTGCCGGACTCCAGGGCATCCAACAGGTAGTTCGTGGTGTCCGCGACAAAGGGCTTCATGCGCGCCGCGTGGCCGCTGTACTCGTCGAAGATCTCCCCCGCCATCAACAGTTCGTCCGAACCGAGGTGGGCCAGCACCAACTGCTTGAAGTCGACGATCCGTTCCACTTTCTCGCGGAAATCGGGCCGGTACAGATCGCCCAACCGGATGGCGTGCGAGCGGCCGTACTTGTCGCGGTAACACGGGCCGATGCCGCGATTGGTGGTGCCGATGCTCTCGCCGCCCACCGGGCTGGCATTCAACGCCTTGTCCTCCGCGATGTGCCACGGGAAGACCAAATGCAAGCGGTCGCTGATCCGCAAGTTGTCGGTCAACTGGACGCCTCGCGACGCCAGCGAGTCGATTTCCTGCAACGCGACGGGCGGGTTCAGCACCACGCCCGGACCGATCACGTTCATCACGCCGGGGCTGAGAACGCCGCTGGGGATATGGTGCAACTTGTACACCTCCCCCCCGACGACGACCGTATGGCCTGCGTTGGCCCCGCCTTGGTAGCGGACCACAATGTCGAAGTCGCGAGTCAACAAATCGACGATCTTGCCTTTGGCCTCGTCGCCCCACTGCAAACCGATCACGCAAGTTCCAGACAAGTCGGATCTCCCGTGGTTAAAGTTGAAGTTCCTGGGATGCACGCATCTTCGTCGGTTGGGACACTGTTCCGACCGGATCCGGACGGAGTCCCCACCTGCTTTGGCTGCGGCCGCGAGCCGCGCTAACAAAACAGCCCTTGAATCTACGCGGCGAGGCCGCCCGTGGTCAAGTCATCCGGCCCCGCCCTGCTGCCTGACATTTCGATCTGCGAGTCACTTCAGTTGCTGGAGTTGAATGTCCTTGAACTGCACCAGCATGGGCGGGCCGGCGTGCAGTTGCAGAGCCAAAATGCCTTCCGCCCGGCTCTTGTCCTTCTGGTTGTCGGTGACGTCAACCGTGGTGAATCCGTTGATCTTTTGGACCAGATGGTTCCCTTTGGCAATCACGACGTACTCGTTCCAGTCCTCCTTCTTGAGCGATGCCCGCAGGTCCTTTTCGTCACACGTGGAACCGACCTCTTCCTTGCTGCCGTCCTCGCGGATCACCAGCTTCTTGCAGCGCGGCACCAGGATTCCGCGCCCCCGTTCCTCGTACAAGATCCCCGTGTAGTTGTTCCCCGCATCGAAATCCGCTTGGTAGCCGCCGACCACAAAGTCGCCCATCTCGGTGCTGCGGTATTGAATGCCCGAATTGCCGCCCACTAGGCGGAACTGCAGTCGCAGTTCGAAATCCGCGAGCTTGCCGCCGCGCCAGATGAGGAACGTGTTGCCCTTGGTCGGGTTCTCGGCCGTCGTTTGGCCCGTGATCGCACCGTCGCGAACGGACCAGAACTGAGGTTTTCCCTCCCAGTCGCCGAGCGTCTTGCCGTCGAACAGACTGACGAATCCCTCGCCCGCGTTGTCGGCCGCGGTTGCCGTGCTCAGCAGGAGGGCCAATCCAACCATCGCCAGGACGCCGGAGATTGTCTTACCGTGTTTCATCGTCATCCCTTCCCTCTTAAGAAAGCCAGTTGCCGAATCTTGATGCTCCGCCCGACCTCACGCATCGGGCGCAAAACGAACAGTCGGTATTGTAGCAACTGCAACCGACCTTGTATCACAGTGTGCGAACTTGCACACAACTGTGCACTGTTGCACAGCCCGCTCGGCCAAATCCGTGGGCGCTTTCTTTGGACACTCGCCGAGCCACGACCTAAGTCGTTGCCGATCATGGGCTTAGGTGCATTGGCGCTGCGGGCCAGCAAGAGGCGGCAGCTGGCATCGCGTTTGCAGCCCTTTATCCTGTGGTTCTGGGAGGGCCGTCCTCAATGGAAATCGGCCGGTAGTGGCGCCTGTTGCCGTAACGGCCGGTCGGACTTGGCGGCGTCTGCTTGTGGAATGTGGCTGCGTGCATCACGCCGCGGAATGCGGAACGCCGACCAGTCTCGCATGGGAAGCCTGCAGCGGTGAGGACGGCCCTCCGGGACGGGAACTCGGGAGCGATTGGATTCGTCCAAATCCCGGTGATTGGAGCGTCGCATCCTGTCAACGGGGAACCACGAACCGCTGTAGGGCGCGAGGCTCGGGGGCAACGGATCGAAAGCAATGGGCAAGAAAGAAGCCCGGCTTTTTGCGAAAAAGCCGGGCTTCTTTTTTTGTCTCCGAGACCAGAATCTGCGCCTGGGAGAGACGCAGCTACGCGGCAGGCTATTGCTTCGCCTGACGGGCCAGGGCGTTGGCTCGGGCGGCCACCTTCTTGTCGGCCGTCAGCTTCGCCACCTGCTTCATCGCTGCGGACACTTCAGCCCGGTGGCTGGTGACGATCTTCTCGGCGATGGCCACCGCGGCCAGGCAAGCTTCCTCTTTTAGATCCGCCGTGTCCAGGTGCGACACGACCAGGGCCAGCGAATCGGCCGTCGCGACGTTGCCCAGGGCGCTCAGGACCAGCCGCTTTTCCTGCGTACGTTCGGCTTGAGCCATCGCATCCTTGAGCGATTCGACCTTCTTCGCGTCGGGTGCGTCCTGCATGGGCACCAGCCGCACGAAACCGCGCAGGGCAAGGACTTGGAAGGTCTTGCTCGGCGGCGATTTGAGCAGTTCGGCCACCGAGGGCAGGGCGTCGGCCGTGGGCCATTCGCACAGCACGCGGAAGGCCGTGTCCTTGACCTGTGCGTCGCTGTCGGACGCGGCGGCCTGCACGGCTTGCAGCGACTTGGGACCGCTGGCCGTGCGCAGCGTTCGCAGCAGCGCCAGCTTCGCCTCGCCCTGGGCGCCGCCCAATGCCTCGCAGATTGCATCGACGATCGCCGGGGGCGTGGACATCGTGGTCAGCGTGAGATCCTCCGACTCGCGGACCGTCTTGCTGACCGCTACGCCGTTGACCGTGTAATCGACGCGCAGCGACTTGGCGATGCCGTTGGCGGGGTCGCCGAAGTTGCCGTTGGACGCCTCGACCGACATCGCGCCGGCCTTGACTAGTTCGGCCACCTTCTTGGTTACGTCTGCGGACGCGCCGGCGGGCAAGTCGCCGTACACCGCCTTGACGATCACGATGTTGCCGCTGGCCGGTTCGCTCTGGCGGACGCAGAGGGCGCCGAGCGCCGCCTCGGCCGCCTGCGACTCGGCGGCGGACTTGGCCCTGGCCAGGATCTTCAGCAGCGCGGGCAACTCGGCCGCACCAGCTTGCTCGCGCAGGGCCTTGAGGGCCGCCAGGCGAACCGTCTCGTCGGCGTCATCCGCGGCCTTGACCAGGCTGGCGGCCGACCCGGCCACGTTCCGCAGTCCGATCATCTCCACGGCCAGCGCCCGGACCTTGGCGTCCTGGTTGGCCAGCATGGCCACGATGGTGGCGTCGGCGTCTTTGGCGGGGAAGTTGCCCAGGCAGTCTCGCGCGACGGTGGCCAAGTTGCCCTCGCCCGTCAGCGCCAGTTCGGCCAGCAACGTCAGGGCAGGCGCGTAGCCCAGGTGCGTGACGTTGCGGATCGCCGACAGACGCACCGCCGGATCGCCCTTGGTGGCGAGTTCCAGCAGGGCCGGACCCGCCGTCACGTCGCCGCGATGGCCCAACGTGTTGACGATCAGAACCTGCTTGTCGACCGACAGCTTGGGCAACTCGCCGGCCAGCGCGGCAGTGACCTCCGCGCCGGGCATCTCGATCGCCGTGCGAGCGGCGGCGGCCGTCAAGACGTAGTCCGCGCTGCGGATCGCTTCGATCAGCAACGGAATGCCTTCCTTCCGGCGGGCCAGAACCGCACCGCGCAGCGCCCCGGCGCGGACCTGCTGCGGCGCCGGCGACAGGCTCCGCAGCCGGTCGTAGATCGCCAGCGACTGGGCAGCCTGCCCTTCCTCGGCCATCGCCTCGGCACAGCGGAACAGGCCCTCACAGAAGTCGACCAGCTTGGCGCCCGCCGCGCCGGCCAGGGCCGCTTCGATCGCCTTGGCGGCTTCCGGCGTGCCGATCTGGCCCAGGGCACGGGCGGCGGCTTGAGCAGTGACGGCGTCGGGGTCGGCCAACAGCTTGGCGATCGCATCGACGGCCTGCGCGTCGCGCCGCAGGCCGAGGCTGCCGATCACGCCCAACAGCGGGCGGCCCGTGAGCTTGCCCATCGCGTCGCGAAGGGCAACGTCCACGGACGGATCGGGGATCGTCTCCAGGGCGTAGCGGGCCATGTGCGACATTTTTTCGTCGCCCAGCATGGCGGCCAGCGTGGGCACGGCTTTCTTGGTGGCGACATGGGCCAGGACGCGGCAGGCTTCGTGTTTCTCGAACTGCCCCGCGTCCGACTTGAGCACGGCGATAAGTTCCGCCTCCTGATCGGCGGCGACGGCAGGGGCGGCCGCCAGCAGAGCAGCGGCCAGAGTGAGCGTTAGTGTGCGTTTCCACATAATGGGTTATTCTCCTTGGTGAAGTTTTCGATTTCGGATTTTAGATTTGAGATCTTGGATTTGAGATGCGCGATGCGGGACAAGACAATTCAGGATCGTGCTGTCGCTGCGAATCGGCATGTGCAAGTGTCTTCGGCACGTCATAACTGTTTCGCCAGCAACCTATCCCGGAGCCCGCAACTCGCAACTCGTATCCCGCAACTCGTATCCCGTGACCCGCGACTCGCAACGCTCAATACACGTACGGCTCCCGCATCGCTCGCGAACGGAACCGGTTGGCCTCGTCGTCGTTGATGAATTCCTCTTTGACCGGGTCGTATTGCAGGTCGCGTTTGAGCCACATGCAGACGTTGGCCGCGTGGACCGTGGTCATGCTGTGGTGCATGACGCGCGGGTTGGCCACCGGCTCCTGGCGGCTCTTGACGCAGTCCAGGAAGTTCCGCATGTGGTCCAGCGACCGGCCCGTGCGGGCCACGTACTCGCCCACGACCTTCTTGAACTGGGTCAGCAGTTCCGGCGACGACACGTCGGGCTTGGAGTAGCCGTCGGCCGCCGCGACCCAGCCGCCGGGGCCGTCAAACCGCTCGCCGCACGAGCCGTGCCAGTACTTGTCGCCGCGGGACAGAATCATCTTCACGCCGCTGGCAAAGGTGGTGACCATCCCGTCGCCCGAATCGTTTTCCACGTACTGGTACTTGACCGGCGAGGTCTCGCCGCAGTCCAGTCCCGCCTGGGCCTGGGCAAACGTGTGCGCGCCCCATTCGCCGATGCAGCTGGTGTGGAAGTCGTAATGGCCGCGCCAGCCGCCGGAGACGTAGCCGGGGTTAAAGGGCCGCCACGGGCAGGGACCCAGCCAGGCGTCCCAATCCACCTCGTCCTTCGGCGGCTCCGGAACTTCCGGCAGCCAGTCGTGGCGCATCTGGGCTGCGTCCCAAGGAGCGATGTGGGCGTAGGCCGTGTGGATCTGGCCCAGTCGCCCGGTGCGGGCCATCTCGATGCAGAACACGTGGTTCGGCTCGCTCAGCCGCTGCGTCCCGGTCTGGTACACGCGGGCATAGCGGCGAGCCGTCTCGACCACGCCCCGGCCCTCGGCGATCGTCATCGCGGACGGCTTCTCGCTGTACACGTCCTTGCCGAATCGCATTGCCAGGATGGCCGCCATCGCGTGCCAGCGGTCGCCCGTGGCGATCAGCACCGCGTCGATGTCTGTCCGCTCGGCCAGGAACTCGTGGATCTCCGGGTACGTCTTGCAGTCCTGGTTGCCGTACTGCGTGTCCACGTAGTTCTTGACGATCTCGCGCTGCTTCTTCTGCAGGTCGCAGTTGGCCACGAACTGCACGTCGGGATTGCCCATCATCCACCGCAAGTCGCCCATGCCGCGGCCGCGCAGGCCGATGCCTCCGCAGATGATCTTCTCGCTGGGCGGCACGGCCCCGTTTTTGCCCAGCACGGATGCCGGCACGATCATCGGCACGGCCAGGACCGCCCCGGCCTGGGCCGCCGACTTCAGAAACTTGCGTCGCGTCACTCTCGTCTTCTGCATGTTCATTTCCTCCTCGGCTGTTGCACTCACACTTGGCACGGCTCGCGCTGGCTCGCGCGATCGAAACATTGCCGCCGGGTGTTTACAAATGTGAATTGTGCCCCCGCGCCGCCCCGGATGCAACCGGGCGTGGGCTGACCCATTCCGCGCACTTACGACATCGAGATCGCGCCATGGCCCTACTCACGCTGACCGCTTCCGAATGTGCGAGGCCCAATCACTGGCATTGGTCGCTGCACGAGGTCGACGCCGACGGCCACCGCAACCAGTTGCTGGCGGAACACGACGTCCGGCTGAACCCGGCGGACTGGCAACATGCCGCCTGGCTGGACCTGCACCATTACGTCCGCCTGAACGCGGCCCCCGACCGGCGGCGCGAAGAGGAACAGCGGATCACGGCCGAGGTCGGGGCGTGGGTCGGCGCCAAGGTCTTCGGGCCGATTGGGACCAAACTGGTCGAACTGGCCGGCGACGAAGCCGTGACGGTCTACGTGACGGTCGAACCCGGCGCGGACAAGCCGGCTGGCGAGTCGCCCTGGCCCGCCAACCGGCCGACGGCGATGCCGAATCGCAGTTCGAACAATTCATTCAGGCAATCGTCTCCCCGTTAGCCGCCGCAGTCGCGGCCGGCCAGGACCTCCAACCGCTGCTGGCCGACCTGCGAGACAGACTCCGCGAAGCCGCCCAAGACATCGACGAATCCCAACTCGACGCCCTCCTATTCGCCGTCCGCTCGGCCGCCCTCCAAGCCGCCACGTAGGCCGCGAGCGCCGACCGGAAAGCCGGTCGGACGCATCTCTTCCGGGCGGGCCCGCCAAGGCGGATACCACTCCCGCGGCCGGAGTGTCGCTGGACAGGTAACCTGCTTGGATCGTCCGGCCCTTGGGATACAATAGGGACGGGTCCTGAAAACGGAGACAAACACATGCCCCTTCACGACTGGACGCGCATCCCGGCCGGGCTGTTTCACCATTTCCACCAGGATTGGTCCATCGAAATCGCGCGCGAGTTGAACCGGGGGCGACTTCCCCAAGGTTTGTCGGCGCTGGTCGAGCAGCGATCGGGACCGCGCGAGGCGGACGTTCTGACCATCCAGAGCACCCGCAAAACGCGACGATCGGGCTCGGATCGCGGCGGCGGCGCGGCCGTGGCGGAATTGCCCGCCGCCCGGATTGTCCGCCGGAGCAGTAAGGAGATTTACGCCGGCCGGGCAAATCGAATCGTCGTCCGTCACCACCTGGGCCGCATCGTGGCGGTCATCGAAATCATCTCGCCGGGGAACAAGGACAGCCGCGCGGCGCTCCGGGATTTCGTCGAGAAGACGATCGACCTGCTCCGCGCCGGGATTCACGTCCTGATCGTCGATCTGTTCCCTCCCACGCCGCGCGACCCGTGCGGCATCCACAAGGCGGTTTGGGACGAGATCGAGGAGGAAGATTTTGCCTTTCCGGAAGGCAAGGACCGGGTCCTCGTCTCGTATGAAACGGGCGCTCAGCGCGTCGCTTACATCGAGCCGGTCGCGGTCGGAGACGAGTTGCCCGACATGCCGTTGTTTCTGACGAACTCGCTGCACGTCAAGACGCCGCTGGAGTCCACGTACCGGGCGACGTGGGAGGCGACTCCGCAAGAGATGCGGACCGCCGTCGAACTCGGCGTGATGCCCGAGCCCGACGCTGATGAGTGAACGTCACAGCATCCGCATTCAACAGGAAACCCTTTGACCGTGGCGAGAGGATTCCCTAGACAACAATGCGTGGAAGGAGGAGTACTGATGACTGTGACTGTCGAGATCCCGTTCGACATGCAGCCGCTGGTCGCGGCAGCCGTGGCGAACGGCCGCTTCGCCAACGAACAGGAGCTGGTGCCTGACATCCTCCGCGTTGCCGTGCCGGTCCTGGGAGACTATGAACGACTGCGGAGGGACGTCGAGGAGTCCGTCGCGATGGCCGACCGGGGCGAAATGCGCGAAGCTGATTTCGCTGCAGTACGCCGGCAACTGTGCGGTGAATACGACGAATCCGGCAGGCGCAAGTGATGGCATGCGTGTATTGGACGGACAGAGCGGAAGAGAGCGTGCTGGAGATTGGACGGTAGGTCATCGAGCAAACGCAGAGTCGGCAGCGAGGGCGTGACGTTATCAGCCGGATCGAAAAAAGTGCGCCCATTATGCCAAGTCTCCCCTGCCGGGAACTGCACGGGAAGGCATCGGACCAGGGCTGCGATGCTTCCGCGTGGACAAACACGTCGTCATCTACCGTCCGCACGAAGACGGGATCGTCGTCATCCTGGTAACGCACGGACACCGCGACTTGCGAACGGTTCTGGAACAAATCTTCGGCGCGGGCGGCCTTGACGATTCGCCGGAAACCGAGAACGGCGGCGCGTCCAGCGGCGCGTAAACAGCTCGTAGGTCGAAGCTGCGGCGCGGCTGATGCATCCGAATATCGTGGCCGCGTTCGGCGCCGACGAAGCGGGTGGCACGCACTTCTCCGTGATGGAGTACGTAAACGAGAGCGATCTGATCCCTCACCGCTTTTGGACGCCGCGGACGATGCCCCCTACGCGTTCGCCCGATGGTTCAGAACCTGAATCCCAGCCGCCCTCCAGCCGCTCGGCTCCAGCGAAAAGCGGCGACAAGGCGCCGCACTCCA
>CAZAQY010000109.1:0-24788 GCA_964486845.1 uncultured Pirellulaceae bacterium
CCAGCAGTCACCAACCCGGATTCCAAGACCAGCCCCAACTACTTCTCTTCCAAGTGGTGGCCCCATTTAGTAGAGCATGTCCGGGTCAGAAAAGCTGAGCGGCATAGCTCACTGGCCAAGACAGCGCCCCAGCTATGACCGATCAGATTAACAGCGGAGGCCTCGAAGCCGTAGTCGGACAGGACGCTGCACGCCCACTGGGCGACGGGCGCAATCCACACCTCACCCGTGAAGTCCGGCAACCTGGGCGTAGCGAATGCCCCCTCCTGCCAGTCCAGCGCCAGTACTTGGCTCTCGGGAAGCAGCGATGAAAGCGTTCCTGTAAGCTGCAGAATGTAATCCGTCGAAGAATTATTCCCACGTCCGTGGATAACGATCCAGGTGTCGAGACTCGCATCAATCGAAGCCGTCGCCTCATCGACGCGAATTACGCTGACTGGAGTTGTTGTCGTAACGAGGTCCGCAGATAGGTGGATGACACTGCCCTCGATCTCGTTGCCAACGGGCGCAGACACGCGAAAGTGCCCCCTATTTCGGAGCGCCCGAATAGACGTTGTGCAAACGTTCCAAACCCCTGGGCGCCGATCGTGATCTGGACGGTAGTGATCAAGTCGTCCTTAATGCCGTCGTCTTCCCACACCTGCACGTCAATCGTCTGGCCTTCCATCTCGGTGGCATCGGCGCGCAGGTACACGTTGTTGCCGGAGTGGATGCCGTCCAGCACTTTTGAATCCAACTGGTTACCATCGCGGAAGCTGAGTCCGGTCACGCTGGCCGACAGCAGCCGTCGATCCTCGAACGCCTTGAAGATCAGCCATCGCGGGCGAGGATGCCCCCCTTTGACCACTTGGGAGTCCGACGACGATTCGCAGGAAGAACTGATTGACGGGGCATGGTTCAACTCCTCGATTCTCTGGGGCGGCGTCACGCGGCGCCGGAGGGGCTCGAAAACGGGGCACGTATTGGCCGCCGTGCGGAGGGAACGGTTTTTTCCGGAACAAAAGAAACCGCCCGGTCCCCGGCGGCCTGTCGCAAAGACGCTGAACGGATTCCTGCGCGCCCGGCCTCCGCATTGGCGAAGCGAACCAGTGCGCCTCGGTGATCGCGACGGCAGAATCGGCGACCCGGTCGCCGACCTGCCAAACCATCGAACGACCGTCGCGGACAATGCTGCGCTCTGTGCCGCGGAGGGTCGTGGGGATGGCAACCAACGGCTACCCACAAAAGCAGGGGAACACCCGATTTTACCATCTTGCACACACTGTCAAGCAGGGACTGGCGTTCTTTCGGCGGTTTCTTCCGCACCGCTTTTTCGGGCGACGCCGTGCAGCGTCGCTGGGAAGGGCTCGTCCTGCGGACAGACAGGCTTGCCATGCCGACGCGCACGCACGGCCGCCGAGACGCTTCCGCAACCGGTGTGATGGGACACGAAACACGAAATCCGAAACAGCTTCGAATGGCGCAAGCTCGAACATCCCAAACACCCGCGTCCGCGGGGCCATTCAGGATGTCGCGCAGCCTGTGGCTAGGCAGCGTGTCGTTCTCGGGCGGATCGCCGGGACCGGGAGTCGTTGTCGGGCGACCCGCTTTCCATCTTGTTGTCGCTGTCCCCGAAAACGACTCCCGACCCCTTCCGCTCCCATTCGTGCAATTCGTGCGATTCGTGGTTACGAACCGTCTGGTCCGCATCCCCCAATCGCAGCCGCCCCTGCCGCAAGATCACGCGATGGAGTTCTCCGACGCGTCCCTCCTCCAAAATCGCTTGGTACGCGACTGGTTCTCGCATGGCTATCGATACCCCTTGAAAAAGTCGCCTGACTTCATCCGGGGCCTGTTTCCGGACAGCATTTTAGCATACGCAGCAACCGCACCGGTAGGGCTATGCCGCCGATCCGACGACTCCCCCACTCCCTGAAACCAGAGGCTGGCGAGAAACTCGGTTAGCGCCAAGCGCCAGCGATGTCGCCGGCGATCTCGGCCAGCACGGGCTCCAGTGCGGCCCACTCGGGCTGCAAATCGTGCAAACGCCGTTGCAGCGCGTCCGCCACCGCTTCGAAGCGACCCCGCTGGACGTCGCAGGCGCTTGGGAATTCAACCCCGCGCACCTTCGGTGCTTCCGGCCCGACAACAATCCGCGCATTCACGTCCGTCGCCCTGCCAACTGCTGCGGCCGGCGCCGGCGGCGCAGGAGGACGTTCCAGCCAGACGCCGGCCGCCGCTGTCGCCGTCGCCAATCCGCTCGGCTCCCCCTCGGCCTTCGGCTGGGCCTGCAAGTTCAGATAGGCGATCACCATCAGGATGTCCAGCGGCGTGCAGGCTCGGTCGGTGCTGACGTCGTAGTAGCGGGGCGGGACCACCTGCACCAGCGGCAAGCCGCGATCGCTGGCCTCCGAGTTCAGGTAGTTCACTCCGGCCAGGACGTCGTCGGCTGTCACCGCTCCGTCGCCGGTGACGTCGAAGGGATTCGCCAGGTTGTGCCAGATGTTCGGAGCGAAACCCGGCGAGCCGATGTCGCCGCCCTCGTTGCCGCCGGCCGCCACGCTCTGCCAGGCGCCCGCCGTCCCTGCCTGGCTCAGCGCCCAGTTCTCGCCCGCGTTGTTGTCCACCGATACGTTGACCAGGTAGATCGACGCCGCACCGTCGTCCAGCGGCCAAATGACGCCATCGTCGTCGAACGCCACGTCGTCCACCGTGTTGTTGTGATTGACGTGGTCGCCCCGATAGTTGACAAAGTCGCGCCACAGGCCCACTCGGTCCCCGGAGTTGCCCAGCGACAGCACGTTCCAGCCGGTCACCGGCACCAGATTCACGTCCGCCCCCCAGGCCGCACGGAAGTCCTCCGCACCAATCGCGTCCGCGTTGAACAGCACCGCCGTGCCGCGGGCCGACACGCGGCCGGAAGCGATATTGGAGGCCGGCAGCGCCGTGGTGTTGTTGTCGTCCAGCACGTACCCGGCCAGGTCCACGGACACCGGGCCGGGATTGTACACCTCGACCCACTCCCAATCCGGCTCGAGGCTGGCCGGGTTGTACATGATCTCGCTGATCACCAGCGCCGGCGGCGCAGGGACGATCAGCAGGCTGCCGTCGGAGGCGGTCCAGGCGTAGCCGCCCGCGCTCGGATCGACCGGCTCGATGTCCAGCGGCAACACGTAGTCCGGGCTCTCCGAGGCCGGAATCGCGCCACCGTAGGCCGCTCGCTCCGCGAGCGGAATCGCGTCGCGGAGCGGCGCGTCTACGGTGGCGCCGGCCTCCACGCGGAACACCAATTGGGCGATCTCCCGCAGTCCCGTTGCCAGCGGCCGGCCGCTGGAACTCAGCAATCCGACGCGCAAATGCCCGCTGTCGATGAGGCGGGAAAAAATAGACCAGCCCGAGGCCGTGTCGGCGCCGGTCAACACGCCGCCCGGCAGTTGGATCGCCAACTGCGACGGGTCGAAGAACAAGTCGAAGTCGATCCCGCCCACATTGGTCGCCGCCGGCTCGACGTCCAACTTCACCGGCACAGACACCAAGCTGCCGGCGACAGCCGGCAGGTTTTCGCCGATCCGGAACTGCGGATCGACCCCGCCGCCCACCAGCGTCACGCCGATGCCCGGATTGTCGGGCACGAACGATTCGTCGAGCCCTAGTCCTTCCTGGACGATCAGGAACGCATCGGCCGCCGACAGCACGCCCGATCCATCGGCGTCGCCGACGATCAACGGATCGGTCCAGGCATTGGCCGCAAACCCGCTGGCCAGCCCCAACGCCGCTTGCACCGTCAAGAACGCGTCCGCCGAGCTGTGAATCCCGCTGCCGTCCGCGTCGCCCAGGTAGACGGCCTTGTGGACCGCGACGTCTCCCCTTGCCGCGATTGCCCCGCCGTTGAGCGAGACGTTCTCCAGCCGAATCGCCTGCACCGCGCCGTAGGGAGCGGTGTCCGGCACCGTCGCGGTCAGCCGCAAGACATCGACGTTCGTCCCCGACAGCGGCGTCGTCCCGGACGCCCAAATCTTGGCGACACCCGGCGTGCTGGTGTCGGGCGGACTGGTGACGCTCCAATCGCCCGGCAGTCCTGCCGCCAATGTGGCGGCCGTGATCTGCAACAGCTCCCTGTCGTGCACGAGATCCACGGCCAGCGAGGTGACGCCGTCTGCGTTGTCGAGGCGGAGCGGCAAGCCGGTGGCCGTGTTGGGGACGTTCACCGGCTGGCCCGCGCCGCGAGCTACGTCGGGGATGCTGACGGTGCGATCGGCGGACGAGGTCACGGTGAACTGGGTCGTGAAGTCGCCGCCGGGCGTCCAATCTCCGTCGCCGTCCAGCACGCTCGCAGCTAGATCTCGGAAAGCCATCTCGCCGCTCTTCAAGGTGACGGTGTACACATCCGGGGTCAGGAGGCTGCCCGCAGGGACGAATGTCAGCTGTTGCCGGCTCGCATCCACGACGATCGACCCGGCAACGGCCTTGCCAGAGCCGTCTTGCAGGAGCACGTCGGCCGGTCCCAACTCGCCTCCGGCCCCGTCGTACAGGTTGAGCGTGCTGGGATCCAACGCGCGGCTGAATTCGGCGACGAAGCCTGCCGGCGTCCACGTGAACTGGGAGACGATCAACGTTTCGGCGACGTCCGTGACCGCGATCGCCAGATCGGCCGTGTCGTCCGGCGTCGGGCCCACGGTGGCGTCGTCCACCTCGACGGTGACGTCCAACACAGGGTTCGTCTCGAAATCCAGCACCGCACCCGCCTTCAGGTAAAGCACCGCGCCGTCGATCTCAAAAAGTGCGGCATCGGGGCCCGACGTCTTCAGGTCGTTGACACCTTGCCCATCGTCCGTGACCACCACGTCGGCGACCTTGATCCGCGAGCCCGTGGGGGTGCTCTCCGGCAGCGTGGCGACGGTATTGGCCAGCGAGAGGGTCGGCGGGTCGTTCACCGGATGGACGGTGATGGCGGCGGATTCGGAAGCGGCGCTGAACGCTGTCGCCCCGCCGCCCACGGACGCGTCCGCGGTCTGGCCGTTGAAACCCTGGGTGTGGTCCCAGGCTCGAAACGTCAGGCCCGGATCGACGGTGCCGTTCCAGTCGGCGTGGGGCAGGAAACGGATGCGCGTGCCGGCGTCGGAACCCAGCAACCGGGCGGCCACGGCGGTGGGGGCGCCGAACGCGTTCCACGTGCGGCCGGCGTTGACCGTGTACTGCCACGCGCCGTGGGTGTTGTCCACGGCCGTGACCGCCATGCCTTCCAACGCGCCGTAGTCGACGTCGGTAATCCGATCGTTGCCGCCGCTGGCCACGATGTCTCGCACCAGCGTACCCGGATTGACGGTCGTGTCCTCGTCGATCGCCCAGAGCGTCATCACGCCCGTGGGGTCCAGTTCCGGGGCGTCATTCACCGGCGTGACCGTGACGCGGAAAGTGTCCTCAGCGTACAGCCCCAGGGCATCCGTGGCGCGGACAGCGATGTCGGCGATGCCGTGCTTGTCGGCGGCGTAGTCGAGGGTCAAGTCCCGGCCGTTGACGGTGACTGTCATCAGGTCGGAGGGCGATACCAAACCAGCCGCCGTAGCCAAATAACCCATGACCCCGCGGGTGACCTTCGTGGCGTACACGTAGTCGATGTAGTTCGCGGTCTCGACTGCGTCGCCCGCTCGGTGATAGTACGGGTTGTCCCGCACGGCATACTCGATCACCAAGGCGGCATCGAAGCCTTTCTGCTCGAACGGCGAGTGGTCGCTGCCGTACTCCTGGCCGGAATCGACCGTGGCCAGTCCGCCTCCGTAAGCCGCGAAGGCTGCGGCCAGCTGCGACTTGATCACGCCTCCCCTAATGTAATCGTAGAACCGCACGGTGTCGTGCCCGGTGCCGGGAATGTTGTAGGCGATCATGTCCAGGCTGACCATGCCCAGGATGTTGTCTGTCGCGTGGGCGTTGGCGTAGGCTTTCGAGCCGTACAGTCCCTGTTCCTCACGGTCGAACGCCACGAACACCAGCGTGGCGTCGAATTCGTACTGCGTCAGCACGCGGGCCAACTCCATCACCGCCGCCACGCCGCTGGCGTTGTCGTCCGCGCCGGGGTTGTCCACGGAATCGTAATGAGCGCCGACCAGGTAGATGGCGCCGGGTTCGGTGACTCCGGGATAGACGCCGACGACGTTGTAATAGGTCTTCGAGCTGTAGACGAACGATTCAAGCGACGTGTCGAGCCCCAGGCTGGCGAAGTACGAGTAGATATTGTCCCGCGCCAGATCGTGCTCCCACCCGGCCACTCCGCGGTTGTCGCCGGTGTGCGTGTACAGCAAGTCCTGGTGCAGCGTCGTGTAGCTGGACTGGCTGACCTGAGCGACCAGGCTGTCGATGGGCATGCTGACCGTGGCGGTGTAGGTCAGCGCATCGCCCCGGCCGATGTCGGGGTCGGTAAACACCGGCCCCAGGTCAAGCAGCGTATTCGGGGCGTCTTCGTCGACGCTGAGGTCCGGGAGCGGCTCCACCACGACCGGCGATTCGTTCAGGGTCAAGATCGTGAACCCCCCGCCAGCGGCGCGGGCGGGCCCGTATTCGCCGCCGGCCAGCGGCGGTCTGTCGATCTCGTTTGCGCCGTCGCCGTTCAGATCCAACCATGCGCCGCCCATCTCGCCGGTCAGCAAGATGCGGTCGTCCAAGGCCTCCAAGGCCGGGCGGCGACGCCGCTGGGAGCAACGGGCCGTGCGCCGGTTCGCCGAAGAACGTCTGAGCGGGTACTTGAAGCGCATAAACGGCTCCAAAGGGGAATGCACATTTTGCAGCAATTGTTCGCCAACCGTCAGTTTTCGCACGGCCGCGCGGATCATCGTTTGCCAACTGCTTGGCCGTGACCTCTGGAACATACCCCCGGCCGATCATCTTATCCGTTGCGCAGCGTGGGTACAAGCACGCCCGCCGATGACCGTCTTTCAAGCGATTCAGCCGCGAACCGGTTTGTGGTCGTCCAGCATGCGGCCGTGCAGGACGGAGTAGTAGCGGAAGCGGGCGGGCATGTGCGAGCCGACGGACGCGAGCACGATCACGGCGGCCAGGACGGCAACTCGGTAGTTCCACAGCCAGGGAATCAGGCACAGCAAGCACAGCTTGGCCAGCACGCACAGGCCCCGGCCCTGGACCAGCCAGCAGACGTGGGGAAACGCCTCGACCGCCGCCAGCAGGCCGCCCGTGAGGATCACCCAAAACAGCCAGACGTACAATTGTTCGGACGGGACGCCGAACACGTGTCCGCCACACAGCACGCCCGTGACGCCGAGGTGCGCGGTGCGGAGTGCGATGTTCAGCGCCCGGCCATAGCGCAGTCGGCGGGGCGCTGCGGCCTCGGTTCTTTCTTCACAGGCAGGACCCGTTTCCTTGCTCATGCAGATCACCCTCCGTGGATTGTATCCGCTCAGGTGGCCAGCGCCACGAGGGGGGCGGCGCAGAGGAGCCGGTGGTCGCAGCGGAAACAGGGCTCGGCTCGCAGAAAGGCTTCCAGGACCAGCGGGTCCCAGTGGCGGCCCACGCCCTCGCGAAAGATGCGCCGGACTTCGTGGTACGGCAGGCCGGTGCGATAGGGACGTTGGCTGGTCATGGCGTCGTAGGCATCGGCCACCGCGACGACCCGCGCGATTTCCGAGATGCGGCCGCCGGCCACGCCGCTGGGATAGCCGCTGCCGTCCCAGCGTTCATGGTGATACAGGATCGCCGGAAGCACCTGGGACAACGGCTCAAAGTCCAACAGGATTTGATGTCCGACGCGGGGGTGCAATTTGACCTGCTCGTACTCCTCCGCCGTCAACCCGGCGGGCTTGCGGAGGATCTCCGCCGCGATGCTGATTTTGCCGATGTCGTGCAACAGCCCGGCCAGGTGGACGACGATCAGCCGGTCTTGCGGCCAGCCCAACTCCCTGGCCAGTGCCACGGCGATGCGAGCGACGCGATCGCTGTGCCCGCAAGTACATGGGTCCTTCCTGTCGATCATGGCCGTCATCTCGTGCAGGACTCGGGCCAGCCGGAGCGGAAGGGCGTGATGTTGGGCTCGCGACAAATCGAAGGCGCCCAGCAACGGAGGCGAGCGCAATGCGGCGATATCGCCGTCGCAACTCGCGGCGCTGGCAGAGGCGGACAGCATCTCACTGGCCGGGTTCAAGGTAAGGACTTCACGCACCAGGATGGAATCAGGCATCGCAGCGCGGACAGCTGCCTAGTGGAAGCTGGGTCACGATCCGGTCCAGAGCAAGGAGTTGCGGCGGGCCGCCGGTTCCTGCCCGGCCGTAACGCCGGGGCAATCCGCATGATCGCGGGAACCCATCAGTGGCTGAGCCGGCTGCGGTAGCGGGCACTGACGCGGTCGAGCAGCGCACGATCGTCCGGCGAGAGGGCTTGCATGCCGTGTTCGTGCAGACGTTCCAGGATCTCGTCCACGCAACGCTCCTCTTCCGCTTCCATGGCCTGCTGGCGGCGCAACCTCAATTCGCGGCGGCGCTCCAGCCACCGCTGCAGCGGACCGGAGGCATCGCCGGCTTGCTCGGCGCTGTGCTCCAGGGACGACAGGCCGGCGGGCAGCCGGGAATCGGCAAACAACTCGTCCCAATCCGACTCTTCGGCCGCGCTCCGCCGCTCCTCGTGCTGGGCGCTGAAATACAGGAAAATGCACAGCAGGATCAAGGCGAACCGCAGGGGCACCAAGCCATACGAATCGTCGAACGGCAGCACGAACGTCAGCACGGCGGCGCCGATCACGGCGACCTTGGCCAGGCCGGCCACGACCCACGACGCGCCGCGGCGTCCCATCTCGGGCCACTTGACCAGCAGGGCCGCCCGCAACGCGGCTCCCCCGTCGAAAGGAAAGACGGGCAGCAGGTTCAACAGCAACAGCGCCCAATTGATCCAAAACGCCAGCTTGACGAGTCTCACCGCCAGAGTGCCGTCCGTCAGGTGTTCGGGAGCCAGGGGGTTCAACAGTCCCGGCAGATCTCCCGGCGCCCCCACCAGCAGCGGCGCACACACCAGGCAGACCGCCACGTGCATCGCCGGCCCCGCCAGATGCGCCAGCAACTCGGCACGCGGATCCGTAATCCCTTGCGCCGCCGTCAGCCCGCCCCACGGCACCAGGACGAGTTCGTCCATCCGGCCGCCGAGCCGCCGCGCGGCCCACAGGTGCCCCAGATCGTGCAGCAACACGCTGGCCCACAGAATCAACAGGCTGGAGATCGCCAAGCGGTCGACGTGGGGCGAGCCGACAGCCTTGGCCTCCCACCAACTGAGGTAGCAAGTCACGGCCGCAAACAGGAAGAAGAACATGTGCAGCCGCACATGAACGCCGCCCCAGCGACCGAAACCAAGGCTCCAACTGGCGTGATCGTGCATAGCCGTTACTACGCTCGTACGCGGGACAAGGTTTGCCTGCAGCGATGAAAAACCGACGCTCATAACATACCATCTCCCCGGCGAGTTTGCAATCACTCTGTCGCGCCAGGCCCAGGGTGCGTCCGTCGCTACCTTTTCGCTTCTTGGCTCAATAGGTAAACTTGGGACAGTTCACCACCGCAATCCAGCAGGAAATGAGGGGTAGAGGGCATGACAGCAAACAGGCAAAGGTATGGCTGGGCGTTTTTCGTCGCCTGCGGCTTTCTGGGGGTATTCCAGAGCGGCCCACCGTCCGCTTTTACGCAAGCAGCCGAGGCGGCCAAACCGGCCAACTCGCCGCAAGAAGCGCTCAATCTGTATGCGGACGCCGCCAATTTTCAGAACAACAACGCGTTCGATTTGGCGGCCGAGGAGTGGGAAAAATTCCTGAAAAAATTCCCCAAAGACCCGCTGGCGGCCAAGGCCCAACAGTACCTGGGCGTCTGCCATCTGCAGCTGAAACGCTTCGACCGGGCGGCCGCCGCTTTCGAGGCGGTCGTCAAAAACTATCCCCAATCCGACCTGATCCAGGATGCCTACCTGAACCTCGGTTGGTGCCAGTACTCGCTGGGCGGCCAACAGGTCGAAGGGGCATATGCCAAAGCGGCGGCGGCGTTCGCGGAACTGGTCAAGAAGTTTCCCGAAGGCAAGCACACCGAGCAGGCGCTGTTCTTCTGGGGCGAGGCGGAATACAACCAGGGCAAGAAGAAGGAGGCGGCAGCCGCTTACGGTCAACTGGCCGAGAACTATCCGCAATCGCCCTTGCGCTCCGACGTGCTGTACGCCCTGGGCGTCACGCAGGAAGAACTGGGGCAGCACGCCGGCGCCGGCCAGACCTACGATCGGTTCCTGGAAGAGTTCCCCAAACACGATCTGGCCAACGAAGTGCGGATGCGCAAGGCGGAGACCGTCCTGCAGGCCGGCGATTTCGCCGCCGCCGAAAAGTTGTTCGCCGGCGTGGCCGAGATCGCCGGCTTCGCCTCCGTCGATCACGCTTTGAACCGCCAGGCGTTCTGCCTGTCGAAACAGGACAAGTTCGCGGAAGCGGCCGCAGTGTACGCGCGCATCCCGGCGGAATTCGCTCAGTCGGTTTACGCCGCCGATGCCTCCCTGTCGGCAGGTCGATGCTATTATCGGGCCGAGCAGTTCCCGGAGGCCGCCAAGTGGCTGCAGCAGGTGGCGGAAGCCCCGTCCGCCGGCCGCGCCGAGGCGGCGCATTGGCTGTGCCGCATCTACCTGCGGGACAAACAGCCGCAGAAGGCGGTCGATCTGGCCAAGCAAGTTCTGCCTCAGTCCGCCGGCAGCCCGTTTGCCGTCAATCTGCAGATGGACCAGGCCGACGCGTTGTACGAGGCGCCGAAATCGCGTCCGGAAGCCGTCGCACTGTACCTGAAAATCGCCGCGGATCATCCGCAACATGAACTGGCCGCCCAGGCGCTGTACAACGCCGCCTTCGGGGCGCTGGAATTGGGCCGCTACGACGACGGCCTGAAATACACCGCCGACTTTCTCAAAGCCCACGCCGGTCACCGGCTGACTCCCGACGTACAATATGTGGCGGCCGAGTGCCATCTGCAGCGCGGCCGGCACGCGGAGGCCGAGAAGTTGTACGCCGAGTTGGCCAAGTCGTCGCCGGATCATCCGGATCACGAGACGTGGCGAGTGCGCCAGGGCTTGGCAATTTACCTGCAGAAGAAGTACGGCGATGCGGTCGCCGCGCTGGAGCCGATCGTCGCCCAGTTGAAGGGCGCGGACAACCAGGCCCAAGCCCAATTCGTGCTGGGCGTCAGCCGCTTCTGCCTGGACCAATTCGACGGCGCCGTGCCGGCTCTTCAGGCCGCGCTCAAGGCCAGCCCCAAATGGAAGCAGGCGGACGAGGCGCTGCTGTATTTGGCGCGGGCCCTGCACAAACAGGACAAAACCGCCGAGGCGATCAAGGCGATCTCGCGGCTGATCGAGGACTGGCCCACCAGCCGCCTGCTCGATCAAGCCCACTATCGCTACGGCGAATTCGCCTACGCAGCGGGCGACTACGAAACGGCGGTCGCCCAGTACGACGCGGTCGCCGCGGCCGCCGCCGATTCGCTCTTCGTTCCCTACGCCCTGTACGGCAAGGGCTGGGCCCAACTGAAGAACAAGGCGTATCCCGAAGCCGTCGAGACCTTCAACGCCCTGGTCAAGAGCCACCCGCAGCATGCGCTGATCGCCGACACGCATTTTGCGCTGGGCATGTGCTTGCGCCAGGTGGGCAAGTTCGAGGAGGCGGTCCAGGAGATCGACTTGTATTTGAGCGGCCAGGGCGACGCCGCCAACAAAGCGGAGGCCCTGTACGAGCGCGGCTTGGCCGAAGTGGCGCTGAAGAACTTCGGCAAAGCGGCCGAGACCTTCCAGCAGTTGCTGACGGCCAGCCCCGATTATGCGGCGGCCGACAAAGTCACCTACGAACTGGCTTGGGCCCTCAAGTCCGTGCCCGGCGATGCCAAGAAGGCCGAGGCCGTGACGGCGTTCGCCGATCTGGCCGGCAAGTACCCGGACAGCCCGCTGGCGGCGGAAGCGAACTTCCACGTCGGCGAGTCGCACTACGAGAAAGCCGCCTACGAGGACGCCGCCAAGGCGTACACGGCGGCCAAAGCAAAGAGCCAGCCCGGCGAACTGCGGGAAAAGGCCACCTACAAACTCGGCTGGTCGCTGTTCCAGGAAAAAAAATACGAGGACGCCCTGGCCCAGTTTGGCGAACAGGCCACGGATCAGCCTCAGGGCCCCTTGGCCGCCGATGCCCTGTTCATGAAGGCCGAGTGCTTGTTCCGCCTGGAGAAATACGAGGAAGCCTTGCCCGTTTACCTCGCTACGCAGGACGTCAAGCTGGCCTCGCCGGTCAGCCAGGTCCTGGCCCTGTTGCACGGCGGGCAGAGCGCTCTGCAGACCGAGAAATGGGACCAGGCGGTGAGCTTGCTGAGCCAAATCCCCGAAAAACACCAGGATTCGCCATATCTGCCGGAAGCCTACTGCGAGTTGGGAAGGGCGAAGCAAAACTCTGGTAAAGAAGCGGACGCCATGCAAGACTATGAGCAGGCGGCTACCCTGTCCCGCGGCGAAGTCGGCGCACGGGCCCGCTTTATGATCGGCGAATTAGTCTTTGGGCAAAAGAACTTCGCCGAGGCGCACCGTCACTTCCAGCGGGCCATGTTCGGCTACGGAGGTGACGCGGCGACGACCGAAACCAAGAAGTGGCAAGCCAAGGCGGGGTTCGAGGCCGCGCGTTGCGCCGAGGTGCAGATCAAGGACGCGCAGGGAGCGGCTCGCGCCGAACTGCTGAAACAAGCCCAGCAGGCCTACCAGTATGTGATCGACAAGCATCCCCAGGACGAATTGGCCGCCCAAGCCAAGACACGACTGCAGGAATTGTCCAAACTGTGACCGGCCGAAACTCGGACACCAAGCGAGGTCCGAGGCGGCAAGGAACGAGAGCAGCCGCAACCAGGGGCCCATCCGTGGCGAGACGAAAGGTAATCCATGCTTCACGAACTGTCTGACCAACGCCGCGCGAACTGCCGGCGGTTGGCTGCTGTGCTCCTGGTGACCGTGACTTGGGTGATGTTTGGTCCCGCTGTGTGGGCACAGCCGGCTCCACAGGACGTTGCCGGACCCAGCGCCCAGGGGACGGAGTCCGCCGCGGCCGGCGCTCCGGATGACGCCGCGGCCGACACCGGCGCGTCCCCTGCGGCCCCGGCCTCGCTGCCGCCGTCCTTCACGGGCCTCCAAGGCATCAGCTTTTTCCGGCTGCTCGTGATGGGCGGCTGGTTCATGGTGCCCATCGTGCTCATGTCGCTGCTGGGCGCGGTGTTCGCCATCGAACGCGGCCTGGCCCTGCGGCGAAGCCGCCTCGTGCCGGAGGAGTTGGTCAGCCAACTGGGCCAGTTGAGCGGCGGGCAGACGGGATTCGATCCCCGTCAGGCCTACCGGATCTGCCAGCAGTTCCCCTGCGCCGCGTCGTCGGTGATCCGGGCCATGCTGGTCAAGGTCGGCCGGCCCCACAACGAAATCGAACATGCGGTGGCCGAAGCCAGCGATCGCGAAGCCGATCGGGCCTTTGCCAACGTGCGCTGGCTGAATCTGTGCGCCGGCGTCACGCCCCTGATGGGACTGATCGGCACCGTCTGGGGCATGATCGTGGCCTTTCACCACACGACTCTTTTGGCTCCCGGACAAGATCGGGCGACCCAATTGGCCGAGGGCATCTATATCGCCTTGGTGACGACCCTGGGGGGCCTAATGGTGGCGATTCCGGCGTCCATCGTCGCGCACTTCTTCGAGACCAGGATCATCAATATGTTTCACGAAATCAACGAACTCATGTTCAACTTGCTGCCGCTGGTGGAGCGATTCGAAGGCCGAGTTCGCTTCGGGCCCAAACAGGCCGAACAGGCCAACGTACCACCGGCGGCCGGCGAACCGCAGGCCGAACCGCCGGCGGCGGGGAACTGATACGAAAGCTACCAGAGAAGCCCGCCGGTTTCGGAAAAACGGGGCTTCCGGAGATGGCGCAGCATGGCAGTCAAAATCAAAAAAGGCTCGTCGCTCAGCGTGCTCAACCTGACGCCGCTAATCGACGTGGTGTTCCAACTGCTGCTGTTTTTCCTGGTCGTCACGCGGTTCGCGTCCGAGGACCGGGAATTGGACGTGATGCTGCCCGTCGCCAGCGAGGCCAGACCGTTGATCGTGCAGCCGCGCGAGTTGTTCGTGAACATTGACCATCAAGGCCGGTTCTTTGTCGACGGCAAGATCGTCAGCGGCGACGAGGTCGAGCGCATGTTGCGGCAGGCAGGCGCCGACCGTCGATCCGTGATCATCCGCGCCGACCGGCGCGTGCAACTGGATTCAGCCGTGTTTGTGATGAACGCCTGCAACAAGGCGGGCATTTTTGATTACAAGCTCACGACCGCTGGCGAGGACTCCCAGTAGCATGGCAAAAATCCGACGCATCATCCGAAAGCTGAAACCGCCCCAGTTTCGGCCGCTCGATGAACAGCTCTGGCCGGTCATCGTAGCGTTGGTCCTGCTGGGCGGCTTCACCATGGGAGCCCTGCTGGCTTACCTGCGGTTTGACGATCCCCGCTGGTACGCCAACGCGCTCACGTGGCTGGTCGTCGCCGCTCTGCTGACGGCGGGCGCCGCGGCCGCTTTGACGCTGGTGGACAACCGCAACTTCCGCCGCAGCATGCAACTGGCCATCCTGCTGGGACTTCTCTTCCACGGCGTTCTGCTCGTGACTTCGATCGAGACGGAAATCTTCGGTCGCGTCATGGATGCCCTCCTGGCCCGCAAAGATCCGGCCGAAAGACGTCAAGGAGTCACCGTTCCGGAATACGTCCAGCCGATGCGTCAGAGCAGCATTCGGCAGGACTTTACGCGGCCGGTCGAGACCGAGACACCCCTACCGAATCCGGAGCCGGAGACGATCCAGCGCCAGCCGGCCGAGCCCGAAACGATCCCGCCGGAACCGCAGCCGACTCCCGTTCCCGAACCGGAGCAAACGGTCCAACCGGCCGTCGTCAGGCAGCCTGAGCCGCAGGAAAACGCTCCGCGCCTGAGCGAACAAGCCTCGCAGCTCAGTCGCCGCATGTCGCCGGCGCGCACGACGCCGCCCACGACGGCAGCCGACATCGCCCAAGTGCAGCCAGCGCCGTCGCAACCCGCGCCCGCCAACCTGCAAGCCCAGGAAAGCGGAGTCGAGCGCCGCCAGACGCAGGCTCAGGTCGCTCGCCAGGCCGCTCCGCAGGAACCCGCGACGACCGGCGTCCAGCCGGCGACGAACATCGCCCGGCGCACGCCGCAGCAGGCGCCGCAGGCCCAATCGTCGGCCACACCCACGATCGAGCGACAAATCGCCAGCCCGATCCAGGTTCCGCGGACCGAAGTCGATCTGGCCGACGCGCCGTCTGTCGCCCGCCAGACTCGCCCCGACCAGATCCAACCGCAAACCACCGCCGCCGTGCGCCAGGCGACGGCCAGTCCGGACCGCGAGCAGCCGCCCGCACCGCCGGCGCCGGACGTGCAGCGATCGGTCGCCCAGGAACCGCAGCGGCGCCAGCAGCGGACGGAAGAGCATCCCGAATTGGCTCAGACCCCCGTGCCCGTGCCCAATCAGCGGACGCGAGCCACAACTCGGCCGGAACTCGCCACGGCGGCCAGCCAGGTCATCCCGGCCAACGCGCCGGCGCCCGCGCGGCCCCAGCCCGCACCGGCCGGCGCCGTCGCCACGGCCGTGCCGCGCGCCAGGACCGAAACGCCGCCGGCGGCCAGACAAGCTGCGGCGGATGCCCAGGTGGCTCGCGCCGCCGCGGAACCGCCATCCCCCGCGCCTGCTGCGCCACCGCCGGCAGCGGCGATCGCCGCCCCGACGCGGCCGCCGCAAGCGCCCGCAGCGCCGCAAGTGGCTCAAGCCGAAACGCCGGCGCCCGCTCGACGAGCCCCCAGTCCGTTGCGGCCGGCGGCCCCGACAACCGCGGACGCCCCGGGCGCCGCCACGGCCGCGCCGCCGTCGCAGGCGGCCGCCACGCCTCAGCCCCAAGCCGGCGCGCTGGCCCGCAGCCCGACGCAAACGCCCATCGCGCCCGCGCTGGCCACGCCCGCCGAGTCCGCCGCGCCGGCGCCGAGTGCGGCGGTCCAGTTGCCGCCTCGCCAAGCGTTGGCGACCGCCGAGTCGCCGCAACCCGCCCCGGCGGTAGCCGCCGCGACGCCGCGTCGCCAGGCGACTGCTCGGCCCGTACCGGCGACGGTGACCGGGGTGGTGGAAGTCGCCCAGGCCGCGCCCGCAGCAGCGAGCCCCGCGCCCGCCGCAGTTCAGCCTGCCGCCGTGGCCCCAGGCGAGCCTCGGGCGTTAGCCCGAAGCCTCGCGACGTCCCACCCAACCCCAAGCGAGCCTCGGGCATCAGCCCAAGGGCCCGCAGCGCCCCAAATCGCGCGTCGCCAAGCCGGCGAGACCGGCTCCAGATCCGGCGCCGCCGCCCCGCCCGCACCCGCCGCAACACCCCGGCGGCAAACCACCGCGCCGCAAGTCGCCGCAGCCACCGGCGCCGAAACCGTCCCGACGGCCGGCACGGCGGGCAGCGGCTCGTCGCCCGCCCCGGCGGCCGTAGCGACGGCGGCCGAACGGCAGGCGACCGCGCCGGGCACCGCTGCCGCGCGAACCGTTGCGGAACCCGCGATGGCCGCCGCGGGCGCCGCGGTCCAGGCGGACGTCTCGCAGGCCGCCACGCGCCGCCCGCGAGGCGACGAAGCGCCCTCGCTGGCCGCCTCGTCGCTGGCCTCCACGGCCCGCCGCCAGGAAACGGCGACGGCCCCAAACCTGACGACGATCGTGGCCGACGTCGCGCCGCAGACGGCCGGCGTCCAGGGCGAACGCAACCAGCCGCGGCCTTCGCTGGCGGCCGTCGCGCGACAGCCGGCCTCCGATCCGACGGCGACGCGCAGTCAGCCGAGCCTGGACGTCCCATCGGCCGGCACCACGACCCAGGTCGGCCGCCCCACTTCCCGGCCGCTGCTGCCCGCCAACGCGCCCAGCATCGCACCGCACGCGCCGCCGGCGGCGGCCGTGGCACGCGCCACGACCCGAACGGCGGTGACCGCTTCGCCTGAGAACGTGGAAAGCCCGGCCGCCGCCGAGGCCACCCGCGGCGTCGGCAGTCCCTCGGCCGAACCGGCTCGCATGGCCTTGGCCAAGGCCGTCACGGGACTGGCCGGCATCGGGCAAGGCCGCAACCTGGACCGCGCTCGCCCCGCCGCCGACAGCCCCGCCCTGGTCGCCTCCTCTGCCGCGCGACGATCCCAGGCGACGCAGCAAACGCCTGCCAGTGCGGCCTTGTCGCCGCAAGCCGCCGCACTGGTCCGCCGTTCCGTCGCCGGCGACCTGGTCCCCAGCTCGGCCCTCCAGGCGCAGGCCGACGCCGAAGTCGCGCTGGCGGCCGGGGCGCACCAGGCGGACCAACTGGCCGCCAGCGCCAGCGCCGCCCTGACCCGGGCCGACGCCAACGCCCCCATCGGACCCGTGACGGGCACGACCGGCGTGACGGAGATCGACATCGGTCCGAGCCGAACCGTATCCGAAGGCCAGACCGGACGAGGCAGCGGCGGCGGCCAGCCGACGCTGAACTTCCATACCGACGTGCCCAAGATCGCGCGCAGCAACAACGTCGGCGGCGCGCCGCTGGCCGCGCTCACTTCGCCGATCGCCGCCGAGGTGCCCACGGCCCCGGCTGCCACCGGCGGCAGCCAGCCGCTGATGCCGCTGGCCGAAATGACGCCGGCGGCGGTCGCTCGCACGGACGCAGGCGGGCTCAGCGCATCGTCAGGCGGCCCCGCGAAGGGTCAGGAGGTTGGGCCGCCGATCGAAGTCAGCCTGGCGGATTCGGCCGCCAAACCGGCGCTGGCCCGCGCCGAATTGTCGGAGGCCGTTCCGGACGTCCCGGAAGCTGGCGGAGGCACGACCGACAAGGAGGAAGAGGAACGCAAGCGGCAGCTGGCGCGAGCCGCCTCCCAGGCGCTGGCCGCCGCAATTCCGACCACGATCGAAGGAATCGACGCGCAGGTCGAAGCAGCAGGCGACGCCGGAGAAACCCTGGCAGCCGTCAGCGCCGCGGTCGGACGATCGCCGGGCGGCGCCGCAACTCAGGCGGCCCCGGCCCCTGCCGGTCAAACAGGCCCCGCCACGGTGTTCGCGCCGTCAGTCAGCCGCGCCGAAGTGCCGCCGGGCGTGCCTGAGGGGCCGGCCGTGGCGATGGCCGGCGGCGCGGCCGCCGGTCGGGCCGAGCGCCGCGTGACGGTGCCCGACACAGCGGTCGCGGCAGCGCCCGCAGGCCCGGCCGCCGGCGCGATCGAGGGTGCCCGGCCCGATCAACCGGCGGCCGCCAAAGTAGCCATCACGCTCCGCGTGATGTCAGCCAACGTCGCGCCGGCCGGCGCCGGTCAACCCGTTCCCGCCGGCCCCGCCTCAGGCTTCCCCGCCGACGTCGCCCAACCGCAGGCCGCGCCCGCCGCCGGCGTGCAACGCGCCGCGCGCGTTTCGGACGGCCCGGCCTCCGAGGTGGGCCCTGCGGCGCCGCAACTGGCTCGCGCCGGCCGCCCCTCGCCGGGCGCTCCGCCGTTGGAGGTCGCGGTCGTCCTGCCCGGCGCCGCCGGCGGCACGGCGGGCAGCCGCGGCGCGGCCGGCGAGCCGGTCGACGACGCCGCCAGCACGCTGGCTCGAACGGAGCCCAGCGCCGCCGCTCCGGCCGGCGGAGCCCCCGGCGACGTGCCCGCGAGCCTGGCCGCCCCGTCCGCCGGCGCGCCGCCGACAGCAAGCCTAAGCCGCGTTGCTGCGGCGGAGACGGCAGCCGGTGCGACGGTCGCGGGCGGCGGCCAGCCGGACGTCGCGGCGGACCTGCAGGTTGCCCCGCAACTGGCACGCCGTGCGGGCGGCGACGCAGCACGAGCCGCGCTGGCGGGTCTGAATCCCACGGCGGTCGCCGCTGCGCCGGCCAGTGCGGCGCTCGCCGGCGGCGCGTCCGGCGGACCCGCCGCTGGAGCGGACGCCGATCCGTTGGCCACTGCCCCTGTTCGACTCGATGCCGGCGGCGTTCCCGCGGCGGACCGCGCAGCCGAGATCGACGCAGCCGCCCCCGCCGCTGGCCCCAGCGGCGGCGAATTACTGGCCGCGGCCCAGTACCAGCGGGCCGAAAGTTCCGAGGGCGCCAGCGGCGAGCCGGAGATCGGCGGCGGCACTGCCACGCCGACGCGCGCCGCCGTCGGGCCTGCCTTGGCCGCCAACGTCCGGGCGGAGGCCGTGTCGCTGGCCAGCGTGCTGCAGTCCGGCGGCCAGCCCTCAGGAACGCCGATCGCCGCACTGGGCGGCGAAGCCCGCAACTTGCCCGGCGGCCGGACCGCGCCGCCCAGCATCGGCGCCGTCGGTGCGATGGCGGGCCAGCCCATCGTGGATGTGGCCATCACGACCGCGCCGGGCATCGCCGCCGGCAACCGCCTGACCTCGCCCAGTGCCGCGGACGGCCCGGTGATCGGCCAACTGACCAACGCCGGCGCACCGCTGAAACGCGCCGAACGCACCGTGCCGCCCAGCGGCTCCGTCGAATTGGCCATGGTCGATGTGCCCAGCCGCGGCTCGTTCACGCCAAACGCGCAAGCCGATGCGACGCTCAGTCCCGGCGATGCGATCAACGGGACGGACGTGTCCCGGCAAGCTACCGCCGGCGGATTGGCCGTCAATCTGGACGCCCTTGAAGGCCCCGGCGGCCTGGGCGCTGAAGTGACGGTGGACGTCGGACTGAACAACCGCCGCGCCGCGCGCGACAGCGTGCAGGTTGCGCTGGGCGAGGCCCGGTTCGTGCGGCACCAGGTCGGCGGACCTCTGGCGCTGAACACGTCGGCGGTCGTGCCGGCCGAGCCGTTCCGCCGCCGCAGTCCGCGCGGCGCCGGCGGCGGCTGGGGCGAAGGTCAGTCCAGCCCGCCGCCGCTGACCGAAGAGACGGTCGATCTGGGGCTGAACTTCCTGGTGCGGCACCAATTGGCCGACGGCAGCTGGAGCTTGCAGGGCGTCAACGGCGAACCGGCTTCGCTCGTCACGGACACGGCGGCGACCGCCTTGGCCCTGCTGGCCTTCCAGGGCGCGGGCTACAACCACCGGGAGCACCAGTACGCGGACGTCGTGCGAGGCGGCATCGAGTACCTGCTCAAGAACCAGAAACCCGACGGCGACTTGTTCCTGCCGATGGACGAACAATCCAACCAGAGCGTCTGGCTGTACAGCCACGCGCTGGCCGCCCTGGTGCTGTGCGAAGCCTATGGCATGACGCAGGATCCCAGCCTCAAGGAGCCGGCCCAGAAGGCGCTGAACTTCATCGTCGCCTCGCAGCATCCCGAACGCGGCGGCTGGCGGTACGCTCCGCAAGTCGGCAGCGACACGTCGGTGACCGGCTGGATGATGATGGCCCTGAAGAGCGGCGAATTGGCCGGCCTGGAGGTGCCCGAAGCGACGTATGCCAGCATCCGCCAGTGGCTCGACAAGTCGCAGGCATCGGAACGGGAACGGCACCTGTACCGCTACAACCCGCTGGCTCCGGACACGATCCAGCAGCGGCATGGCCGCGAGGCCAGCAAGACGATGACCGCCGTCGGCCTGCTCATGCGATTGTACTCGGGCTGGCGGCGCGACAACCCCAACATGGTCAAGGGAGCGGAGTACCTGGCGGAGAATCTCCCGTCGCTGGGCACCAACCGCGACCCGCAGCGCGACACGTACTACTGGTACTACGCCACCCAGGTCATGTTCCACATGGGCGGCGACTACTGGAAGGCCTGGAACGATCGCCTGCACCCGCTGCTGATGGAGGGTCAGATCAAGGAAGGCCCGCTGGCCGGCAGCTGGGACCCGCGCGGCCCCGTCCCCGACCGCTGGGCGCCGCACGCCGGCCGCCTGTACGTGACCACCATGA
This sequence comes from uncultured Pirellulaceae bacterium, assembly GCA_964486845.1. GTDB lineage: Bacteria > Planctomycetota > Planctomycetia > Pirellulales > Pirellulaceae > Anammoximicrobium. The sequence continues at coordinate 20,871 of CAZAQY010000109.1, forward strand.
ACATCCTCTCGCTGGAAATCTACTACCGCCACCTGCCGCTGTACGAAGACACGCTCAGATAGCCCGCCTCGCGGCCGCGCAAGACGGGCTGCTCGGACTCCGGCTCAACCCAGCACCGGCAGTTGGGGCTGCGGGGGGGACGCCGCGGCGGATTCGGCGAGATTCTTCACCAGCCGGTAGCAAATTCCTTCCAAGCAGGCCCCGACAGCCGGATCCGCGAAGTTCGCGTCCGCCCGTCCTTCGTCGCCGTATTCTCGAATCTTCAGCTGGATCGGCACGTCGCCCAAGAAAGGCACGCCCAGCTCCTCGGCTCGTTGGCGAGCGCCGCCGCTGCCGAAAATGTCGTGCCGCTGACCGCAGCTGGGGCAGACGAAGCCGCTCATGTTCTCGATCACGCCCAGGACCGGAATCCGCACCTTGCGGAACATGGCAATCGCCTTGACTGCGTCCAGCAGGGCCACATCCTGCGGCGTACAGACGACGACGGCGCCCGTCAGCGGCAGCAGTTGCGACAGCGACAACGCAATGTCGCCTGTGCCCGGCGGCATGTCGATGATCAGGTAATCGAGATCGCCCCAGTTGGTATCGCGCAGGAACTGCGTCACCGCCCCGTGCAGCATGGGGCCGCGCCAAATGACCGCCTCCTCCTTGGGCACCAGGAGCCCCATCGACATCACCGGCATTCCGTCCTTCAGGATGGGTTGGATCCGCTCGTTCTCGATTGTCGGCCGGCCGTTCAGGCCCAGCAGGTGCGGAATGCTGGGGCCGTACACGTCGGCGTCCATCAGTCCCACCTTGCACCCGGCCCGTTTCAGTCCGAAGGCCAGCGTGGCGGCGATCGTGCTCTTGCCCACGCCTCCCTTGCCGGAGCCGATCGCGATGACGCTCTTGGACGTCAGCCCGATTTCGCCCAGCTTGGGAGCCGGCCGGTCGTAGGTGGATTGGCGGACAACGATCGAAGCCAGTTCCGGAAAAGCGGCCCGCAGCTTCTCTTCGACGGCTTCCCGCACATCCCGCCACAGCGGCGCCGACCAGGTCGTGAGCGACAGTTCGATCGACAACTCGCCGTTTTCGATCTGTACGTCCTTCACCTGGTCCAATTTGGTCAGACTGCGCCCGCTCTCCGGGTCCTTCAAAGACGCGAGGGCGGCTGTCACCGCCGCCGCGTCAATCTCGTTGTTCGTCATGTTTCGTTTCTCTCTTTCTAATCACTCGACGCATGTCTGGCCCAGGGCAACTGCGACCAGACGTGTTCGCGAAATGCCAGCTGGGAGGGCGGTATCTGCGCCCAGAACCTCTCCCAGACCGGCCGGAGGCGGATGATCTCGCGCGGCGAAAACAGCACGTGTACGGCGCCCGCCTCGCGCAACAGCCATTCGAGCGGTTTCACGCTGCGATCGGCCAGGAGGACGGCATGCACGTGCCGAGACCGCCTGGTCAACTCGGCCACACGCCGGCAAACCGCCTCGGCATTCTCCGGCAGAACCTCCAAAGCCACCAGCGCCGCCGTCCGGGTCTGCAACTCCCGCAGGCACGCCGGCCAACTGCGGGTTTCGCACAGACCGGACTCCGGCCGCAGCACGCGCCGGATCGCGGCGGCCCACTTGCCCGTTTTCTCGCATACGACAACGCTGCAGTCGTCCATTTTCTCACCCGCCCACATGGTAGACACTGCATCGCCGGTTAGCAACCGCCAAAACACGCGGGAATTTCGGCAGGCCGTTTCCGGCGGCAGCCTTGGGGCCTATGATGTTACAGTCTTGATCCGCCGGAAATCGGCGAGGTGCGCGCAGGTTTGAAATGCGAAATCCGAAGCACGAAATCTTAACGCGGGCTGACGCCCGCAATTCATCTAGCGAGCGGGATGGCGTGAGCCCCCCGGTTCTGAATCGAACGACTTGCGGGGAACCGGGGGGCTCACGCCGCCCCGCTCGCCACGCCAGGATGCGCGCACGTCGCGCGCATCGTACGGACTGAGGCTAAACAAATCCAGAATCCGAATGACCCAAGCGCAGGGGGCAACGCGACCCAGGGGCAGAGGTTTGAAAGGGGACGAGCGCATGACGGAGCCTCAGCGGATTGGAGGTGTGATCCACACGTACCAGAAGTACGATCCCCGGCGGTTTCCCAGCCCCACGCAACCGCCGCCCGACATGGTGTCGCCGGCCTTTGAGCACTTGCTGGCCTTCGGCGGGATGAGAGAGCTGACGGATGAGGATTTGGCCCGGGCGGTGCGGCTCGACCCCAGCCAAATCGCCGGACTGGGCCCCAGCGTCGACGCGCTGATCGCCATGCTGCTGGAACGCAAGCGGAAGATTCTGGCCAAGTACGAAACGGACACCGTCCGGCAAACCGCCGGCCGCAACTATCGCCAAGCCGCCGTGCAGTTGCAGCCGCCCGCGAAACTCCGGGACCGCTTTGTGCGGGCCGCGCGAGAGGAGCAACTTTACGACCTGGAACGTCTGTGGTACGCGGTCGGCAATGACCGTTCGCCGTTTGCCCGCGGGCTGCTCCAGCTGATGGAGCGGTTGGGCGAGAAGTACCAGGTGGAGGAGCTGGACGTCGAGTACGATTTCACCGGCCGCACACCGCTGACGGTGCCCGAAGCGTTACAGGTCAAGGAGGAGTTGGAGAAGATCGACCAGTTGCTCAAACAGCTGGAGCAGGCCCGCCAGACCGCGCAGATCGCCGTGATTGACATGGAAGCGCTGGCAGAGTACGCCGAGCCGGGCGATCTGGAGCGACTGCAGCAGTTGCAGCAGATGGTCGAGGATCATCTTCGCGAATTGGCCGAGCGGCAGGGATTGACCAAGGAGAACGGCGCTTACCAGCTGACCTCGCAAGCGTACAAGCTGTTCCAGGGCAGGCTCCTGGAACGTATCTTCAGCGAACTGCAGCCCTCGCGCACCGGCCGGCACCAAGGGCCGGTCCTGGGCGAAGGCGCGGTCGAGCAGCAGCAGACCAAGCCCTACGAGTTCGGCGATTCGATCGCGCAGATGGACATCCCCCAGTCGATGATCAACGCGATGCTGCGAAGCGGAACCCAATTGCCGCTGCGGCTGAAGACCGAAGACATCGTGGTCCACCGCACCCGCAACACACCGAAGTGCGCCACGGTCGTCGTGATGGATATGAGCGGGTCGATGCGGTACGACGGCCAGTACATCAATGTCAAGCGGATGGGACTGGCGCTCAACGGCCTGATCCGCAGCGAGTACCCCGGCGACTACCTGCACTTCGTCGAGATGTACACCTTTGCCAAACCGCGTCCCGGCGGGGAGATCATCGACTTGTTGCCCAAACCAGTGACGATCTTCGATCCGATCGTGCGTTTTCGAGTGGACATGAGCCGGGAGGACATCAGCGAGTTTCAGGTCCCACCGCACTTTACGAACATCCAACACAGCCTGCTGCTGGCCCGGCACTTCCTGACCGCCCAAGACACGCCGAACCGCCAGATCATCTTGATTACCGACGGTCTGCCGACAGCCCACTTCGACGGTCCCTGGCTGTACCTGCTGTACCCGCCCGACACGCTGACCGAAGCCGCCACGCTCCGCGAAGGCTTGCTCTGTCAGCGCGAGGGGATCACAATCAACATTTTCCTGGTGCCCAGTTGGTCGCAATCCGAGGAGGACATCCGGTTCGCCTACCGGCTGGCCGAGTCCACCAAGGGTCGTGTTTTCTTTACCGCCGGCCGCGACCTCGATCGCTATGTGGTCTGGGATTACGTCAAGCGGAAACGGGAGGTCGTGTCATGAGCAGCAATCGCCTTGGCACGTGCAGCAGGGTTCCGCCGTGGTATAGAAAGAGGTGAGGGGTCAGGACTGTTTGATGGGCGCCCCGGATTGCGAACTCAATGCGGGTGTCAAGGGGCGCTTGAAAACCGGCCAGTGATGGGCGCTTCAAAACCGGCCA
>CAZAQY010000110.1:0-24776 GCA_964486845.1 uncultured Pirellulaceae bacterium
GCGAGGCTGGCGGTTGGCCGCCCCCGCTGCGAATACCCATTCTACTTAACGAGCAGAGTCACTTGCCCAACCATTTGTCCAGGGAGCACACAGGTTTTTTCGCCGGGAATTGCTGCAGCTAAACAGCGTTCGATCTACAGGCTGATTCCGGAGAAGACCGTTCACACAGCGAAATGCGCGTTTTGACGCCTGGAACCTCCAGTCGCCGCAGGGCCACGTCGGCCACGAACAACAGCAGGGCGGCAAGCAGGAGAGGCGACCACAGCGGCGTGACACGGGGTACGGTCCGGCCGTCGGGGGCAAAGACCGCGGCGGGCTCCGGGCGGAAGACGCCGCCCGTGGTTTCGGCGACCCGGCGCAAGAGGTCTTCGTTCGTGTCTTGCAGCCGGAGTTCGTCGGGATAGTCGATGAAGACGGTCCGAGTTGCCGCCAGCGATGATCCGGCGCTGCCTTCGCCGCTGACGCGAATCTCGAACTCGGAGGGCACGCCCGTCGGAACGGTGAAATTGACGGTCCATCGACCCGGTGCATCTGGCTGCAGGTCGTGTGTCTGCTGCTTGCCGCTCGGTCCGGAGACGGTCGCCGACAGCTTGGCCCCGCTCGCGTACCGGCCGCCGGCTGCGGCCAATTCCGCGGTGACCGCAATCGTCTCGCCGGTGCGGCGCGCCGAGACGGTCAGCGGACTAGCACGCGGCGGGCGGGCGACGTGGCGGACCAGACGTTTCCAAAAGTCTCCGTAGCCCGGCCACTTCAGCCAGCGGGCGGCCCAGCGGTTTTTGACGTCGGACGTAAAGGCCAGCGTCGTGCCCGCTCCGTAACGCCACCAGCACAGCAGCGGATGACCGGCCGCGGCAAACAGCAGCGGCTCGGCTTCTGGTTTGGGATCCGTCCGGGCGTAGCCCAGCAGCGGCGGGGTCGAGCCCACTTCCAATCCAGGGAGCGCCCGCAGCGCGAACGGGCGGAACTCACGGTAGCCCTCGCCGCTGGCCGCGACCTTGGTTTCCTGCACCAGGATGCGCGGCACCGCGGACGGATCGTCGCAGTGGTTGTGGCGGCCGCCGGCGATGGCCGCCATTTCTTTCAGCATGTCCTGCTCGGCGCCCTTGCTGATCGAAACCGTCGACAGCGTGATGCCGCTGGAGGCCAAGCGCTGAGCGATTTCCCGGTAATCGCCCGGCGCCGGAACGCCGTCGGTCAGCAGGATCATGTGCCGGCGGTCGGCGGCCGTCTGCTCCAAGGCCAACACGGCCCGCACTACGCCCCGGTACATGTTCGTCTGGCCGTAGGGCGTGAGCGTATCGATGCGTTTGAGCAATTCGGCCTTGTCCGCCACCGGAGCCAGATCGGCGATCCACTGGGCGTCGTCCGAAAAGGCGATCACGCCCGCCTTGTCGTGCGCTTCCAGCACCCCCACCGATTGCTTTGCGGCTTCCTTGGCCAAGTCCAGGCGGCGGTCTTCCTCCATCGACTGCGAGCGGTCGATGACCAGGACCATCGCCAAGACGGACTTCTCCGCCTCCTCGGGCGCCGCAGCGGCTGTGACCGGCAACATCCGTTCCAGCGGCGTGTCGCGGAGGGCGGTCTCGCCGAACGTTTTCTCGCCGCCCAACACGATCAGGCCGCCGCCCAGTTCATGAACGTAGCGGTCGATGGCCTGCAACCGGGATTGATTCAAATCCTCGGCTGACACGTCGGAGAGGATCAGCAAGTCGAAGGCGTCCAGCGTGGCCGCGTCCGTGGTCAGCTGCGCGGGCGACTGCGCAGTCACGTCCAGCCCTCGCCCCGCCAACACATCGCGAAACGACCCGACCGCGGCGGGTTCCGCGTCGACCAGCAAAACTCGCAACCGCCGACTGGCAACGACGCGCGCGCGCCGCTGGTTGTTCTCGGCGTTCGTGTCTCGCTCTGCAGTGACCCGCGCCGTGAAGACCGGGGCCGGCCCAGCGTCCAGCGCGGTTGGCAGGCGGACTCGATTCTCGCCGGGCTGCAGGGTCATGTCCGAACGCGCGACAGGGTCGCCGTCGCGGAGCAATTCCACGGAGCCGGCCGTTTTGCCGTTGGACCGGATCACGACTTCCAACGAAATCGGGACGTCCGGCGCGGCGGATGCCGGCGCGAGCAACTCCGTGACGCAAACTTCCGGATCGGCAAACGCCGGCAACGGCACGACGGAGACGGGCACATTCACGCCCAAAGCGGCGCGGGCCAAGTCGCCGGCGGTCTCGTTCCCGTCGCTGAAAAGCACGACTTGCGGAACAATGTTGTCGGGGATCGAGTCAGCAGCCAACTGGAGGGCCGCCGCCGGATTGCTGGCGTTGGCGTCCAGTCCCTCGATCGCCAGTTGCGGTTCCGTGGAAAACGATCCGGGGCGGCCGGCAAACGGAAGTACAGCGGCTGCGTGGCCGCCCTGCTGCGCGAGCGCGGCCAGGATGAATTCCTCGGCCTCCCGGCGTGCGCCACCCGCGACGCTGCGGCTGACATCGGTGGCAAACACGACAAACCGCTGCTGGCTCGGCCCGCGGTTGGTGATGCCGGCAAAGGCCAGGATCACCAGCGTCACAATCACTGCCCGGCAGACGAGGCTGGCAGCACGCCTCCAGACGGGCGCGCCGGCCGAACTGCGGATCGCGAAATACGCGATCACCGGCAGCACGGCCAGGCCGATCAGCCACAGCGGATGCTCGAATTCGATGGCGGCAAACAAGGGGGACATGGGCGAAAGTCAGAAACCGATCGCAGAAAATTTCCCTGAAAAAAACGGCCGTACCGAGGGCTCAGACTCTAAACGACAACTCTCCGATGGAACAAGCACCATTCGATCAACAGCAATGCGGCAGCCGCGCCGGCCAGCCCGACCCACAGCGGTTGCTGCCGCGTCGGAGCGGGCGATTCCAAGTCGCGGGATGGCACGTTTGCTCCGGCGCGGATGCCGCTCTCGCTGCGACTCGCCAAATGGACGGGCAGCACCGGCGTCGTTCCGGCCTGCTTTGACTGCGATCGCGGGTCGCCCGCCGCATCAACCGGCCAGACGCCCACGGCATCGAGGGCAAACAGGGCGCGTCGCTGCGGAGACTCCGGCAAGTCGATCGAGCGGCCGTCCTGGGCCACCAGCTTGGCGCCCTTCGTGTTCTGCAGCGAGACCAGCACGTCGGTGCGGGCAGCCTGGCCGTCTCTGTCCGCTGTCCCGCTCAGAAAGCGGACGGCCTGCCGCACCAGTCTCGGAAAATCGGCACGCAACGCCAGGTCACTCTTTTCTCTGTCCAGGTCGACGTGCAGCACGAGCACCGGGCCCGCGGACGGATCCAGCCGGGTGTACAACGACTCGCCCGTGGCGGTCGCGATCAGCGTCTCCGCCGGCTGCTTGAATGTCAGCTTCACCGCCTCTTCGACCACGATGTCCTCGAACCGCACGTCCGTCAACAGCGGCGAACCCCGCTGCACATCCTTCACCGCGCAGGCTGCCTCGCGCATCGCCCCCGCCACCTCCCACAACTCGCACGGCCCTTGCGGAGCGATCACCAACACGGGACACGCCGGCAGCCGCAGGGGAACTTGGCGGTGAAATACGGCGACGGCTTGCCGCGGCAGCCTGTCTGGCAGACGCTCGACGACCTGCAGGCCGACGGCCGGGACGGATTCCAAGGCCGCTTGCACCGCGCCATCGGGCGCACCTTGGCCGGCGGGGACGAACAACACGTTCGGCTGCCGGCGGCCGGCCACGACCACGTGGGCCGTGTTGTCCGCGGCCAGGTCGTCCACGCCGGTCAGCCGCGCTGTCAGCACGCCGCTCTTCTCGGCCGGGACCGACAAGGTGGTCTGCGCCACAGCACCCGCGGGGAGTTTCACCGTCGTGGTCTGAGCTTCTCCGCCCTCCATCGACACTTGAAGCTGACACTCTGCGGCAGCCTCCGAGTCGTTAGCCGTTTCTATCAGCACCAGTTGCTGTGCCGGATCGAGCGGGTCAGGCCGCGCCGCCAAATGCGTGATGGCCAGGTTCCGGCCGCCTTGACCGAACCGCTTCAGATAGACATGCTCGCCCTTCGCCAGCGCGGCCGCCTGGGGAAAGCAGCCGTCGGTCAGCAACACGATTTTCGGGTTCCGCTTGCCGTCGAGCAGCCGGCGGGCCAGTTCGACGGCGTTCGTCATGCTTGTGGTCCCATCCGTTGGCTTTACCGTGTCGATCGCGGCCTGCAGCGACTGCGGGTCGTCCGTCCAGCGGCAGAGCGCCCGCACCACGCTGCCGGCGCTGAGGATCGTCATCGGCTCGCCCGGCTGCAGGCCCTGGACGATGCGCAGCGCCTCGGCCTGGGCGGCGGCCAGTCGTGTCGGCTTGACATCGGTCGCGGACATGCTGGCCGAGACGTCGAGGATCAGCACCATCGAGCGGCGTCCTGCCACGGCTGCTTTCCAGTACGGTTCTGCCAGCGCGGCGACTAGCAGCAAAAGAATGACGATCTGGGCCGCCAGGGAAAGCCAGAATCGCAGTCGGAGCCAAGCCGGCCGCCGGGCCAGCGCCCGCTGCCACAGCCAGAACGTAGCTACCTCGTGCCGGCCCCTGGCGAAATTCCACAGGTACAGCAGTGCGATCAGCACCGCCAAGCCGGCCCAGCACCATTGTTCTGGATGAAAAAAACTCATGTCGGTTATCGGTTATCAGTTATCAGTTATGATTCCCAACTTGTCACTTTCTATCAACCACCGGTCACCGATCACCGATCACCGACCACACGGAGCATACATCCTGCTGGTCGCCGTCCGAATCACTCGCAACACGGACTCCTGCACCGGCGTGCCCGTCGTCGTTTGCAGGATGCCGATCGAACGTCTGGCGCAGTATCCGCGGCAAGACGCGATGAACTCCTGGAACACGCGGCGATAGTTGACCAGGTCCAGGTCCTCCAGGTACGTACGGCGCGAGCGGCCGGTGGCGACGTCGACCAGGGTCACGCCGCCGGACAGGTGCGGATCGATCTCGCGCTCGTCCACCACTTGCAGCAAGTACGGTGGGAATCCGCGTTGGGCCAGCAGGTCGATGGCCGGCTCAAAACCGGCGGGGTCGAACAGATCGCTGATCACCACGGTCGTACCGCGTTGCGGGCGTTGCTGCACAAATGCCTCGGCCGCCGATCTCAGCTTGACCGGCGCGGCGCTGGTCTGCAGTTCATCCAAGAATCGGTACAGTCGGAAGGCACGCTGGCGGCCGCGCACCGGCGGCAGTTCCGCCACGACTCGATCGGCCACGGCGACGACGCCCACTCGATCCAGGTTCGCCAGGGCCATGGTACCCAGCGCACCGGCCAGGCGGCGGGCGACGTCGAACTTGGCCGGCGTTCCCACTCGCATGCCGGGCGAGCAATCGACCAGCAGATACACAATGCGGTCTTCGCTGCCCCGGTACTGGCGCGTGAGCAACTCGTCGTGCCGGGCGCAGATGGGCCAGTCGATGTAGCGGAAATCGTCGCCGCAGGTATAGTCCGAGTGGCCCACGAACTCGCTGCCCCCCGCCCAGCGCCGGTCCAGACGCCGGCCCAGAAACCGGCTGCCCCAACTGCGGCGGGCCGCCTGGTCCAGGTACTCACAGCGGCGGCGAAATTCGGTGTCGAACAGGGTCATTGCAGGATGTCCGCGACAATTCCATCGACGCCTGCCTCCTGGGCGTGTCCTTCAAAGCTCAACGTAATCCGGTGCCGCAGGGCGGGCAGCGCCACGCGCCGCACGTCGTCGCGCGTGATCTGGGTGCGCCCCGCGACCGCCGCCAGCACTTTCGCCGCCAGGATCATCGCTTGGCCGGCGCGCGGGCTGGCCCCGCGCAGTACGAACCGCCGCGTGGATTCGGGAGCCGTGGCTGCCGCCGGATGCGTGGCGGTCACCAGGTTCGCCACGTGGCTCAACACGTCCGGCGGCACGGCCACACGCCGCGCCAGCTGCGACATGGCCACGATCCGCTTGCCGTCCAGGATCCGCCTCACGGGCACCGCCTGGGCCTCGGTTCCGCGCTGCAACACCGTCTCCAATTCGCTGCCCGTCGGCGTGGGCAGCGTCAACTTGAAGAAGAAGCGGTCCAGTTGGGTCTCCGGCACGGGGAACGTGCCCTCGATATCGCCCAAGCTCTGCGTGGCCAGCGCGAAGAATGGGGCGGGCAGTTCGTAGCTCTCGTTGGCCACCGTCAGCGCCCTTTCTTCCAACGCCTCGAACAGGGCCGCCTGGGTCTTGGGCGTTGCCCGGTTGATCTCGTCGGCCAGCAGCAGATTAGTGAAGATCGGGCCTTGCTGGAACTCGAACCGCCGCCGGCCTTGCGATTCCATCACCACGTAGGTCCCGATCACGTCGGCCGGCATCAGGTCGGACGTAAACTGGATGCGGCGGTATTTGACGTCCAGCAGTTGCGCCAGCGTGCGGCCTAGCAGCGTCTTGCCGACGCCCGGCGGGCCGTCCAACAGGACGTGCCCGCCAGCCACCAGGGCCGCCAGTGTCAGTTCGATCACCTCGGTGTGGCCGACCAGGACTTCGGCCAGAGCCTGCCGCAAGGCGTCGAAATCCTTGGCGAACTGCCCCAGTTCCTGTTTCAGATCGGGTTCGTCACTCATCGCCGGGCTCTCCCGTGTGATTATCTTAGTCCGTCAGCCGCGCGAGCCGTGCCCACGTGCGGGGCTCGTTGGTTATAAACTTCCCATGCCCCCGAATGCAAGAACGGCAACGCGCCCCCTGCTCACGTCTCCAGCTCTTTGACTTTTCGACCTCTCGACTTTTCGACCTCTCGACTTTCACTTCTCCCCCTGCTGCTGCAAGGCCTCGAACGCGTATCGGCGGATCGACAGATCCTGGTCGCGGAGGGCGCTGCGCAACAAGGGCGACGCCGCTTTGCCTCCCGCGCCGAATGAGAACCTGGCGAACGCTCGGTACGCGGCACGGCGAACTTGCGGATCCGCGTGCCTCATCAAGTCCATCAGCCGCGGCACCAGGTTGGCTTTGAACACCTCCAGGCCGGGACCCGCCGGGGAAGCCGCGGGCAGGCAGCCTTCCAGTCGCGTGAGGGCGGCAATGGCCGCGGGGCGGACGGCCGCGTCGTCCGCTTTCAGGTTTTGCAGCAAGAACGGTGCGGCGAGCAGCCCCATTTGCGAAAGCGATTGGATGGCGGTCTGACGCACTTCCGGATCTGCATGAGGCAGCAGGCCGATCAAAGCGGGGGCAACAAGACGCAGGGCCGTTCGGGTCGCCACGGCCAGACTCTGAGCGTCCATTCGCGGATCGTAGAATACGTCCTGCCGCATGGCGTCCAGGATTTCCCCCAGGGCATAGGCAGCGGCGGCCGGCGACGCGATGCGCCCTGCGGCAAGCGCCTGCGAGATCGGCTCCAATTGGGACGGTCCCAGCTTGACCAGCGCATCGGCTGCAGCCCGCCGCACGTCGGGATCGTCATGTGCCAGCGCGGCCAGAAGGTCCGGCGCAGTGTCCTTCGCGCCGGGGCCGATTTGCCCCAGGGCCTGGACGGCTTCGAACACGGCTTCTGCATCGTTCAGCTTGAGCGCGGCCTGAAGCGCCGGAACGGCCTGCGGATGGCCGGCGATCTTCCAGAGTGCCAGAGCCGCCTGGACGCGATACAGCGGGTCCTCGTTTTGCAGCGCCTTTTCCAGCACCGGCACGGCCGCCGTCGCGCCGACGCCGATCCGTCCGAGCGCCCGAGCTGCCAGTCGGCGGAAATCTGCCAAGGCGGCGTAGTTGATGTGCTCCTTCGGCAGATCGACCTCGGCGATGATCGCGGGGACCGCCGCCTGTGCTTCAAATTGGGCGCGAAGGCCGATACGTCCCAAGGCGTCGACCGCAAAGCCGCGGACCTCCAGCGACGGCGACTGGAGCGCCTGGATCAGCAGCGGAATTGCGTCCTTGGCGTTGGGGCCAATCTCGCCCAACGCCTGCGCGGCACGACGACATTGCTGCTTGTCTTCGCCGGAGTCCTTGCCCACATGTTGGGCCAGCAGATCCTGCCAGTAGCGCATCGTCTGGCCGGCGTACGTGGGCACAGCATCGCCGATCTGCGCGGGGGCCGACGCCGCACCCAGGCCAAGCGTTGCGAGCAACGCTGCGGGGCCGAGGAGCGACATTGGCCACGATTTCCTGCGCATGGCTGACCTCTGCAGGCGCCCGGCTTCTCCGCAGAAGCCGCGCTTCTGCGGCTACGGCTACTGGCGACGTTACGTATTGGCGACCAGCGGCGCCAAGTGCTTGATACTGCGCTCCGCTTGTTCGATCGTGCCGCATTCGACCGACATCACGATGTCCCGAGGGCAGCGGCGGAGGATGCTCACGATGCGACTCCAGTCGATCACGCCGTCGCCACACGCGCAGCCGACCGCCGTACCCGTGACCTTCCCGCGTTCCGCGTCAGACTGCTGGACGGAGATGTCCTTGGCGTGCAAGTGGACCAGGCGGTCCAGGACGCGTTCCAGCCAGGCGTAGGGATCTTGGCCGGCCAAGTAGGCGTTGCCCGTATCCAGATTGATGCCGATCGCGGGCGACTTGACCAGGTTGTAGATGCGGTCCAGCCCGTCGGGCGTTCGGGAGTACTGGGCGTGACACTCCAGGCCGATCAGGATGCCCCGCGGTTCGGCCACAAAGGCCGCTTCCTGCAGCGTGTACTTGATCAGCACGTGGTCTTCTTCCTCGGTCGTCCACTTGGCCTTGATCCCTTCATCCGTGTTCACGACCGGCGCGCCGCACTCGGCCGCGTGGCGGATGGCCAGCTTCAGGTACTCGCCGTGCACCTCCGGGCGGCCCATCGGTCCGTGGCCCTGCAGTCCTGAGAGCTTGACGCCGGCCTTCTCCGCAGCCCGCCGGATGCGGTACGGATCGTCGAACAGGGAAACGGTGTGGAAGTAGCCGGCCTCGCTCATCAATTCCCGGCCGAAATGCACCATCGGCTCAATGTACTCGTAGCCCAACTCCGCCGCCTTGTCCACCGCCCACTCAAACGGCTTGTCATGATGTCGCACGTACTCCAAGTTCAACCCGACCGAAATCTTGGCCATCGGTATGCTCCTTCGAACGCGAGGGGAAAGAGGTACAGGGCTCCGAGCCAACCTCGGCGCGCCTCTCCAAGGGTCCCATCCTGAAGTCTGACAAGGCTCGTGTCAAGCCGGCGCTGCGGCGCAAAAAAAAGCCGCAGGCAGATCCTGCGGCTGGAATCCAAGTAGAACGGATTTCAATCCGTTCGGAACGAAATGAATTCCGCTCTACGACATGCGCGGCAGTCGAAATTAGAAGCCGTCTTGGCGGCCGGTCAGCGGCAGCGGAAACCATCGCCAAGCCGACCTGTCCCGCGCCGGCAGCAGGGGAGGAAATTCGGGCGGGATTTGCCCGCTGGCTTGCGGCGCCGGAGTTGCCGGTGTTGCCGGCGCCGGAACTTCTCGAACCGCCGGTGCCGGAGGGGGCTCAGCGGGTTCCTGGAACTCGTCCGCCGCCGGCTCGAACGCCTGGCCCGCCTCGTCGCAGCCGTCGCAGTCAGTGCTCGTCCAGCCGCGCCCGAACTTGCCCGACCATTGCGCCCGCCACCGCTGCAGCCGGAGCGACAGCGGCTCGTGGCACGAACTCGACACGGGCCACCACTTGGCGCCGGGTGCCCAGCAGGGCTCGCAGACCGTTGGCCAGCAACCCCATCCCGGCTGGTGCAGCCAGCCTTGGAACTTGTCGAACAGCGCGCGCCAGGGCGGCGCCTCGTAGCAGCCCTCGCAGTAACCGTCCCAAGCGTGCTCGGCACACGGCGACAAAGGCTCGTAGCATCTGCCCATGAACCCCAGACCGCGGTAGCTGCTGAAGCCGGGCGGATAGCACGGGAAGTCGGTGTCCACGCCGGTGCCCACGGGCACCGCGTCACTGGGAGCGCCAGGCGCGCCGCTGGCAGGCGTATAGGGATCGGCGTGGGCGGTCAGTCCCAGAGCCACAAGGAAGGCGGCGGCAGGCAAACGGAACCACTTCATCTTCGTTTCCTTCACAAAAAGCGTGGTTGCGAGAACGAACACACCGAGCAAAGGACCCAGGCAAAGGGTACAGTACGATCCATCTGCGCCAGGCGTTGCGGAAGCGTGGCGAGTGCCCGATGTGCGCCCAGGCAAACATAAGTTGCGTTCACGCAACAGGCAAGTTTCTGGGCGTTGAATTTCTGCAACGCGTGGCCGGCTGGGAGGATTGTAGGGCGCGTGCCGGTGGACTCCGGCCCTCTACGTTCCTCGCGCATGGGGATTGCCGCGCAAACGCTTGCTGATTTCCTCCTTCAAACCCGCCAGGACCGATTGGCGGTCGGTCTGGTCCAGAATCCGCTTGACGACTTCCTTCGGCGACTGGCTGCCCCACGACGATCCGTGTTCAAAATAGTGCCGGGCCGCGTGGCCCACGATGTACGACCCGAAGCCCGCGGCGGCGCCTTGCGGGAGCGCGGTCAGCACGGTTCCATAGCCCGCGGTGAGAAGCTTGAAGGCCGACGACGCGAAATGCAGCGCATACTCGACCGCGATCCCGCCGGCCATCCAGCCCGCCGCCTTGAGGATCGACGTCACCAACTCCCGCGCGTGCCCCCAGGAAATCTGCAATCCGTAGATGTGCGAGAGCGTGATGACCATCGTCACGTCGACGGCGCTGCCGCCCAGGATGTCGGCCACCGGAATCGGGTTCAAGGCCACGGCGACGGACTTGAGCGCCGCATAACTCCAGATCACCCGCGTGGCGTTGCGGTCGCGGAGTTCCACGCGGAGCGCCGCGATCCGGTCGCTGCGGTCCGCCGCGTACAGGGCGCCGTTCAGCGCCAGCAGGGCCAGGCCCTCCTGGTCCAGGATCTCCAGGATGCGCCCCTTCAGCTGCACCACGTCCGGCGGCGGACGCCGCCACTGGCTGCGCTTGGACCCGTCCGCCGCTTCGATGATGTACTCCACTTCCCGCGGATCGGCGGCCGTCATCACCACGTTCTCGCCCGGCACGATATGCTTGAGCCGTTCGTCGCGGAGCACCTCGCACAACCGCGCTCGCTGATCGCGGCTGTACAAGTCGATCTTGTTGAACACCAGCAAAATGGGTTTGTGGATGTCCGCCAAGGAAGTCAACGCCGAGAACTCGATTTCATTCAGGTCGGAATCCGTCACAAACAAAACCAAGTCCGAACGCTCCGCCACCTCACGGGCCATCCGGCCGCGGTCCGCGCCGCCCACTTCGTTCAGGCCCGGCGTGTCCACCAGTACGATCTGGGACTGAGCCAATCCCGGCACGCAGTAGCCGCAGCCGTTCCAAGGAACGTGCCAGACCTCCTTGGTCCAGCCCCCGCGGACGTCCACTGCGGCCACCGCTTCGCCGACAATCGCGTTGATCAGCGCCGACTTGCCCGTGCTGATCTCTCCAAACACGGCGATTTCGACTCGGCCCTCGGTCAGCTTGCGAAGCATCTCCTGCAGCTGGTCCCAGTCCCGGCGCAGGTGCGTCCGCTCGGCGTCCGTACAACCGCGGAGCCGGTCCAGCGTGCGCTCGACCGACGTAATCGCCTGGCGGTAATGGTCTTGGGTTTGAATCGTGGGATCGTTCACAGGTGCGTCTTGCTCCGAAAAAACCGCCGGGCTGTTTGGACAAGCTTGCGGAGTTCGTCCGCGCTGGTCACCCGGTCCCATTCGCGCCGCGCCAGGCCCGTCAGGCCGCCCTGGGGCGCCTGCATCTCGTTGCGGAAATACGTGACGAACACGGAGCCGATCCAGCGGGTAATCAGGGCTTGCACGATCCCCTGCAGCAGGCCGCCGGCAATCGTGCCCGCGCCGGGCACGGATTTCAACAGCGACGCGACCACGGAGGCCACCGCAGGCGTCGCGGCGCTGGCGCCCAGGATGGCGATCAAGTTCTTGCCCAATTCGCCCAGCAACTTGACGGCCGCATCGATGTCCACGTCCTGCCGGTAGACGCGAGCCAAATCGACGACCATCTTGGAGGAAATCGCGCAGCCCGCCGCCAGGTCGACCAGCGGAAAGGGACTCAGCGCGGCGGCGCCGGCGGCGCCCCACGTGTACCGCTCGACGATCTGCCAGGCCCGCCGATCCAGGGCCTGCCGCACGCGCGTGCGAGCCTCCTCGACCAGCCCGCGCGACTGCAGCAACAAGTTGGCCAGCAGCAAGCTCTCGCCTTCGCCGCGGACGACTTGCAGCAACCGGTCCGCCAGCGGACTGATGTCCGCGGCCACGGGCACTTGTTCCTCGGCCTGCGTCCCGTCCGGCAGGACGCGGACGCGGGCCCGTGCCGCCGGGCGGGCGCGCACCGCCACGACGTCCTCGGCGGCCGCCACCGGCGCCGCTTGCTCGCGCAATTGGCCGAGCAACCGCCGGCGCTCCTCGTCGCCGTACCAGTCCTCCTTGTTCAAACAAACGAGGACCCGTTTTTCCATTTGTCCCAAACGTTCCAGCAACTCGTGTTCCACGTCCCGCAGGGGGCCGTCGACCGTCATCAGCACCACGTCGGCGTCCAGAGCCGCCTGGGCGGAAAGTGCGGCCCGCTCCTCGCCGTCCACCTCGCCCAGGCCGGGCGTATCGACCAGCGTGACGTTCTGCAAGCCCGGCCAGGGCGTTTCGCTCCGCCGGATCGTGGTTCCGCCTTTGGCGTCCGTCGCAAATACATCGCGTCCTGCCAGCGCGTTCAGCAGCGACGATTTGCCGCTGGAGATCGTGCCGAAGGCGACGATTTCCAGTTTGTGTTGCCGGCGCTTGTCGTCGAAGCGAGCCAGGCTCGGATCCAATTCCGTGCGGACCTCGCCGGCCACCGCCTCGTCCGTCTGCAGATCCGCGATCGCCGCCAGATTCTCGTCGATCTCCTGCTGCTGTTGTTCGCGCGACAGCTGGCTGGGGCTCTTGCTCTGCCGCTCGCGCCGCTCTCGCTTGCGGCGACCGTGAGACCACAGTTGCCAGACCGTCCAGACAGAGCACAGGATCAGGAGCAAGGCCCCCGTGCCGACCGCGCCCAGGTAGACATAGGCCCACGCCGGCCCCAAGTCCTGTGCTCGGCGGTAATACTCGATGGCTTGCGCCGGCAGGTAGACCAGCAAGAAACCGGCCAGCGCCAGGGCGACGATCCGCAGCAATCCGTCAATGGTGCGCCGTGGGGTCATGGGGCGGGACTCAATTCAGCAGCCGGCGATGGATCGCCGGCGGTGTCCGGAACAAGCCAACTTCTCGGCCTGATCTGTTCGCACGGTGCGACGTAATCTTGCCGCTTATTCGCACCAACTTGATACAAACTACATAGATTGACCATCGCGGCTATTATATCCTGCGCGGTTGCCGTTGAAACCGGCCTGAATCGCAAGCGAACTTGGGTACGCCTGATTGACTCGCCTTGAGCCAGACGGCAGACTGTCTGCAAACCGAGCCTCGCTTCCAAGGAGCCAGAGCCATGAAATACCGCAATTTGGGCAAAACGGGAATCAGTGTATCCGAGGTCGGCCTGGGAACATGGCAGCTGGGC
Source organism: uncultured Pirellulaceae bacterium (assembly GCA_964486845.1). Lineage (GTDB taxonomy): Bacteria > Planctomycetota > Planctomycetia > Pirellulales > Pirellulaceae > Anammoximicrobium. The sequence continues at coordinate 13,480 of CAZAQY010000110.1, forward strand.
AGCGCCGATTGGGGGCAGATTTCGGAAGCGGACGCGGTGCGGATTCTGCACCGGTCGGTCGAGTTGGGAGTCAACTTCTTCGACACCGCGGACGTGTACGGGATGGGGCTCAGCGAAAGGACGATCGGCAAGTTTCTGAAGGAGACCCACGAGACGGTCTTCGTGGCCACCAAGGTGGGCCGCAAGCTGTGGGTCGATCTGGGCTTGCAGTGGCCGGAGCGGATCACGCTGGACATGGCCCGCCAGGCCACCGAACTGTCCCGGCAAAACCTGGGCGTGGACGCCATCTTCCTGCAACAGTGGCACTGCCTGCCGACCGAGGAGTACCGCCGCGGCGAAGTCTTCGATCATCTCGAGACGCTCAAGTGCGAGGGACTGATCCAGCATTGGGGCTGCAGCGTCGAGTCGGTCGAGGAGGCGCGGCTGTGCATGACTCACCCCGGCTGCGCCACGCTCCAGGTGATCTACAACATTTTCCGCCAGAAGCTCACCGAGCAGTTATTGCCACAGGCCCGGCAAGACGGCGTTGGCATTCTGGCTCGCGTGCCACTGGCCAGCGGCCTGTTGGCGGGGCGGTTCCAGCCGGGGCATCAATTTCCGCCGAGCGATCATCGTCACTACAATGCCGACGGCCAGGTGTTCAACGTCGGCGAGACGTTCGCCGGCATTCCCTTCGAGACCGGCGTTCAGTTGGCGGAGAAAGTCCGAGCCATCCTGGATCCGGAACCCGGCGAGACGATGGCGCAACTGGCGCTGCGTTGGATCCTGGACCACGACGCCGTCAGCACCGTCATTCCCGGCGCGTCGAACGTGGAGCAGGCCGAAAGCAACGCGGCGGCCTCCGGTCTGTTGCCCCTGGGCGAAGCCACGCATCGGCTGTTGCAGGAACTGTATGAGTCCGAAATCGCACCGGTGGTCCGCGGAACGTACTAGCACCAACCGGAGCGTCTAAGTCCCCGTCTCCACCGGCACGTCTGCGTAGTGCCCGGCCATGGCGCGGATCATGCGGGCGATGGTGCGGCGGCAACTCGCCGGGGAGACGACTTCGGCTTCATTGCCCAGGCTCAGCACGCGGGGGATGATCTCCAGCTCGTGGGCTGCTTTGACGGTCAACATCAGGCTGCCGTCCGCGGCGCGTTCGGTCTGCTGGTCCGAGTGCCAGGGGTCTTCCGTGACCCAAGGCGCCGCGCGGGCACTGATCCGGATGCGGAAGTCGCGCGGTTTGCCCGCCGCGGCGAAGATCCCCAGGCTCTGCCCCAGGTGCTCCTCCAAATCGAAATCCGCGGGCACTTTGAACCATTCGTCCAGCGCCGCGGCGCGAAGAAAGCGGTCCAGTTTCCAGTGGCGGATGCGGTCGGGCCGGCCGGCGGCAATCTCGCAGGCCGCGGCCAGGATGTACAAGCTGGACTGATAGAACACCACCGCATACGGCTCGATCCGGCGGCGGCGGGCGTCTTTGCCGATCGGCTGGTACTCGATCTCGGCCACCCGGTGCTCCTGGATACAGCGGTGCAGCGTCTGCAAGGTGCCGTGCTGTTGCTTGTACGACTTGGCCGGCATGCCGCGGACAAACAAGACCTCGCGATAGGCCTCGTAGTGGTCCCAGACGGCGTCGGGCAACTGGTCGCGAAGCTTGCTCCAGAACGATTCGATGCCCAGCCAGAACGGCGTGCCGGCCAGCGGGTACAGCAAGTCGCGGCTGAGCGACAGCGCGATCAACTCGGTGGCGGAAGCCGTCACCTTGTGCGTGCCCCGCACGCCGGGCCCCAGTTTCCACAGTTTTCCCCGAGACGAATCTTCGTCGGCGACGTCGATCCCCGCCGCCTGCAGGGCGTCCAGGTCCCGCCGCACCGTGCGCTGATGCAGCGAGGTCAATCCCAGCTCCTCGACCAACTCCCGCCGGATTTCGTCCAGCGTACGTCCGAAACGATATCGCTCCAAAATCTGCAGAATCTTGTGCTGGCGGATCAGTTGTTCGTTGCGGGCCATAAAACACCTCGTGGCTGGGCAGTTGATTGTAGCGGAGGCCCGTCCCAATTACCAAGACCCGGACGGCTCGTAGTGCCGCCTTCAGGCGGTTCTGACCGGCTGTAGCCGGCACTACGAGCGCCGGTCTCGGAGAGACCGGCCTGCGTGTTTACCGACGTGGCTTGCCGACCGCCACTCCAATCAGGTCGTAGTCTTGGAAGGTGACGATCTCGCACTTGACGATATTGCCGGCGGTCAGACGCTTCTTGCCGCCGGTGACGTAGACCGCGGCGTCGATGTCGGGGGCGTCGGCGTGCGAGCGGCCGATCCAGACGTTGGACTCGTCGGGGACCGGGCGGTCCAGGATCACGTCCTTCTGCCGTCCGATCTGGCGCCGATTCCACTTGAAGACGATTTGCTGCTGGATCTCCATCAGTCGATCTCGGCGTTCGGACTTGACTTCTTCCGGCAAATGGCCGGGCAGCACGGCCGAAGGCGTGTCCGGTTCGAGCGAGTACGTGAAGACGCCCAGTCGCTGGAATCGCTGCGCTCGAACGAAAGCGACCAACTCCTCGAATTGCTCGTCCGTTTCGCCGGGAAAGCCGGTGATCAGCGTCGTTCGCAGCGTCAGGCCGGGGATGCAATCCCGGAGTTTGGCCAGCAAGCTCTCGGTCTGCTGCCGCGTGACCCGGCGGGCCATGCGGCGGAGCAACTCGTCGTTGATGTGCTGCAGGGGAATGTCGAGGTACGGCACGATCTTGACCGAGGCCGCAATCGTATCGATCAGCAGGTCGTCGACGTACATCGGATAGAGGTACATCAAGCGAATCCAGGCGATTCCGTCGACTTGTTCGAGCCGTTGCAGCAATTGGGCCAACCGCGGCTCGCCGTACAGGTCCAGACCGTAGTACGTCGTGTCCTGCGCGACGACGATCAACTCGCGGACCCCGTCCGCCGCCAATTGCTCCGCCTCGCGAACTACCTCCTCGATCGGCTTGGTCGCGTGCTTGCCGCGCATTTGGGGAATTGCGCAGAACGTACACAGCCGGTCGCAGCCTTCGGAAATCTTGAGGTAGGCAAAATGCCGAGGCGTGATCCGCAGGCGGTCCGTGTCGATCAGCGGACGGATCGGGGCCGGCTGAAACACCGCTCGTTGTTCGTCCAAATGGCCGATCAGACGATCGGCGACGCGGGTGATTTCTTCACGGGCAAAAACGCCTACCAGCGAGTCGATGCCGGGGCATTCCGCGATCAGTTGCTCTCGTTGCCGCTCCGCCAAACAGCCGGACACGATCACGCCACGCAGCCGGCCTTGCTGTTTCAGTTGCAGCATCTCGTAGATGGCCGCGTACGATTCGGCCCGGGCCCGTTCAATGAACCCGCAGGTGTTGACGACGACGAAATCCGCGCCGTCGGGCTCAGGCACCAGCCGGTATCCGTCGATCTTCAGCAGCCCCAGCATCCGCTCGCTGTCGACGAGGTTCTTGGGACAGCCGAGACTGACAAAGGCATAGGTCCCTTTGCAGGCCGCAGGCGAAGCCGTTTTCGTCGAGGTCTCAGACACCCATCCTTCCTCTCAGCGAAACCACGTCGATCGTATGATCCAAGTGCCAAAGCAGGTCGTAGACCAGGAACGGCTTGGCCAGAACGGCCGAAACGCCTTCGCCCTTCGCGAGTTCGTAATCCTGCCGGCGCACGAAGTCCAGCAGGATGATGACCGGGGCCGGGCGGTGACGCTGGACGACTTCGCGCACGAAGCGAAGCCCCGCTGCGTCGCAACTGATCCCGTCGGCCACGGCTGCGACGACGCCGCTGGCAGCGACCGCCAGCGATTGCGCGTACCAGACGGCGGCATAGCCGCCTGCGTGGCACGCCTCGCTGAGCGTCAGGAACGTCTCGCGAACGTCGGCGTGAATTGCGATCAGGCCCCCGCGGCGAGGCCAAGCGGGGCTTACCGTGGACGCCAGCTGTTCGTCAAGACCGGCCGTCCGCGGCATGCGCCAAACATCCGGGAGCGGCGCCGAGCCAGGGTGCAGGAAGGGAATCAGACGCGGCTGCCATTGGTGCCACAAGACGCGAACGACCCCCGTGGACGGCCGGCCGCTGCGCAACTCGCCTTCGCACCAACTGCCTGCCAACGCCACCAGCCGTGACAACGGCGAGGCGGCGTGCAGGCGTTCGACTTGTTGCGGACTGAACTGGCCGGGACGCGACTGGGCCACGACGATCACGTCGGGAATCAGCCGCCTGACGGCTGATTCGCCAGCGTCTTCGATGGCCTCGGATTCCGCCGCTGCCGCAGACCCCATGGCCGCCAGGCCATCCGCGACGGAGGGAGCCAGGGCGAGTTGCGTGTGTGTCTGGAACCAGGCGAAGGCTTCCCGGAAATCCCGATGCCCGTAGTCGCCGACGAGCAGCACACGTTTGGCCGGCATCATGACCCTCCGAACAGTTCGGCTTCGCGGATCGCGATCCAGTCCCTTGTCTCCGCGGGTTCCGTGCAGCAGCGCAGTCCGTCCAGGGAAACGCTGTCGCTCAGGAGACGGCTGAGCCGAGCGAGTGTGCGCAGGTGGCCGCGATCGTCCGTGGAGAGGATCAGAAAGAAGATGTCCGTCAGACCGCCGCGGGCGCCCCCGAAGGGAACGCCCTGGTACGTCCGTCCCAAGGCGAGAAACGGCTCGGCCAAGATGCCGGGCATCGGCCTGCGCGGGTGGAGCAGGGCGACGCCGATGTCCAGCGCCGTGGGGTGCAAGTCTTCGCGTTCCCGCACGGCGGCAGCCATTCGCTCCGGATCCCACAGCCATCCGGTCTGCGCCGCCAAGCGGGCCATCTCGTCGATCACGGAACCCCGCGTTCTCGCGTTCAGCGGCACGGCAATCGCCGGCAGCGGGAGCATCTTGACGATCGACACGACCTCCTCCTGGCCGCCGTGATGCCGGTCGAGCACGTTCTCCACCCGGATCAGCTCATCCTCGTCCGAAACGCCGATACGGTCCTCCAGCCAGTGGTGAATCTCCGCCTCGGCGAACCGCCACTGGCCGCCCACCTTCCGTCCCGGCAACTTGCCGCGATCGGCCATCCGAGCCACCTGTTGCGGCGACACGTGGAGGTACGCTGCCAGACTGTCAACATCGAAGTCTTTTGCTGCCATATCGGTTCGGATCCGGCGGGGCTTTCCGGCGGGTTCTTAAGGATGTCGCCCGCAAGTGGCACGGCCCGCAAGTGGCACGGCCCGCAAGTGGCACGGCCCGCAAGTGGCACGGCCCGCAAGTGGCACGGCCTACTTGTTGGCCGTGCCGCCTGCGCCAATGGCCTTCACCACCACTCCGCCACTGCTTGCCAGCAAGCAGGGTTACGCGTCATTCTCGGTTATTGCCGAGCGGTCTGTCTACCCCGCCCCACGGATGACGCCGAAAATGGTCCTTGCGCACAAAGAAGCCACGGCGGAATCCGCCGTGGCGTTCCAGCTGCCTTGCCCTCTGCCAAGGAGATCAATCAACCGTTCACTGAACGCCGCTGGAGGTTCCTGCGCGCTCCAGTTGGACCACCAAGTCATAATCTTGCTGGGCCTTGGCGAGTTCGCCGAGCTTCTTGTAAGCCATTGCACGATTGCGGTACGCCAGCTTGTTGCCGGATTCCAGCTTGATGGCTTCGGTGAAATCGGCGATGGCCTCGTTGTACTTGCCGAGCTTGGCGTAGGTGACCCCGCGGTTGTTGTACGCCAGACTCCAGGTCTCGTTCAGCGAGATCGACTTGGTAAAGTCGCTCAGTGCTTCCTCAAGCCGGTTGGCCGCCAAGAGGGCGCAGCCGCGGTTGTAGTACAAGTCCGCGTCCGGCTCCTGCTTGACGGTCAACAGGTGGTCGTAGTCGCGGATCGCGTAGTCGTATCCGCCGCGAAGCAGTTGGGTCGAGGCACGATCGCGGAGATAGGTCACGTTGTCGGGATCATCCCTCAGCAGACGATCGTACTCGATCACCGCGCCGTCATAGTCGCGGTCTTCGACCAGTTCCGTCGCCCGCTCGATGACAATGTCCTTGTCCTCTTCGTCATCGCCGTCGTCACCGTCATCGCCGCCACCGCCGCCGCCCACGCCGCGGGCTCCGATCGGAGCGGCGGCCAGGATTTCGTTCCTGCCGCTGGTGGGACGGCCGGCAACCGCGTTCGGCGGAGCTTGGCCGGGGTTCTCCTTGGCACTCGCCTTGGCCGCTTCGGCCGCTTCACGCAGCTTGGCAGCCGCGTCGGTCAACTTGGCAACCGCGTCCTGGGCTTTGTCGCAGGCCTTTTCAGCTTCGGCTTTGCAGGCCTCTCCCGGCTTCGTTGCGGCCGTGTTCATCAGGTTCTTGACCGCCTTCATGGGCTTGGCGGCATCCTTCAGCAGGTTGGCGACTTCCGGCGACGCCTGGCCGATCTTCTCGGCGACCTTTTCCGCCTCGCTGTTGACGCCCTCCTGACTCTTGCCGACCTCCTTGCTCTGTTCCGGACTCATCCCCTGAGCCTTGCCGGCTTCGCAGGACTGGGCCAGGGCCTTCTGGCTCTCGGCCGCCTTTTCCAAGGCTTCAGCCGCCGACAGTAGTTCCTCCGGCGTCGCGCCCGCGCCCGAACCCGGCTTGCCGCGCGGCACGGCAAAGTAGCTTTGCGGCCCCGGCGGGAAGGCGGCCGTCGAGACCTCCGCGGTGAATCCATCACTGCCGTCGCTGTCCGCAGCTAGGAACTGGTCGACTTCCGCGTTGAACTTACCGTCCCCATCCACGTCACGATAGAAATCGCAGCTGTCTACGGCAACCTTGGGGCCCTTGGCTGCCGCCCGCTTGTCGCCGGGCTTGGCTTCGCTGGGCATGCCTTGAGCCAGCAGGGACGGATTGCCGACCAGCGTGATTGTTTCGCCCTTCATGCACTGAGGCGGATAAACGCCCAGCCCCGGAGCCGGGGCACCGCCACCGCAAGCCGGACAGCCGACGCCGCCGCAATGCGGGCAACCAGGCCCGCCGGCACACGCCGCGCACTTGCAGCCCGGACCGTGGCCACCATGCCCCCCGTATCCGCCGTGTCCCCAATCGCCGCCGTAGTCACGGTCCAGTCGTTCCGCGAATTCGACGTCGACCTTTGCCATTTGCTGGAGAGCCGCCATGCGGCTGACGTCGCCCTTGGTGGAGTTCAACGGCTGCCAAGGCGAGACCTTCAGGTTCGCCTGGCGGGCAAAGTTCCAATACTGCTGCCACTTCTCGATCGCTTCGTCCAATTCCGGCACGCTTTGTTTCGCATCCAGAGCCAACTTGCGAAGATTCTCGCCGCGGTTCTTGTAGGCCGAGGGCAGTTTGGGATCAACTCGAATCGCCTCGTTGAAATCCCTTTGAGCGTTAATCAAATCGTTTTTCTTCTGGTAGGCCAAGCCACGACCGTTATAGGCCGTTGCGTCTTCGGGATTCAGTTCGATGGCCTTGGTAAAGTCCTGGATCGCCCCGTCGAAATCCTTGCGGCTCGTCCTGGCCATCCCGCGGCTGATGTAGTTGGCAGGATTCGTCGGATCCTCGGCGATAGCCAGAGTGAAGCGGTCGGGCAACCCTTTCTCCGCTTGTTCCTTCGCCGCCTCCTGCTTGACCATCTCGCCCTTGACGAACTGCTGATCTTCCTCGCTCAATGTGACCAGTGGCAACCGCACTGTCGCACCAGTTCGGAATTGAAGTTTGACCAGCCCCTCCTCCATGCCCACGAACTCGGCGTCCACCTTGCCCTTCCCCGTGGCATCCGTCCAGATGCGGGCCGAAACACCGGTGGTCAGCAGCCCGACCAACAACAGAGAAATTGCTCCAGTTCTCATCTTTATTCTCCTGTCAAACCGCGCTATCAACGCGCCACCAAAATTCGCTCCACGAAAACCCCGCCCTAAACATGGTGGAAATGAAGCCGGGGTGCTTCCGAGTAAGCACTTTAACGTGTTCCCCACCGCTGCTTAAACGCATCCTGCCCTGAATTGTACTCATTTCAGCGAGTTTTGGCCATGTATTTTGCCCATCCCTTGCGGGATACCCCCCCCGATGAGCATAGCAGTCCGACCAGAACCCCGCTATCCGTGCCGAACACCAGGCGATTGGGACCGACGATCATCCCTGCCGAGCGGATCGGAACGCGAAGGTTGGTAGACCAGAGGCAGTGACCGTCCGGCCGCAAGGCATGGACGTAGCCTGCGTTGTCGCCGAAGTACAGCACATCGTCGTCACCGATCACGGGGATGGACTCGACCGCCCCCTGGGCATCGTATTCCCAGCGGATGCGATGGCTGGCCCCGTCGACGCAGACCATCTTGCCGCGATCCTTTTGGTTCACTTTGAGGATGCTGTTTCCAATGAAGATGTCTCCGTTGCCACCGACCAGGGGCGAGGACAGCATCTGGCCGGGAATGTGGACTTTCCAGGCCAGTTTGCCGTCGCGATGAAAACCGTACAGGTTCTCGTCCCGCCCCGCCACCACGATGATGCCGTCGGGCGTCGCCGCAGGGGCCGAGTTGATGAACCAGTCGGTCTTGCCGCGGTTGTCCAACTGGTCCCAGAGATTGCGACCCGTTTCTTCACCAAGCTCGATCGCATATACGTAGGCGTCTTCGCAGCCGATGTACAGGATGTTCTGGTAGATCATCCCTGTGGAATCGAATTTCTGCCGGGTGCGCAAGAATGGAGTGCTCTTGAAGTTCCCCCTCGCGGTCACCTTCAGCAGTCCGCCGGTGTAGGCGGAAATGTAGGTATTGCCGTCAGCATCCACCACCGGCGCGGCCCAACCCAGCGGCTCGCCGACAGGCACCGGATCCCATTCCCGGCAACCGCCCTGATCGATGCAGTGCACCCAGCCGTCTCCCGAATGGACCCGGATCAAGCCGTCGCTGCCCATGACGGGCGAGCCGGGCACATGGCCCACACAGTCGTATTTCCATATCACTTCCAAGCCGCTGTTTTTCCAGTCAAATGCGACCAGTTCGTGGCCGAAGCAAGCGGCGAATTGCGTCTTGCCGAAGGAGACCGGACAGCATCGCACGGGCGCCGTCGAATAGGGCTGGCCCGGAATCTGCTTGGGCCATACCCACATGGGCTTGCCCGGTGCCTTCTTGTCCACCTTGGCAGCCGATTCCTCGGGCTGTTCGACCGTCTCCGGTGGCTCCTGCTCTACCGCTGCACGCCGGCCAGCAGGAGTTGGCTTCGGCGTTGCCTCGTCACTCGGCGGCGATTCGGTCCAAGCCGGGACCTTCGGCACGGCTGGAGATGGTCCCGCCGGGGTCGGGCCAGCCGCCGGACGAACTGCCGATGGCCCCGCTGGCCGGCGCGGCGGCGGTGTGGCCACGGGCGTTGTTGTTCCGACAGCCGGCGCCTGTGCCATGGGAGGCAGTTGAGCGACATCCGATGGCACCACGTTCTCGATGTGCGACGGGCCCACGAACGGCGGCACGGCCGGTGCCGGCTGAGGACGAACCGGAGTCGCGGGCGCCCCAGGCGCTGCCGAAATCGGGCTGGGACCGACGGGCCGCGGGACCGCGGGCTGGGGAGGCGCCGCGTGGGCGATCGGTGCCCCCGGCGGGCCCACTGGCGCGGGTGGCGTCGGCGCCGCAGGAATCATGGGCGAAGCGACAGGCGCCGAGGGCTGCACTGGCCCGGCAGGCTGCCCCGCGGGGGCCGCCGGAGGCCACGCGGGTGCGGCAGGCGCGGCTGGAACGGGCGGCGCGCCAGGTACGGGCGGCGCGCCGCGAACCACGGGAACTGCCGGCGCGGGTGCGACGGGACCGGGTGGAGGCGGAGCGCCGACAGCCGGTCCGGGCCGCGCCGGGCCAGGACCCGAAGGCGCACCCCCCGCCGGTTTTTCGCGGAACAGTCCGATCCGCCTCTGACCGCAGGATTGACAACTGAGCGGCGGCGTTGGCCGCCGCACTTCAGCACCGCAATTGGCACAAACGTAAGTCTTCATGGTAATCCAGGTTACGAAATCGCCTCGCGTCGATCAACCATCCAGGCCAAGCCTCAGATGAGCTTGATTCTAACCCGATTACCCCCAAACATGCCAGCGTAGCCCACATCTTTTGCTTCTTTCTTGTCATGGGCGATGCGGCCGCCGGATCGCTGATCTTGGCCTTGTCCAGCCGCCAGCCCCGTGTTCTGGTGCTCCGAGTTGTCCGTCAATCACCAGGCAGGCAGCGTTGGACCCGATCGATTTGGTAAGGCTGCGCGCCCAGCTTCAGTAGTTCCGTGTTCTCGTCCTCGGGAAACGTGAACAAGGGCTGGCTTTGGACCAGGATACGCGGCGCGATGGCCTCGGCTTTGCCGCCAGGTGAGGCGTGGGGGATGAGGACGGCGTGACAGAGGGCGGCGATGAATTCGTTGCAGGCTTGCGCCTGAGCGGCGGTGGTGCGGGTGACGGCGTCGCCGAACGGCGAAAGCAGGAGCAATCGGCCGCCGTCGAGAAAGCCTTTCTTCTGGATGAAGTAGACGAACATCAGCCGGTTGAGCATCAACGACGTGTACCACTGCAAGTCGGCCTCGCTCGGGATGCCCTTGACGAACTTCAGAAAGGCGGCGTGTTCGGCCTTGAACCGCTCGTAGAACTTCTTGGTGACCTTATCGACGCCGAAGGCCTTTTTGGCCTTGCCGGTCACCTCGAACAGCGTCAGTTGCTCTTCTTCCGCCATGCCCACCGCGATCTGTTCCAGGCGCTGGATCAGGGGCGTGCCGGATTGGGCGACGTCGAACCGATGGTCGCGGCTGGCCAGCGGCCTGCCCGGCTCGCGCCGGACCCAATGCCAGACCTGCTGACCGGATCGCTGGTCGGCGTAGATCACGAAATGCTCGCGCGCGGATTTCGTCACTTGCTGGTCGATTTTGAGGCGTGTGGCACGATCGGGGATTTCTCCGAGTCCATGACCGTTCGCGTGAGCGCGATAACCTCCGCGAGGTCGTTGGCAAAGAAATGGTCGAAGTCGGCAAGCAGCATCGTATCGCCCATGCGAAGCGGCTTGACGCGGCACTCCAATCGAGTCAGGTCGCTGGCAACGCGAATTACGCGCGGCGTCGAGAGCCACGCGTCGACCAATGACGCTAGCCCGGATTCCCATAGGGCGAATTGACCTAAAGTTCTTGGCAATTCGGGAGCGGCCGCTGAGCGTGCGCCAGATCCGGGCGGAATAATCAGCAGAATCTGAGCAAGCTGCCTGATGGCCGCAAAAAGAATTCCCTCGCGAAGGCTGATCACTCGACCAAGGTCCGCGAGGGATGTACTCCGTAGAGTTTTTGACAGACTTCGGAGTACTGAATTATGGATCATCGTTTGCTGCAGCAGGTGACTTTTTGGACGG
>CAZAQY010000111.1:0-24715 GCA_964486845.1 uncultured Pirellulaceae bacterium
GGACGTAGGTTGGGACTCTGTCCCGACCTGTTCGAGACGTGTTGAGGCTTGGTCACGACCGGGTCGGGGCGGAGTCTCAACCTACTCTGGTTACGGCCGAGGCCGCATCAAGAGATGTACCGGAAACTGTTGCTTTGCACACTGCTGGGCGCTTTGGCCATCCGCATCACGGCTGGCTGCTGGTGGGAACACCGTCTGCCCGGCGGCGCGAAGTTTGCTTTTCCGGACAGCGAAGCGTACTGGGAATTGGCCCGCGCGGTGGCCCACGGCGGGCCGTACCAACTGAACCCGGACCGGCGCGTGTTCCGCACGCCCGGATACCCGATCTTGCTTGCCAGCGTGTTTCGCCTGGCAGGGGAAGAGCCGCCGGTGCTCTGGGCGCGGTGGCTGGGCGCCGTGATGGGGATGCTGGCCGTGGGGGCCGTCATGGCCCTGGCCGGCCTGTTGTTCGACCGCTCGGCGGCGCTGCTGGCGGGTGGCGTAGCGGCGATCTATCCGGACGCCATTTCGATGAGCACCTTTGTGCTGTCGGAGGCGCCGTTCTGTCCCTTGATGATCCTGCAACTGTGCCTGTGGACGCTGGCGTGGCGATCGCCTTCGCGGGGGCGGCAAGCGGCATGGGCGCTGGCGGGTGGCGTGGTGGCCGGGTTGGCGACGCTGACGCGTCCCAGCTGGCTGTTGTTCACTCCTTTCGCCGCGGCCATCGCGCTACTGGGTCCGAGCAATCGGCAGCGAAACGTCTGGCTCGGCCTGTGGCTGGTCATCGGTCTGGCCGTGGCAATGACGCCGTGGTGGGTCCGGAACTGGCGCGTCACCGGCCGCTTTGTGCCGGCGACGCTGCAGGTCGGCGAGAGCTTGTACGACGGACTGAATCCGCAGGCGACCGGCGCCAGCGACATGCGGTTCGTGGACGATTTCCGCGAACAGCTCCGCCGGGAAGATGCCAAGAATCCTGCAGACGCCCATCGCGGCGAGGGTTTCGAGGCACGCCTGGACCGCCGGATGCGCGACGCAGCGATCGCTTGGGCGGTGAACCATCCCGGACGCGCAGCGGAATTGTCGGCGATCAAGTTCCTGCGCATCTGGAACGTTTGGCCGAACGAAGCGTCGCTGCGGAATTGGACCTTCCGCCTGGTGTTGACGGTGGCGTACCTCCCGGTGTTGGTCCTGGGACTCTGGGGCGTCTGGCAAGCCGCCGATCGGGGCTGGCCCTACGTCCTGTGCCTTGTTCCCGCGGTCTACTTCACCGCCCTGCACGTCATCTTCGTCGGCTCGATCCGTTATCGCCAGCCCGCGCTGCTGGTGCTGATCGTGCCCGCCGCCGACTGGTTGATCCAGCATTGTCGCAAAACGACCCCACCCGCCGAGTCGGACAGCGACACGCCGAGTCCTATTCCTGAAGTCAGACCCCTGACCCCTGACCCTTGAACCCTGAAGCCTGACTCCTGACCCCTGACCCCTGAGTTCGATGGGCGGAGCCCGTCGCAAGACATGCACGAACGGAAGCGTGGACTACCGGCTCGATTCAACGCCTTCCTGCGCGGCGTCCTGCTGACCTGCGCCGTGGTGGTGGGAGGGCTGTTGGTCGCTTGGGTCGCCGTCCGTTCGCAGGTGAACGACGAGATCCGCCTGGAGGTCGAACGGCGGTTCCGGGAGCAGTACCGCGAATTCCGCGTCTCGGTGCGACACGCCCGCATGTTCGAGGGACGCGGGGTGGAAATTTACGGGCTGTCCATTGCCCGGCGCGGTGACGGCCGGCCGCTGGTGTCTGTCGACGAGATTTTTGCGGCGTGCAAGCTTGATGCCGAGGCGTTGCTCGCCGGCGAAAAGCCGCCGACGGAGCGCGTGTGCTTGTCGGGTCTGCGGTTGTGGGTCGAGCGGCAGGAGGATGGCTCGTGGGACATTCAGCGGTTGTGGCCGCTGCCTAGGTTTGGCTTGTCGAAGCCGCCGGTGACCGTCCGCGACGGGACCGTGGAAGTGACGGATCCGCGGGGCGGCGTCCGCCGCACGCTGAACCTCCGCAACCTGCGTCTGGAGATTGCGGCCCAACCGCCGGCGACCAATCCGGCGGATGCGGGGGCGGCCCGTTTCCCGCCGCCGACACGCATCTGCGGACGCGTGGGCGGGGATCACTTCGAGTGCGTCGAGTTCCAGGCGCTGATTGACAGTACGCGAGTCGCGTGGAGCGTGACGGGCAAAGTACAGGGTCTGCAGTGGTCGCCACAACTGTTCGCGGCCCTGCCGCTGGAGTTGCAGCAGCAACTGGCCCCGGCCCGCACGGTCAACGGCCGCTTGGATCTGGAATTCCGCGCCGATAGCGGCGCCGAGAATTCCGCTCCGATTGCCTTCCTTGTCAAGGGCTCCCTGGCCGACGGACAAATCCGCGACAGCCGGTTGCCCTGCCCGCTGTACGACGTGCGCGCCCGAATCGAGTTGGACAACCGGCACCTGCGCGTGGACCAGGTGTTCGCGCGCAACGGCGCCTCGACGGTCACGCTGCAAGCGGAACGTCGCGGCTGGCAGGACAACAGCCCGCTGACGCTGACCGCCGAAACGCGGCGCCTCGAACTGGACCAGCGCTTTCTGGAAGTCCTGCCCAGGGACCTTCAAGCCCTGTGGCGGAAGTACTTTCCTGCCGGAAGCATCGACGCCCAACTGCGGCTCGATTTCGACGGCCGGCAGTGGACGCCCGAACTGGCAGTCGCCTGCCACGACGTCTCCTTCGCCTACCACCGCTTTCCCTATCGGCTGGAACGTAGCCGCGGGACGGTGCAGCTGAAAGACAACCGCCTGCAAGTCGACGTGACGGCCGCCGCCGGCGGCCAGGACGTAAAGATCCGCAGCGATGTGTTGAATCCCGGCGAGCATTTCACGGGTTGGGTCGAATTCGGCTGCCAGCAGCCGATTCCGCTGGACGAGAAACTGTTGGCCGCGCTGGTCGATCCCAAGGGCCGTGACGTGGTCCGTTCGCTGCGGCCGTCCGGCTGGTTGGCCGTCCAAGGCCGGCTCGAGCGGACGGACCCCAAAGACCCGGAAGTACACCGGCGAGTGCAGATCGAGCTGTCCAACTGCGGCCTGAATTACGAACGGTTCCCCTACCCGTTGCGGATGATTCGCGGCCGGCTGCTGTGGGACGACCAAGGATGGACGTTCCAAGACCTGGCGGGCCGCAACGGCACCGCCTATGTCGCAGGCACGGGGTTCTGGCGGCGCACGCCCGGCACGGGCAGCGAGCTGGTGCTGAACCTGATCGGTACGGACGTGCCGCTGGAGGATGAACTGCGCGACGCGCTGCAGCCGGGCGCCCAGTTGGTGTGGAACCAATTGCGGCCCCGCGGCACCGTCGATCATTTGAAAGTCGATATCCACTATGCCTCGGTGCGCAATCAGTTGGCCATCGAGGTCAGCGGCGAAAAATGGAAGAAAAGGGCCGCCCACGATGAGGGCCACAGCATCACGATCCTGCCCACCTGGTTCCCTTATCGGCTCGACGAAGTGGCGGGCACCGTCCAGTACAGCAACGGTCGGTTCCTGTTGCGGAACGTCTCCGCCAAGCACGAGGAGACTCAGATCAACATCAACGGCGCCTGCGGCGTTGCTCCAGACGGCTCCTGGACCGTGCAACTGCCCAACGTGACCGCCGACCGCATCCACCTCAATCGTGAGCTGCTGGCGGCGCTGCCCAAGGAACTGGGCAAGGCCGTGGAACGGATGAACCTGCGCGGCGACCTCTGCCTGCAAGGGTCGCTGGCCTTCTCCAGCGCCGGTGGTGACGAGCCGCCCACGACGGCTTGGGATGTGACCGTGGATGTCGAAGACGGCAGCCTCCACTGCGGGTTTCCCATCGACCACCTGCACGGCGACGTCCGTCTGGCCGGCAGCAGCGGCAACGGCAACTTCTCCTCCCGCGGCCATTTGAATTTCGATTCGGTGATGTACCGCGACATTCAACTGACCGGCGTCACCGGACCGCTGTACGTCGACGCCTCGAGTCTCGTCCTCGGGGCCGAGGCGGATGCCGATGCGCGGGATCGTCCGCCGCGTCCGCTGCTGGCCCGCGCGATCGGCGGGCAGTTGTCGGCTGATGTCCGAGTAGGGTTCGAGCCGGAGATGCCGTTTCGCGTCGAGGTGCGGCTGGACCGCGGCAACCTGGCAGAGTTTTCTCAGGAAGTGGCTCTCAAGACCCAGAACATCCGCGGTCAGGCCAACGCATTATTGAAGCTGAGCGGCAATCGGTTCGGCCGGCCGTCGTGGCGCGGGACCGGGGCGATCCGGCTGTATGAGGCCGACATTTACGAGGTTCCCGTGATGCTGGCCCTGCTAAAACTGCTCAGCATCCGCCAGCCTGACACGACGGCGTTCACCAGCAGCGAAATCGACTTCCGCATCCAAGGCGAGCACGTCTACTTGGACCGGATCAACTTCTACGGCGACGCGGTCAGCCTGAAGGGCAGCGGCGAACTGGACCTGGATCGCCGCATCGATCTGAAATTCTACTCGCTGGTCGGCCGTCTCGAACTGGACCTGCCGGTCATCCGCACCGTCGTCCGCCAGGCGAGCAAGCAGCTGCTGCTGATCCACGTCACCGGCACGCTGGACGAGCCGCAACTGAGCCGCGAGCCGTTGCCCCTGCTCAAAGGAACCTTGGAGCAGATCTTCCCGGACGCCCTCGGCGGCGAAGCCGTTTCCAGTCGCCCATCCTCCGGCATGCAACACCGCGGGCAAGAAGTTCGCTAGAATGGGACGCGCGGCCAAACAAGAGGCGCGCGTTCTGCGAACCAACACTTGTACGGGAGGTGGATCATGAGTCAGCGAGGCAGGTTAGTCGTTTGGATACTGGGCGCTGTGATCTTAGGCAGTACGGCGATTTTCCCGTGTGCGGTTCCCGCCGCGGAGCAGTCGCCGGCGGAGGCCGGGAAACTGCGGATCATCGCCTTCGGCGCGCATCCGGATGACTGCGAAATCTTCGTCGGCGGCACGGCGTGCCTGTGGGCCGAGCAGGGGCATCACGTGAAACTTGTTTCGGCCACCAACGGGGACATCGGCCACTGGCAGATGGCCGGCGGACCGCTGGCCCAGCGGCGTACGCAGGAAGTCCAGGCAGTGGCCAAGGTTTTCGGCACCACCGCGCATGTGCTGGACATCCACGACGGCGAGATCGAGCCGACGCTTGAAAACCGCCGCACGTTCACGCGGTTGATCCGCGACTGGAACGCCGACATCGTGATCACGCATCGCCCGAACGACTACCATCCCGATCACCGCTACACCAGCATCCTCGTGCAGGATTCGGCCTACATGGTGACGGTGCCGTTCTTCTGTCCTGACACGCCGGCGCTCAAGAAGAACCCCGTCTTCCTCTACGCGTCGGACGGCTTCCAGAAGCCCACTCCGTTCCAGCCGGACATCGTGGTTTCGATCGATTCGGTGATCGAGCGGAAAATGGACGGCCTGGCCGAACTGGTGTCGCAATTCATCGAAGGCGGCTGCGGCGGCGGGCCGGATCGGATGCCGCGCGATGAGGCCGACCTGAAGGCCCGGCAAGCCCAGTTGAAACAGGGCTGGTTCCGGCAACGGCACGTGAACCTCGCGAACACCTACCGCGACAAGCTGATTGAGTTGTACGGCGAGGAGACCGGCAAACAGGTCAAGTACGCCGAGGCCTTCGAAATCTGCGAGTACGGAAGGCGTCCCAACCGGGAGGAACTCAAGAAGCTTTTCCCGGTCACACCGCAAAAGCCGTGATTTCACGGCCGTCGCCGGAAGTGCCGATGCGGCTGCTGGCGTACAACGTAACGATACGGATGACCGCGCGGCCGGTCACTCCGCAACCATTTTCCAGGACCCTATCGGCCGCTGGGATCCATCCGGTTGCTGCGCCATGTGAACGGACAGCGCGCGGCCAGCTTGACTGCCGCCCCGCTACGCCTCCGTGGCATCGGTCAAATGGAACGACACGTGCTTGCCCACGGCTGCCGCGTACCGCGTGAGGGTATCAACCGTAAAGTTTGCCCGCTCGCCGCGTTCCAGCTTCGAGAGGGCGGAACGATCAATCCCTGTCAAACGCTGGACATCGCCCAGACTCAGGCCCTGAGCCTCGCGCACCCTTCGCAACTCGGCAAACACCTCAACGGCGTCGCGGAGTTCCCGCAATCGAGCCTTCGCCCGACGGCGCAATTCCGGCAACTCGTCCGCCACCAACTCACGAATCTTCCGATACTTGGCAGCCTCCTCCTCGGTGAGATAACGGTCTCGTACGTGTTCTTTGATTTCGTTGCCCATGTCAATCTTCCAGGTCGTAAGCGTTCACGGGGTACACCGTGTACTCGTCGATGCCAACAGCAGGATGGGCCAGGATGCGTTTGGACGGGCAACGGACCTCGAATGCCGTCCGTTCGGGCGCAACGACCACCGGCGGCAAGCCGCCGCACTCCCAAACGGGCCGGGCGCCCGTCTACGGCGCCGGCTTCAGCATCAGCGACTTCATGTTGAACGGCTGCCAACTTCCGGAGACGGCTTTGACGGCGATGGAAACCTTGCCGGTTGGCTCGATCTTCAATTCGCCCAGGTCGACCTGTTGGAAGCGGCCGCAGTCACCGGTGTCGGGCGATTTGGCTTGCAGCGATTGGTCGCCGCCGACGATGCTTGATCGTCGTTTGGGTACTGGGCGGTGTGATCTTAGGCAGTTGGGCAATTTTCCCGTGTGCAGTTCCCGCCGCGGAGCAGTCGCCGGCGGAGGACGAGAAACTGCGGATCATCGCACTTGGCGCGCATCCGGATGCCTGCGAGATCTTCGTCGGCGGCACGGCGTGCCTGCCAACGCGATGCTGAGGACAAGCGTGGCCAAACTCGTTTAGCAGCGTTTGAGAAATACGCGTCCAGTATTTCTTGCCGATCATCACACGGAGTGTGATGGCTACTTTGAGTCTGAGGGGGCGCTCAGTCCTTCTTCAAGCCTTCCTTTTGCAGCGTGCGGAAGTCATCCACGCTGTCCCCTTCGCCCGCCTTGATTTCCTTCTTCTTGATGACGTCGTCCAGTCCCAACTGGATCTTCTTAAACTGCTTGTCGGACACCAGATAGTACCAGTCGCCGAAGCGGGTGTTCAACTCGGCCACCTTCTCCTTGGCCTTGTTGAGCTTGTCGTTTCGCTCGTCGATTTTCCGCTGGTTTTCCTTCGTAATCCGTTCGCGTTCCTTCTCGATCTCCGCTTCTTTGGCTTCCGTGTCGGTCTTGGGCGGCGTTTCGGTTTTGGCGTCCTTCGCATCGCCCTCCGGGGCGGCGGGCTTGGCTTCCGGTTCGGGCTTGGCTTCGGCCTCCGGCTTGGCCTCGGACTTGGCCGCTTCGGCGGTCGCCGTCTCGTCGCTGGCCGACGGCTTGGCCGTCCCGGACGAGGTTTCCGGCTTTGTTTCGGACTTCGCCTCCGGCTTCGGTTCGGACTTCGCCTCCGCTTTGGCGTCGGATTTCGGCTTGGGTTTCGATTCTTTCTCGCCGGGGCCGACCTCTTTAGGCGCTTCCGCCTTGGGCTCCCCGGCGTCTGCCGGCTTGGGCCCTCCCGGCAACTCCGGAACCGGCTCGAGTTCCGGCTGCGGGAATTTCGACATATCGACCCGCGTAGTGACGAACAGGTAACGGTTTTCGCCTTCGCCCTCCGCAACGTCGCCGCTTTCCTCAGTTTCGCCGAATCGCAGCACGTATTCGACACCGTCCTTCATGCCCACCGT
Source organism: uncultured Pirellulaceae bacterium (assembly GCA_964486845.1). Taxonomy (GTDB): domain Bacteria; phylum Planctomycetota; class Planctomycetia; order Pirellulales; family Pirellulaceae; genus Anammoximicrobium. The sequence continues at coordinate 7,723 of CAZAQY010000111.1, forward strand.
GATTTCGCCGTTGGCACTCAGCAACTCGGTCTCGCCGCTGGACATCGGCACCATGTAGAAGCCGTGCTTCATTAGATCCACCATGCCCTCGTCGTCTTTGGCCATCCCGGCGCCGGCCTTCAGATCGGCTCCCAGGCCCTTGGGCTTGCGGCGGACATCGGCGATCTCCAGGTCATCGACGGCCGTCTTCAGGTCGTTGAGTTTCTCCTTGTTCAGTTCTTCGTGCTCGCCCAACGCCGTGGCCACACCCTCCCCTTTGACGTACTTCTTCAACTCCTTGAGTTTCCACTCCGAGTCCTTGAAGTCCGCAGTGAGGTCGAATTTCTTGTCGACCAGCACACGATTCGGCGGCTGCAGCGACACGGTGTAGTTCTTGAGGGCGACGTTTTCCACGTCCCAGGCATTCATCTTCAGCAGGTCTTTCTCGATCCAGTCCTTGAACTTGGTGGACAGCTGGTCGGGATCGATTTTGACTTCGTAGACCACATCCTGTCCGACCTTTCGGACGAATCGGTGCCCCTCCGCGCCGCTGACCTTCTTGCCGATGATCAAGCTGGCCAGGTCTTGCCCCTTGGTATCCTCGAACCGGACCAGCAAGCCGACGCCCTCGTCTCCGACCTTCAGCTTCTCTTTGTCGGGTTGGACGACGCCAAACATCCGGTGGTCCCCGGACACTTCGGAGGCGATGCCCAGAATCGGCAGGTCGACCAGCAGCAGGGCGGCGTCCCGCACGCGCGACTCGGCGTCGGCCGGGTAGCCCTGGTACTTGGGCAGCGTCCACGCTCCCGTCGTCTTGTCGCGGGCCACACGGAATTCTTCGAGCGTTCCCAAGGTCTCGTCATACTTGACGATCTCCATGCTGCCCGCTTTGGCCGGGTCGTCGAACTTCTCGAACAGGAGCTTTTCCACCTGTTCGCCGACGTTGAATCTCTCGACGGGGGGCCGCGAGAAAATCGCCAGAATCGTCACCACGGCGGCGACCCCCGCGTAAATCAGCGTCTTGATGCCTTCGTTCATCGCTTTCCTTCCTCCGACAACTTCCCGCCTTCAAGCATGATGCGGGGTCTGGCACGTTGCTTCTGGATGTTTTCCGAGCTGGTTCCGGCTACCGCAGCCGCGCCTTGGACACGCCTTCGCGTTCACGTAACCGGCGCCGCACAAAGACGATCAGACCCACCAACAACGGCGGGATCGGTGGCAAGGCGACCGCCAGGGTCTTGTAGTAGTTCTTGATGCCTGCGATTTGTTGGTCGACCTGCCGTTGGACGTCCTGGTTTTTTTCTTGGAGCTGCCGCTGGAGTTGCTCGCGTTTCACGGCCAACCGCCGTTTCAGGCGTTCCTGGACTTCGGCCAGTTTCTGCGCCCGGCTCTGCAGGTCGGCGAACCGGATGCCTGCCTGCCCATCCTGACGCTGCTTCGTTTTCAGCTCCTCCAGGGCATCCTCGAACTTCTTGATTTCTTTCTGGTTCTCATCCTCGATTTTTTTGACCTCCTTGTCGAACTCCGTCTGGTACTCGCGACCCTGGGAATACTCCTTGTCCCGCGCTTCCTGCGTGTTCACCTCGACGATGCGCAGCGTGCTGTGTTTCGGCTTGCGCTTGCGGATGTTCACGTACTGATCGTCGCCCGACAGGACGTCGATCACGTTCAAGACGAAGTTGACGTTTTCGAATTGCCAGTTGATTTCCGCCTCCTCGCCGGGTCGAGCCCGCATCCGGAGGAAGCCGGGCATCATCACGTCGATATCGGCCACGTAGACCACGTCGAGGCCGCGCGGCTTTTTCTCTTTCGCTTTCGGCTCAGCGGGTTCCTTGCCGTCGCCTGCCTCCCCCTTCGCTTTCGGTTGGGCCGGCTCTTGAGCGTCACCCGCGTCGTCCTTTGCTGAGGGTTTGGCCGGCTCCTTGGTCGGTTCTCCGCCAGCCGTGGCAGGCGGCGTCTTGTCGGCGGCTTCCGGCGCATCGCCTTTCGCCTCCTCCGCCCCGGCGTCGGACATTGACTTGTCCTCCGGCAAACTGCCGGTGATCCGCACGGCGATCACCTGGACGCCTTTGCGTTCACCTCGAATTCCCACCGCTTCCCGGTTTTGGCGACGCTCCTCGAAGGCTTGAAAGCTCAGCGTGCCGGCAGCGTCGCCCGTGGTGGCCAGTTTTTGGAACTTCAGGTCGCTGGTCTTGTCCGGTTTGACCGCGCCCGGCACCGGGAAGCAGATCTCGGTCAGGCCGGAGGTGATCGGCGAATCGTCGTTGATCGAGTTCTCTCCGCCGGGCGCTTCGCGGCGACAGAACACAAAATTGTCGACGATGGCCGGAAGATCCAGCTTCCAATACGGGTTGAATTCCTGCCAGACGATGTCCGGGGCGAACAGGCCCATCATGCTGGTCTCGCCCGGAACCTCCAAACCCAGCATGTTCCACAACTTCTTCATGTCGCCCTTCGGTTGCGGACCGCCTCCGCCGCCGAACATTCCGCCCATGCCTCCCGGCGGCATCTTGGGTTCGCCTGTAGCGGGCGCGGCCATGAAGACCGGACGCGGATCCTCGAAAATCGCCGTCGGCTGACCGCTCTTGACCGCCTCCACGAAGTTGTCGAATTCCTCCGGGCTGAGCGACGACGGCTGCACGGCGAGCAATACGTCGTAGGCATCCTTTTCGATCGGATTGGTCGGATCGACCTCCTTGACGGAATACTGCTTTTCCAACTCCGTGATGATCTCTTGCTTGGGAATGTCCTGCGGTCGCCCCCCGGCAAACGAAAAGCCGCCAAACAAACGAGCGTCCGTCCGCACCACGCCGACCTTCTTCCGCTCTTTCTTGGCTACCGTACAGATGGAACGGATCAACTCGTACTCCACCGGGATGCCGTAGTCAAAGAACGGCACGACCACCTTCTCCAGACCGCAGGTGAACGCGGCGCCCAGCATGACTTGTGCGTCCTTGAACTGGCCGCGAGTCCGCGTCTGTACCACTTCCGGCTTGATGCCATAGCGTTTCTCCGCCAACGCAGTCAATTCGATGGCATCCTCGCTGCCCTCGTCCAGGATGTGCATGCGGAGGTTGATGCTGCTGCCGCCCGCCGCGGCCCGAAATTCCTTCAACATGGAAATCAAGTCGGATTTCGTCTTGGCATAGATCTCAGGAACCTGGCCGCTGATGAACGCCTCGATCTGAATCGTATGGTCGGCCTTGAGTTCGCGGAGCAGTTGCCTGGTGTCCGGTGACAACGAACTGACTTTGCCGATCGTCAGATCGCGACGCATACCGCCGAGCAGATCGTTGTTGGCGAACACGTAGTTCACCCCCAGCACAACGGCGACCAAGGAAAGGGTGCGAACCAGATAGTGCCCCAGCAGGGACGTCCCGTCACGGCCGCCGGTCCAGTGCCGGCTGCCGATCAGCACCATGCTCAAATACAGACCGACCACCGCCACCAAGGCAAAATAGGCCACCGACGAGAAACTGATCACCCCCCGGCCAAAATCATCCAACTGGGCGCCGATGCTGAAACCGGAAACGAGGCGCGACAGCGTCGCATTGCGGATGATCACGTCGGCCTTGACCGCAAAGACCAGCGGCGCGTTGAAGATGGCGCCGAGAATGAACCCGACCGTGATGTTGCCCGTCAGGAAGGAGGCGATCATGCCCACGGCAAGCATCGCCATGCCCACCAACCAATAGCCGAAGTAGGTGGCGAAGAACAGACCGGTGTCCAGATCGCCCAGCGACAAGGAAGCCAGCACAATAAAGTTGCAGAACTGGGAAAACAGCAGCGAGGCGGTGAAAATCGCGCCGGCCGCAATGTATTTGCCCGCCACAATGTCGAAGTCGGCGGCCGGCAAAGTCAGCAGCAGTTCGTCCGTGCCCTGCCGCCGCTCGTCCGCCCAGATACTCATGGTGATCGCCGGGATGAAGATCAACATGATGTAAGGCAGAAACTTGTTCAACTGGTCCAAGTTGGCCAAATTGGCGTTGAAGAAGTCGTGAGGCCAAAACGCGGCGAACGACGTCAGCAGCACGAACAGGCACAAGAACACGTAGCCCGTCGGGTTGCTGAAATAGCCGACAAAGTTCCGCTTCAGCACGGCCAACGTCGCCCGCTTTTTCAAGCACAACGGCGTGATGACCGCCGCCAGTACGACCAGGAACAGCGCGTCGCGAAGCAAGAGGTCGCCGAGGGATTGCCAGAAGATCATAGCTACTTCTCTCAACCGAGGTTCGAGTCAAATCCGTGGTTCAAATCGAAGACCGCCAGAAGGCCAAGCGTTTCGCCGTGCGAATTCCCAGGATCGCTACGCCGCGACGGCGTCCGCTGCAGTCAGCCGCTTGAACGCTCCTTCCAGCCCTTCCCTTCCGTCCGTCAGTTCCGCGACCGAGCCGTCGTACACCAAGCGGCCCTCGTTGATGAGGATCACCCGGCTGGCCATGGCCTCGACTTCCTGCAGGATGTGCGTCGATAGCAGGATCGTCTTCTTCTCCTCATCCCGCAGCCGTTCCATCGTGCGCCGAACCTCACGAATCTGGTTCGGGTCCAGCCCCACCGTCGGCTCGTCCATGATCAACACGTCCGGCTCGTGCAAGAGGGCCTGAGCCATCCCCAATCGTTGACGGTAACCCTTGGACAACTTGGAGATGGGCTTGTGAAAGACGCTTCCCAACATGCACAGTTCGACGACAGCGGCGATGCGTTTTTGCCGTTGATCGCGAAACATCCCGCGGGCGTCGGCGAAAAACTCCAGCAGGCTGCTCGGAGTCATATCGGGATACAACGGTCCGTTTTCGGGCAGGTAGCCCAACCGCTCAGAACCGGCGATCCTATCGGTCGCCATGTCGTGACCGGCGATTCGGGCGATTCCTTCCGACGCAGCGATGTAGCCGGTCAACAGCTTCATCGTCGTGCTCTTGCCGGCTCCGTTGGGCCCCAGGAAGGCGACCAACTCGCCTTCGTGAACCTTAAAAGAGACCTCGCGGCAAGCCGCAAAAGGACCATAGAATTTGGAGAGGCCAACGGCCTCGATCATGGGTTGCCTATCCACCTTGTCAATCATGGTTCCGCCAAGTCACAATCGGGGGGGAAAGATCGGTAGGGCTTTCGGCCACATTGGCAGGCCAATCAAACATCCTGTTACGTTGCCAAACCGGGTTTGGTTCAATTTGGCAGGGTTCGCTGCAAAGTGCCACAGTGTAGCAAGATCTGGGCCCAACGCAATTTGGCAAACGGCATTGACAGGGAGAAATGCGGAATCATGGCTGTTTCTGGAAGGTTTGCGGCGGGTTGCCAGCTCTCATGCCAAGTGACCGGGACCTGTCATGCCGGAGTGACTGCCAGTGACTCGGATCGCCCTTAATCCTTGTTAAATCACGGGTTGGGATGTTGCGTCGGCAGCCGTTGGACGTTCTCAGCCATGAGGGGAAGTATCATGTGTGGACGGTTCACCTTGCGGACGAACTCGGCCGCGCTGGTCGAACAATTTGGCTGTGAATTGCCTTTCGAATTGCCTGTGCGCTACAACATCGCCCCGACGCAGCCGGTGGCGACCGTGCGGATCGGTCCTGAGGATGCCAGCCGGCAATGGCAGATAGTCCGCTGGGGGCTGATTCCGTCTTGGGCTAAGGACGCATCGATCGGAAGCCGCATGATCAACGCGCGAGCGGAAACCGTGGCGGACAAGCCCGCTTTTCGCACAGCCCTGCGCCGCCGCCGTTGCCTGGTGCCCGCCGACGGCTACTACGAATGGCAGAAAACGGGCAAGGGCAAACAGCCGTACTACATCCGCTTGCGCGACGAGCGGCCGTTTGCCATGGCCGGGCTGTGGGAACGGTGGATCAACCCCGAAACGGGTGAGCCGATCGAGACGTGTACGATCATCACCACGGAGGCCAACGCACTGACGCGTCCGATTCACGACCGTATGCCGGTTATCTTGAACGCCGCCGATTACGACCTCTGGCTCGATCCGCAATTTCAGAACTCCGGTCCTCTCCGTGAACTGCTCTGCCCGTTCGACGTCCAAGCGATGCGTGCCGACCCCGTGGATACCTACGTGAACAGCCCTCGAAATGATGATCGGCAGTGCATTCAGGCGGCAAGCCCGTAAGGTTCGGAGAACTATGGGCTATCGCCCTGCGGCTGATTTGTCAGAACAACGCCAGTTGCCGTTGGTGGCTTTGGGCGACCTCGCCGGGCCAAGGCTCCATCTCGGTCACGCGGTGCGTGTGTTGGCGGAGTTCGTCGTGGAACATGCGTGCCAACAGGGGGGCGTACAATTCGTCCGGAGTGTGCGTAAAGACGTACGGAACCATTCCGCTGATGATCCAAGCGGCGACGGTCGGCGCCCACTCGCGGATCCAGGGGATGACGGATCGCACGTCGTTGCGGCCCACCAGCCGGACGATCGGACTGCGCGCCGTCACCGCGCGATGGACGGGAAGTTGAGGCTTGCGGGATTGAGACGCGCGTTCGTGATCGTCGCTGGGCGGAGCACTAAACAGCGGCCGGCTGTCGAACAGCACTCGATCGACGCGCAGTTCCGCCAGCAGGTGGTTGAGTGCGCGTTCGTTTTTGCCTTGATCGAAAAAGTCCGCATGGCGGACTTCGACGGCGTAGGCGAATTCGGTCGGCAGACGCCGCAGGTAGGTCTCCAAGTCGTCCAGGTGACTGGCCGAGAAGGTGGGCGGCAACTGCAGAAAGGCCGGCCCCAATCGCTGGCCGTCGTCCAGGATGCGGAGAATTTCGAGAAAAGCCTCGGTCTCCGCTTCCGCGTTCACCAGCCGATGCTCGTGGCTGATCGCTTGCGGGAATTTGAGCACGAACCGGAACGGAGCCTTCGTGGCATCGACCCAGCGCTGGACGGCGTCCTTCGACGGAAGAGCGTAGAACGTGCTGTTGCCCTCGACGGCGTTGAAGACTTGTGAGTACTGACTCAGCCACTGGTCGCGCTTGGCATGCTGGGTGAACAGATTCCCCTGCCAGCGGGCCGAAGCCCAGACGGGGCAACCGAGAAAGTACAACGATCGTTTCATCGACGTGCCTGATCCGCTACACTGGGAACCCAAAGTAGCAGGCACGCTCCGCGTGCCGTCCGCCGCTATTTGGTTTATAGCGTCCTGCGGCGGACTTGCCCAGCCTGGGAGGATGATTTCATGACTGCGTTCGACTTCTTTTGCCTGGGCCGAATCATCTTCGGCCGCCAGACCGTGAATCGGATCGGCGAGTTGTCGGCGGCACTCGGCAAGCGAGCCCTAGTCGTGACCAACGCCGGTCAACCCGGCGACGGGGGCGTCGTCGATCGGTTGGCAACGTTGCTGGCGGCATCGGGTGTGTCCATGACGTGCTGCCAGCAGCGCGGCGAACCCACGGCCAGCGACGTTGAACAATCGCTACAGATTGCCAAGTCGGCCAATTGTGACCTTGTCATCGGCCTGGGCGGCGGCAGCGCGATCGACGCGGCCAAAGCGGTCGCCGGCCTGATGCGCAATCCCGGTTCGCCGCTGGACTACATGGAAGTGGTCGGCAAAGGCCATCCGTTGCGGCAGCCGGCGGCGCCGTGGATCGCCGTGCCGACTACTGCCGGCACCGGAGCCGAGGCCACACGGAACGCGGTGATCGGCTGCCCGGAGAAGAAGTTCAAGGCCAGCTTGCGGAGCGAACACTTGCTGGCCAGAGTCGCTCTGATCGACCCGGAGTTGGCGGCCGGAGCGCCCCCGGAGGTGACCGCCGCCAGCGGATTGGATGCGCTGTGCCAGTTGATCGAGTCGTACACGTCGAATCGCGCCGGCCCGCTGACGGACGCGCTGGCGCTGCAGGGAGTGAGTCTGGCAGCCACCGCGCTGCCGCGGGTCTGCGCCGACGGCTCGGACCTGGACGCGCGGGAGTCGATGGCGCTGGCCGCGCTGCTGAGCGGCATCACGCTGGCCAATGCGGGCCTGGGCGCCGTCCACGGCTTCGCCGCTCCTCTGGGCGCCAACTTCCCCATCCCCCACGGCGCGGTTTGCGCCGCGCTGCTGCCGCACGTCGTGGAGGCGAACATCGCTGCGCTGGCGGCGGAATCGGCTCACCACCCGTACTTGGAACGTTACGCTGAATTGGGACGGCGCTTGAACGGCACCCCAACGCTGTCCCGGGAAGAAGCCCTGGAAGCCTGCCGCCGATTCCTGTTCGACTTGGTGCACCACTTGCGTATCCCGCCGCTGCGCGATTTCGGACTCCAGCCGGCGCACGTTCGGGACCTGGTCGCCCTGGCCCGCAAAGCCAGCAGCATGCGGTACAACCCCGTCATCCTCGCCGACGAAACGCTCACCCAGATCCTGACCGCCGCCGCCGGATACTGACAAGCCGTAGCATGGCTCTCCGAGCCGTGTCCATGCGATAGCACCGGCTCCGCCACGGACAGGCTACGCAATCCGCGACTATTTCAGCGGCGGTTGGAATACGTCAAAAGCATCGACGGTCACCGCGCCGTCGCCGCGAGCGACGAGTTTCACGACGTGGGGACCGTTGGACAAGTAGTCCGCCAAGCGCAGGCGGAACTTTTCTCGCGTGGTGCCTTTGAAATCGACCGTGGCCGCCGTCGCGCGGAAAACCTCGAACGTGAAACGATCGCCACTGCGGTTGTTTTTGGCGTCGCGCCAGAAAGCCGGATCGACGACGATCTGGCCCGACTTGCTGGTGAACGGTGTCAGGCCGTTGCCGCTGCCGTCGGGTCCCGTCACGCTGCCGACCAGTTCGTAATCGCCGGTGTCGCTGGTCATCGTCATCGTCCACGACTGGGGCACGATGTTCGTTCCCAGCGACACGGCATGAGGACAGCGGTCGCGCGGCGGATTGGGCGGCAAGGGAGCGTTTTGCTTGTCCGGCTGAATGTAGCCGACATAGAACGCCTCGATCTCCGCCGCCGGCTTGCCGTCGATCCACACCTCGGCCGTGCCGCCGCGGGGATCGCGCCAGCCGATCAACTCGATCCGGTTGCCGGTGAACCGTACGCTCAGCGCGCTGCCTTGCCCCGTGGCGGTGCGCGCCGCTCCGTCTTCCGCCGCAGTCCATTTGCCGGCGTCCGTTTCGACGCCCGCCGGCGCTTCCGCCTCGATCCGCCGCTCGCGCGACTCCGGTTCGTAGGCGAACTTGTCGGCCCGGTGGAAGTGCCGCGCGATGTTCATCACGGTCATCTTCGAGGCGTACCGATTCTCGTGGACCGAGTCCGCCAACAGGTCCTCCGGCACCAGGCCGTGCTCGACCATGTATTGCGTCATCTCGCGGCGGTTCTCCACGAACTCGACGCCGTACTTCTCGCGCATCGCCCGCAGGGCCGCGGGCTCCTGATGGCTGTTGCGGACTTCCGGGTCCGGCCACACCGGCTTGTGCGGCAGGCACCAGTGCAGGCTGCCGACCAGGACGTCCGCCGTCGTGTGCCGGCGCAGTTCCGCAATCATCGCATCGACGTCTTCCGTCTTGCCAAAGTTGTAGATCAGCACTACGTCGGGCTGGTCGGGAATGACCAGGTGACGCGCCCAGCCGTGGGAGAAGTGGTAGGAAGTCGAGTTGCCCGCCATGCGCTTGTAGACGATCGGCGGCGCGTTGGGAAACCGCTGGCGGATCAGTTCGATCAGGAGATCGCCGTTGCCCAGCCCGTTAGTGAAGCTGGAGCCGATGGCCCAGATCAGCAGCGGCCGCTCTGGGTCGAAGCCCTTCTCCAGCTTCTGCACGGTGAGGACCATGTTCGCGCCGTCCGCCGTTCGAGGCGGCGCTTGATATTCCGGAGCGCCCTTCGGCGGCTGCACAGCGGGATCGGCGGCCGCTGCGGTGCAAAACGCAGCCAGTCCCAACGAAAACCAAACGGCGACGGGTGGCACTGAGAGACGCATCGGTTCCTCCTCTTCAGAATTGAATTCACTGCTTTCCAAAACCAGCCAACTCGCCGTTCTCCGCGGCCAAAAACAGACGCCCGCAAGCGGCGGCGCCGTTGAAGACGGGCGGCGAGGGCAAGGACTGCTCGGCCAGCCGTTGGCCGTGTTGATGACGTACAGCACGCCGCCCTTACGGCCTTCGAACGCGCCCAGCGGGTCCTGCGGATCGACGATGTCCGGCGGCCCGGCGGCGATCAGTCGGTCGCCGGCCAGCAGCATGGCGCGAATCCGCACCGGCACGCGGCGCGGCCAGTCGCTGACCCGGCTGTCCAAGGGGTTGGCAAACAGCAGATAGCCTTTGTCCCCCGGAGTGAAGAAGACGTTGGGGTCCAGGCCGCGGAGACTGTCGAACATGCGGACCACATAAAACCGTTGGTTTGCCGAGCTTGTTTCCGGCCGGTCCTGCGTCTCGTTCGACGAAAAACCTCGTGGTAAGGACGTACGGGACGGGGTATGATTTGCCCTGCGTCATCGAATGCACTCCTCGCGGCACCAGGTGGCCCGACGGCCCGAAACGAATTAGTTTTTTCCCACCTGCCCACAGCCGCGGCGGCCGGGAAGCGAATCGGCGGCTCAAGGGGCAGGTGGGATAAAAACTGGTTGGACGAAACCACGGAGCCTGCGGTGCTGCGGGTTTTCTACCGTAGGCCGCGGTCCTAGCCGCATTTTACCCCCACTGTCGGTAATGCACAACGGCGATCACCAGCGGCAAGGTCGCCAGCAGCAGGGTCAGCGTCAGCGTCGCACCGGCTTCAACCGCGTACACGAACAGCGGGTTCGTTACGCACTGGGTAGAGCAGATCCGGGAAGGCGATTCCGTCGCTGCCCAAGCTTTCTGACCGACCCACGCTTTCGTGCCCGGCTTTGTTGCCTGTGGGAGCGAGGTTCGTTAAGCTGATGTGAGTTCCACGTCCCTCGCTAATTCCCCGGTGCCGGAGAAGGCTATGTCTGATTTCTGCAGAGGCTTGTTGGTTGGTGTTCTGATCCTCGCTACGGTTCCCGCCGGGCCGGCGTGCGACGGCATCGTCGTGGGCCGCCTGGCCTCGGCCGACGGCTCGGTCCTGCTGGGCCACAACGAAGAAAACGCGCTGGACCGCGTGCTCGAGTTCCGCAAGATCCCGCGACTGCGGTCAGCGGCGGACGCCAAGGTGGACCTCGGCCGCGGCGGCCGGCTCGAAGGCGTGCCCGAAACCTGGGCCTTCTTGTGGAGCGAGAATCCGGGTCTCGAATTCAGCGACGGGTACCTCAACGAGTGGGGGGTTGCCATCGCGAGCATCCAGTGCATGACGCGCGAGGACGGCTACGACGCGCTGGTCGCCCGCGGCGAAATCCGCGACGGCGGGATCGGCTACATGCTCCGGCGACTCGTTGCCCAGCGGGCCCGCTCGGCCCGCGAAGGCATGGAGTTGATGGGGCAGATCGTCGAACGATTTGGCTATGCCCACTCGGGCCGGACCTACGCGGTGGCTGATCCGCAGGAGGCTTGGGTCGTCGAGGTCGTGGCGGGCCGGCGGTGGGTGGCCCAGCGGGTGCCCGACGACGCGGTCGTGATCCTGCCCGCGCGGCACATCATCGGCGAGATCGACCTGGCGGACCGGGCCAACTTTCGCGCCTCGCCCGACCTGATCAGCTACGCCACGCAGCGCGGCTGGTACGATCCGGCCGACGGCCGGCCGTTCAACTTCCGCCTGGCCTACCAGACTCCGGAGCGGACGAAGCCCGACGAGCGCCAATTCCGCGGCCAGGAACTGGTCACCGGCAAATCGGGCCAATGGCCGCCCGAGCAGCCGTTGCCTTTTTCTGTCCGCCCGCACAAACAGTTTTCCGTGGCCGATGTGGCGGCGGTGTTGCGAGACTCCGGCGGAGTGGCCGCCATGTTCAACAAGACGACCCAAGAGGCGGCCGTGTTCCAGCTGTGTCCCGGCTTGCCGAGCGAAATCGGCTGCGCCTACTGGCGCACGACCGGCCGGCCCGACATCAGCGTCCTGACGCCCTGGCACGTCGCGGTGACGGAAACGCCCGAAATCTACGCCCGCCGCGGCGACCCCGCCGAACTGCTCTCGCTGCAGCACCACTTCCAGCCGTCGCCCGATATCTTCCAGCCGGATTACTCGCGGGCGTGGTGGAAGTTCAAGCGACTGGCCCAGGTCGTGGACCAGTCCTATGCCGACCGAATCACGGCCGTCCAGAAAACCTGGTCGGCGATGGAGCAACGTCTGAAGCAGGAGCAGGCCCTGATCGAAGCCGAGGCCTCCAAGCTCTGGCCCACCGACCCCGCCGCCGCGCGCGCCCTGCTGACCCGCTTCTGCTGCGAACGGGCGCTGGAAGCCTGCGCCGAGGCCGACCGGCTGGCGAAGACGTTCGCCGAAGAATGAAAGCCAAAATTGTCGACGACATCGCGGCCCGCCGCTCGAAGCCGCCTGAGAACGCGGGCGGGCGGGACCAAGCGCACCCTATCGGCAGACTGGCGACGGCATCCGCAAGTGTGGTCACCGGCAACCTGGCTGGCGCCGATGATCCGGCCTGCCTTTTCGTGGACGGCTCGGCACCCGAAGCTACGGCTGCCGGATTAAGTCGCGACTGCCTGATTTCGTGTTATCTGTGGACGTTAATGAGTGAAGACCGCCTGCGAGAGCGCATCGGTAGACTGTCCGCCGCGATGCAGGCGAAGCTGGACAAGTGCTTGAAGGCTGCCTTGGGGACCCCCTGAATGCTGCGCCGTCTTTTCGGGTGCTCTTGCCCGGCATTCTGCTCTGATGGCCTCGCAACTCCGCACGCTTGGAAATGCTGGAAAGAACGGCAGGCAGCGTGCCCTCCCCGTGCCGGTTCTACAGCCATCGTTGCGTGAGGACAACGGCCAGCAGGCACAGGGCCAAGCCGGCGAACGCGGGCATCGCGCGGCGGCCGCGCAGGATCCAGTCGCTGTGGCGCGGCAGCACGCGGGCCAGCCCGAAACTTGTCAGCAGCGTCATCATCGACGCGGAGATCAGCAGGTTGACGCTGCGGTCGTACCAGGGTGCGGAGGAGGTCGCGCCCAGCGTTGCCCAGCCGATGGAGCTGGTGAACAACACGCCTGCGATCATGGCGGCATATTGCCAGCCCGCTCGCCCAGCGCCGCGACTCTGCCACGCCATCAGGATCGCGGTTCCGATCAGCATCAACGCCGCTGGGCAACCCGCCGTGCGTCCGGCCAGGCCGAACAGCGCGACCTCCTTGCCCATGCCGTCGAAGGAAAAGTCCGTGGCGACCCAAACCGCCACGGCGGCGACGGTGCATGCCAGCCCTGATTGCACGCGATGAAACCACCGCGCGGACCATCGGCCCGGCTCGTGGGGTATCCGCAGCTTCGCCCCCAGCGGCTTGAGGCTTGGCAGGACCCAACCCAGCAAGGCCGCGACCAACACGAAACCAGCCAGATCGCAGACAACGGCCCAGATGAAGAACTGTCCGGTCGTAAAAGGCCACTGCAGCTTCCCCATGACGACGGCGCTCATCCCCAAAGCGTACAGGCCCGCCAGCGGGAACCGCGCCGAGCGGTCCCACAGGCCCAGCACCACCGCCGCGGATGCGGCCGGCAAGGCCCACCAATCCAGCGGTTGCACCGCCGGCGGGGGACGATCCAGTACGGCACAAACCACACCGCAGGCCGTCTGGAACGCGAACAGCCCGATCGCGGCTTGGATCGCCAGGTGCGCAAAGATCAGGGGCCGGCCGGCCAGCTCAACGTGTCGAATTCCTTCCGGGTAGGCAGCCCCGAGCAGCGTCCAGATCGCCGAACCGAGGGCCAGGCAGACCACTTGGATCTGCCACAGCGCGGTGAAGGAGGCGGACGGGAAGCACCACCACACGAGCGCGCCGGCGACATTCAAGAGGAATCCGGAAACAAAGACGGCGAGGGCTTGCCGCCGGCGAATGGCCCGGAAACCGGTCCCACCGCTGACCGCTAACGCCGCCGCCACCAAGAACCACACCACGTTCGTCGCGTCCTCGAAAGGAAAGGAATCACCGCCGTCCCCGCCAGGATTGTACGGCAAACGGACAAGGACCGTGAAGCCCTGTATCGGTCACATTGTTTTTCCTCCGCGATCGGGTATTATGAACGCAAATCAAGGAAACCTCCGAGGGATACGCCCATGCCTGATGAGAAAGCCGATCGGCTCACGGAACTAGCTGCAGAATTCGAACGGCACGAGAACCGCAAGGACGGCCGGCGAGTCGTGGCCAGCCTGAACTCCGGATTGTCCGTGCTGCGCGATCTGTTTTACGGCCGGACGCATTTCGATGTGGAACAGATTGTCGGGACCGATTCCATGTTGATTCCGTTGTCCGAATCGAAAACCCAGATGGCGACCAAAGCGCAGATCGAGCTGTTTCAAGTCGTCGAGTCCACGGCAGCGGTCCAGGAGCGACGCTATGTCAGTTCCGACGAGTGGTACTTGGATTGGCTGCTCAGGTTTCGGCTGGGGGACGCGGCCGGCAAAGAAAAGGTCGCCAGGCAAATCGCCACCTACCGAGGCATGAAACCGGACGGCCGGCGGTTGGCTTTTACCGACGTGTTGATGCGCGTCTTGCCCGAGTCGCGCAAGGCGCCCCTGGTGCTGTTCCAGTTGGTTCCCCTCGCCATCCAGATCGCCACGGCCCAAGCCTTCGGCGACACCCAGGCGGCCGCAGCACTGCGCGCACGTCAGAAGTCGATCCTGCCCGCCATCGCCGACTGCACGGCTTGCCACGGGCAGGTGCTGCAAAACGGGGAAATCTGCGACGTGTGCAGCAACCCCATGTGGGCTTATCAGTGGCTTACCGCGGCGGACTGAGGGGCGAGGGGGAAAGGGCCAAGAGGCGAAAAGGCGAAGAGTGAAAAAGTCGAAGAGTCGAAAAGTCGAAAAAGTCGAGGAGGCAAGAGGCGAGAAATGAGACCTGAAACCGTCGAAGGCACCTGCGGACGCTCCTTGGCATCTACGTTGACGTTCCGTTTTCGGGTCTCTCGACCTTTCGGCTTTTCGGCTTTTCGCCCTTTGGACTTTTCGAACTCCTTCTTAAAGCGGTGCCCGCTGCCCATCGGGGCCCTTGCGCTATGCCTGGCACTTCTGCTCGTCGACTTTCCGACTTTTTCACTTTTTCACTCTTCCCCTTTTCGACTTTTGGACTTTTCCCCTTTTCCACTTTCCTGCGCCGCCGAGCGGAACATCATCTTTTTCGTCACTGACGACGAGGGGCAAACGCTGGGTTGCTACGGCGATCCGGTGGCGGTCACGCCGCACATCGACGCGCTGGCGAAGGACGGCACCCTGTTCCGCTACGCTTATGCCACCACGGCCAGTTGCAGCGCCAGCCGTTCCGTGATCATGTCCGGCCTGCACAACCACATGAATGGGCAATACGGCCACCAGCACCACTACCACAAATTCGCCTCGTTTCACGACGTGGTCAGCCTCGCCCTGCCCCGCGTGCTGGCCGGCACCGGCTACCGCACCGCGCACATCGGCAAGTACCACGTCGCGCCGGAAGAGGTGTACCATTTTGAGACTTACCTCAAGGGGAACGAACGCAACGCGGTGCAGATGGCCGAGCGATGCCGGGAGTTCCTCACGGACCAGGCGGACCAGCGCCCGTTCTTCCTGTATTTCGCCACTTCGGACCCCCATCGCGGCGGCGGCATCGACCAGGACTCGCCGCTGGCATTGAAGCCCGACCTGTTCGGCAACAAGCCCCATCGCGGATCGCATCCCGGCATCCAGGAGGTCTTCTACGATCCAACCAAGGTGCCCGTGCCCGCCTTCCTGCCGGACACGCCGGAGACGCGGGCCGAGTTGGCGCAATACTACCAAGCCTGCTCGCGGATCGATCAGGGCCTGGGCCGGCTGATCGAAATCCTCAAGGAGGCCCAACTGTACGACAAGACGCTGATCGTTTACACGTCGGACAACGGGATCGCGTTTTCCGGCGCCAAAACGACTGTGTACGAGCCCGGACTGCGGATGCCGTTTGTGGTCCGCAACCCCTACGAGCCGCGGCGCGGCGTGGTTTCCGACGCCCTGATCAGTCACATCGATATCACGCCCTCGCTGCTGGATTTCGCCGGCGGGCTCGATCCGGCGACGAACGGACCGAAGCAGTGGATCGATCCCAACGAGTACTGGAAGCAGCGCGGCGAAGCGTTGAAAGAAAACCGCAGCGGCGGGCGCCGCTTCCGCAGCTACCACGGCAAGTCCTGGATCTCGATTCTCGGCGAGCCCAGCCCCGAACATCGGGACGCCGTGTTCGCCTCGCACACGTTCCACGAGATCCAGATGTACTACCCGATGCGCGTGGTGCGCGGCAAGCAGTACAAGCTGATCTGGAACATTGCCTACCCGCTGCCCTACCCGTTCGCTTCCGACTTGTGGGCGGCGGCCAGCTGGAAAGCCCAGTATCAACAAGGCCCGGACGCCCCGTACGGCAAACGGACCGTCGGCCGCTACATCCATCGGCCGCAGTTCGAACTGTACGACCTGCAGAAGGATCCCGACGAGGCTGTCAACCTGGCGGAGGATCCGAACTACGCAGCGGTGCTGAAGGAGTACCAGGACAAGCTCAAGGCGTTCCAAAAAGAAACGGACGATCCGTGGATCATGAAGTGGGAGTACGAGTAGGCTGCCTACTGTCATCCCGGCGACTGAGTGCTGGAATTGACGTGAAGGAGAAAAGTCCGATGAGCGTGGTCTTGGATTTGCCCACCGAACTCGAAACGAGGCTCGCCGCCGAAGCCTCGCGCCGGGGGATCGGCCTGCCAGATTACGTCGTGCGGCTTCTCACGGCGGAGCGTTTGCTGAGCGAGGTGCCGCGAGACGGCTGAAACGGTTCAGGGTCGGAGCGACACGCGCGTCAATGGGCGTCGGGCGGTCGGCTGACACGGGAATCAAAGCGGAGGCCGTTCGACGTCACCCGCCGCAGCAGATACGAACGATCCGCCGCGATGCAGCAGTCCCCTGCTGGTGGCGACGAAACCCGCGTTGACGAGCAACGGTGTCATGTCCGGCGCGCTCGGCCGGTCCCCGTCGATCTTCGTGAGGAATACCGGACTGCCCGGTGCGGCCCAGGTAGCCGATCAAGCTGCC